>NZ_JBEZKE010000055.1:0-22960 GCF_040651555.1 Streptomyces sp. NPDC048424 | reverse complement strand
GTGGGGGTCCCCCCGGACGAAGTCTGGGGGAGGGTCCGGGCGGAGCCCGGTGCCCGGCGGAGCCGGGTTTCCTGGGGCTCCGCCCCAGACCCCGCGCCTCAAACGCCGGCGGGGCTGGATTTGCGCGGCCCCGGCCACCGGAGGTACCGGTTCGGGGGGTTCCCCCGCAGGCGGCGGACGGGCAATCTGGTACGGCACCCCACGACGGGAGGCTGACGGCATGCGGTTCGATTCCGGGCGCGTCTGTCTGGACCTGGTGGCCACCTTCACCCCGCACGAGGGGATCCCGGACGGTGACGAGCTGCGGGTGTGGCTCGCCGGCGCCGGGCTGGTGCCCGACCGGACACCGCTGGCCCGGGTGGGGCCCGACTGGGCGGCGGCCTTCCGGGCCCTGCGCGGCGACGTGGAAACCCTCGTACGGGCGGAGCTCGCCGGCGCCGACCCGGACGAGAACGCCCTCGCCCGGGTCAACGCGCTGGCCGCCGGACCACCCCCGGGCCTGTGTGCCGTTCGGGACCAAGAGGGGCACCTGGTCCGCGAGTTGTGCGGCGGCGTGGAATGCGGCGCGCTGCTCGCGGCCGTCGCCCGGGACGCCGTCGAGCTGCTGACCGACCCCGGCGACCTGGCGCTGTTGCGGGCCTGCGAGGGCGACGGCTGCACCCGCGTCTACCTGGACACCTCCCGCGGCCACCGGCGCCGCTGGTGTTCCAGCGAGCTGTGCGGCAACCGCGAGCGCGTCGCCCGGCACCGCCGCCGGGCCCTCGCGTCCGGATCCCGGTAGCGGGCGTATCACTCAGCGAGACCGGTTCCGGAACGGGCGTGCGGACAGGGGGCCGGTTCGCGTACGGTTGACGGTCGCCCATGCACGTCAGAAGGGGGCCTTGGTGGCCGCGCAGAATGCCGCTGTCGACAGCACGGCGGATTCCGTCCGCGATCGGGAGATCGCGGTCGAGCAGACGCATCTCGACCACGTGTACCGACGCCTCGAGGAGAAGATCCACGAGGCGGAGTTCCTCATGAACGACGCCGCCCAGCGCGGCCAAGTGGGGACGCCCGGCGCACTCGCCGAGCGGGACGCGCAGGTCTTCCGGGCGGGCATCCACCTGAACCGGCTCAACAACGAGTTCGAGGACTTCCTCTTCGGCCGCATCGACCTGGTGCTCGGCAAGGACGGGGAGCGCGGCCCGGACGGCGCGTACACCTCCGTCGAGCCCGCCGACGACGCGATCCGCGGGGACCTCACGGCCGACGTCGCCGAGACCCTGCACATCGGCCGCATCGGAGTCCTGGACTCCGACTACTCGCCGCTGGTCATCGACTGGCGAGCACCGGCAGCCGCGCCGTTCTACCGCTCCACGCCCAAGGACCCCGGCCGCGTCGTGCGCCGCCGCGTGATCCGCTCCAAGGGCCGCAAGGTGCTGGGCGTCGAGGACGACCTGATGCGCCCCGAGGTCACCGCGTTCCTCGACGGCCGGGAGCTCCCCGCCATCGGCGACGGCGCCCTGATGGCCGCCCTCGGGCGGGCCCGTACGCACTCGATGCGGGACATCGTCTCCTCCATCCAGGCCGAGCAGGACCTGGTCATCCGGGCGCCCGCCGCCTCCGTCGCCGAGGTCGCGGGCGGACCCGGCACCGGCAAGACCGCCGTCGCCCTGCACCGCGCCGCCTACCTGCTCTACCAGGACCGGCGCCGCTACTCCGGCGGCATCCTGATCGTCTCGCCGACTCCGCTGCTCGTCGCGTACACCGAGGGCGTGCTGCCCTCCCTCGGCGAGGAGGGCCAGGTCGCCATCCGCGCGCTCGGCTCGCTCGTCGACGGCGCGGAGGCCACCACCTACGACTCCCCGGCCGTGGCCCGCATCAAGGGCTCCTCCCGGATGCTGAAGGTGCTCCGCAAGGCCGTACGGGGCGTACTCGAACTCGGCGGCGCCCCCGACCGGCTGCGCGTGGTGGCCTTCGGCCGCCGCCAGGAGCTGGAGGCCGACGAGCTGAACCGGATCCGGCAGAACGTCCTCAGCGGCACCGCCCCCGTCAACCTGCTGCGCCCGCGCGCCCGCAAGCTGCTGCTCGACGCCCTGTACGCGAAGTCCGGCGGCGCCGGCCGGCACAGCGACCCGGAGCTGGCCGCCGAGCTGCGCTCCGCCTTCGACGAGGACATCTCCACCGAGGACGCCTTCATCGGCTTCCTGAACGCCTGGTGGCCCGAGCTGACCCCGCGCACCGTGCTCGCCGCGCTGGCCGACGAGCGCCACCTGGGCCGCTGGTCGCGGCGGGACCTGAACCCGCGCGAGACCCGCCAGCTGGCCCGTTCGCTGCGCCGGGTGGGCCCGGACGGCAAGGGCCCCCTGTCGGTGCACGACGTGGCGCTCCTCGACGAGCTCCAGCTGCTGCTCGGTGCCCCGGCGCGGCCCAAGCGGAGGCGGGAGATGGACCCGCTGGACCAGCTCAGCGGGCTGGAGGAGCTGATGCCGGTCCGCGAGGAGACCCAGTGGGAGCGGGCCGAGCGGCTCGCGGCGGAGCGCACCGAGTACGCGCACGTCATCGTGGACGAGGCCCAGGACCTGACGCCGATGCAGTGGCGGATGGTGGGCCGCCGCGGCCGGATGGGCACGTGGACGGTCGTCGGCGACCCGGCGCAGTCCTCCTGGACCGATCCGGAGGAGGCGGCCGCGGCGCGCGACGAGGCGCTGGGCAGCCGGCCGCGCCGCCGGTTCACGCTGACGGTCAACTACCGCAACCCCGCGGAGGTCGCCGAGGTGGCCTCCCGCGTGCTGCGGTTGGCGATGCCCGGCATGGAGCCGCCGTCGGCGGTCCGTTCCACGGGCCTCCAGCCCCGGTTCACGGCTGCGGAGGGCGATCTGGGGGCCGCGGTCCGCGAGGAGACCAGGCGGCTGCTGGAGCAGGTGGACGGCACCGTCGGCGTGGTCGTGGCCATGGACCGGCGCGCGGAGGCCGCGGGCTGGCTCGCCGACCTGGGCGCGCGGGCGGTGGCGCTGGGCAGCCTGGAGGCCAAGGGCCTGGAGTACGACGCCACGGTGGTCGTCTCCCCGGCGGAGATCGCGGACGAGTCCCCGGCGGGCCTGCGCGTGCTGTACGTGGCGCTGACGCGTGCGACGCAGCAGCTGACGGTGGTCTCCGCCGATCGGGACAAGCCGGACGCGGACGGGGTGCCGGAGCTGCTCCTGCCGTAGGGGGCCGCCCCGCGGGGGCGGTTCACGGCGTGGCTCCGGCCCTGCTCAGGGCCTCGTACATCCGTATGGTCCGCGGCCATGAGCGTGGTGGCGCGAACCGACTTCGAGCAGGGGGATCACATTCGGCGATCCTTTGTTAGCCTGAGTACGGCACCGACTCGATCCAAGCCCCCGGGCCCAACCTTCGTCGCTTAGAGCGACCACTTGCCGCGAGGCGAGCATGGCGGGTCGGTGTCATAGACGTACGAATCACCAGGTCCGCGCCCTCCACCAGTGGAGGGCGCGGACCTGTTTTGTATGGACCCACCATTCCGAACACCCCTGCTATCTCGTATGGTGGAAGAGTCTTTCCGAAATTTGTAGCTGGTTACCTTGTACTGGCTGGTAGGTGGGACGATCGGACAACAGGTCCCTGCCGAACCTGCCATGTTCTCGGCCGGTTCAGCGCGGGGCCCTGTGTTAAGCGAACCAGGGACAGAAGAGGAAACACGGCCATGGCAACGGCGCCCAGCGTCTCGTATTCGATGACGGTCCGCCTGGAAGTGCCCGCGAGCGGAACCGCGGTCTCCCAGCTCACCACCGCCGTGGAGTCCTCCGGCGGTTCGGTCACCGGCCTCGACGTGACCGCCTCCGGCCACGAGAAGCTCCGGATCGACGTCACCATCGCCGCGACCTCCACCGCCCACGCGGACGAGATCGTCGAGAAGCTGCGCGGGATCGAGGGCGTCAGCCTCGGCAAGGTCTCCGACCGAACCTTCCTGATGCACCTCGGCGGCAAGATCGAGATGGCGTCCAAGCACCCCATCCGCAACCGCGACGACCTCTCCATGATCTACACCCCGGGCGTGGCCCGCGTGTGCATGGCGATCGCCGAGAACCCCGAGGACGCCCGGCGCCTGACCATCAAGCGCAACACCGTCGCAGTCGTGACGGACGGCTCCGCCGTGCTCGGCCTGGGCAACATCGGCCCGATGGCCGCCATGCCGGTCATGGAGGGCAAGGCGGCCCTCTTCAAGCGCTTCGCCGACATCGACGCCTGGCCGATCTGCCTGGACACCCAGGACCCCGACGAGATCGTGGCCGCCGTCAAGGCCATCGCCCCGGGCTTCGCGGGCATCAACCTGGAGGACATCTCCGCGCCGCGCTGCTTCGAGATCGAGGCCCGGCTGCGCGAGGCCCTCGACATCCCCGTCTTCCACGACGACCAGCACGGCACCGCCATCGTGGTGCTCGCCGCCCTCACCAACGCACTGCGCGTGGTGGGCAAGGCAGTTGGCGACGTCAAGGTCGTCATGTCGGGCGCCGGCGCGGCCGGCACGGCCATCCTCAAGCTGCTCCTCGCGGCGGGCGTCAAGAACGCGGTGAGCGCCGACATCCACGGCGTCGTGCACGCGGACCGCCCCGACCTCGTCGACGCGGCCCCCGACTCCCCGCTGCGCTGGATCGCCGACAACACCAACCCCGAGGGCTACACGGGCACTCTGAAGGAGGCCGTGGTCGGCGCCGACGTCTTCATCGGCGTCTCGGCCCCGAACGTGCTGTCCGGCGAGGACGTCGCCGCCATGGCGGAAGGCGCCATCGTGTTCGCGCTCGCGAACCCGGACCCGGAGGTGGACCCGGCCGTCGCCCGCCAGACCGCCGCCGTCGTCGCCACCGGCCGCTCCGACTTCCCGAACCAGATCAACAACGTGCTGGTCTTCCCGGGTGTCTTCCGCGGTCTGCTGGACGCCCAGTCCCGCACGGTGAACACGGAGATGATGCTGGCCGCCGCGAGCGCGCTCGCGGACGTCGTCGGCGAGGACGAGCTCAACGCGAACTACATCATCCCGTCGGTCTTCAACGACAAGGTCGCCGGCGCGGTCGCGGGCGCCGTCCGCAAGGCGGCGTCCGGCTCCTGAAGCCCGCTCGTCGGGCTCCTGACGCCCGCTGTGAGAGCCCTCACGGCGGGCCGCTCCCGGCGCGTCGCGAGATGCGGGCCCGGTGGGGCGCCTCTAGGGTTGCGGGGATGCCCGCGGGGTCCGCGGTCCGCAGCGGCGTGCGAGCGAAGGCATGGACGGAGCGTCACCGCGGCGTGACTGTGGCGCTTTTCGTGTGACCCCGACGGGTGCCGGATTGGCTTTCCCGCCGCTGGTGGGGGCAGGATGCGTAACCGGGCGAGAGGGTCTGACGTTCAGACCCGGGTCCGGGGACTGTCCTAGGGCCCTGGCAGCATCGGCTTCGATCTCACGCCTCTAAGGCAAGTTGAACACGGGAGTACAACATGAACCGCAGTGAGCTGGTGGCCGCTCTGTCCGAGCGCGCCGAGGTGACCCGCAAGGACGCCGACGCCGTTCTGGCCGCGCTCGCCGAGACCGTTGGCGAGATTGTCGCCAAGGGCGACGAGAAGGTCACCATCCCCGGCTTCCTGACCTTCGAGCGCACCCACCGTGCCGCTCGCACCGCGCGCAACCCGCAGACCGGCGACCCCATCCAGATCCCGGCCGGCTACAGCGTGAAGGTCTCCGCGGGCTCCAAGCTCAAGGAAGCCGCCAAGGGCAAGTAAGTCCTGCCCCGGCGCCGAGGGCCGCACAGGCTTTTGGAACGGCAGTAGTACGCAGAACGACGATGGGCGGTCATCCCCGGGCGGGGTGGCCGCCCTTCGGCTTGTCCGGGGCAGGACGGGGGCGGACGCTGGCGGACTGGACGCGGGGCCCGGGGGAGCCGCGCCGGACCCGGTCCGGCCCGGGTGGTCCGGGACGGCCCGGCAGGCCCTGTGAGGGCCCGTCAGGGCCCTTGGCGGGGCCCCGGTATGCCCATGGCGTGCCCCACCCGGCCGCGGGAGGCCACGAGAAAGCCCCCCGGGCCCTGTGCGGGGCCCGGGGGGCTTGCTGCGTGCGCGACGCGCGCGGTACGGCTCAGACGAGGTCAGACGAGGTCGCCGCCGGGCAGCTCGACCTTCGCGCCGAGCTCCACGAGCTTCTCCATGAAGTTCTCGTAGCCGCGGTTGATCAGGTCGATGCCGTGCACGCGCGAGGTGCCCTCGGCGGCCAGCGCCGCGATGAGGTACGAGAACCCGCCGCGCAGGTCGGGGATGACCAGGTCGGCGCCCTGCAGCTTGGTCGGGCCGGAGACGACCGCCGAGTGCAGGAAGTTGCGCTGGCCGAAGCGGCAGGCCGAGCCGCCCAGGCACTCGCGGTACAGCTGGATGTGAGCACCCATCTGGTTGAGCGCCGAGGTGAAGCCGAGGCGGGACTCGTAGACCGTCTCGTGGACGATCGACAGGCCGGAGGCCTGGGTGAGGGCCACGACGAGCGGCTGCTGCCAGTCGGTCTGGAAACCGGGGTGGACGTCCGTCTCCAGCGCGATGGCCTTGAGCGGGCCGCCCGGGTGCCAGAAGCGGATGCCGTCGTCGTCGATCTCGAACGCCCCGCCGACCCGGCGGAAGGTGTTCAGGAAGGTCATCATCGAGCGCTGCTGGGCGCCGCGCACGTAGATGTTGCCGCCGGTGGCCAGGGCCGCGGAAGCCCAGGACGCGGCCTCCAGACGGTCCGGCAGGGCCTTGTGGTTGTAGCCGCCGAGCCGGTCGACACCCGTGATGCGGATGGTCCGGTCGGTGTCGACGGAGATGATCGCGCCCATCTTCTGCAGGACGCAGATGAGGTCCTCGATCTCCGGCTCGACCGCGGCGTTGCTGAGCTCGGTGACGCCCTCGGCCAGGACGGCCGTCAGCAGCACCTGCTCGGTCGAGCCGACGGACGGGTAGGGGAGGCGGATCTTGCAGCCGCGCAGGCGCTGCGGGGCTTCCAGGTACTGGCCGCCTTCGCGCTTCTCGATGGTCGCGCCGAACTGGCGGAGCACGTCGAAGTGGAAGTCGATCGGCCGGCCGCCGATGTCGCAGCCGCCCAGGCCCGGGATGAAGGCGTGGCCGAGCCGGTGCAGCAGGGGGCCGCAGAACAGGATCGGGATGCGCGACGAACCCGCGTGGGCGTCGATGTCGGCGACGTTGGCGCTCTCGACGTGGGTGGGGTCGAGCACCAGCTCGCCCGGCTCCTCACCGGGGCGGACCGTCACCCCGTGCAGCTGGAGCAGCCCGCGCACGACACGCACGTCACGGATGTCGGGAACGTTGCGCAGCCGGCTGGGTTCGCTGCCGAGCAGAGCGGCGACCATGGCCTTGGGCACGAGGTTCTTCGCGCCGCGGACACGGATCTCGCCCTCAAGCGGGGTGCCGCCGTGGACAAGCAGGACATCGTCGGTGACGGTCATGAATCTCGCGTTCCGAAGAGGGGGTGGGCAGGGGGGCCAGGGAAAAGGGTAAGGGCCACCACCCCCTTGTTCGTAAGGCCGACGTGGCCGTAGGACTGTCATGAATTCGGTACAACACCCTGCGTATCCACCACATGGCGGAGCGTTGCGTTCCGGCTACTCCGTCCGTGCGCGCTCCTCACTGCTGCGGTGCGCCCTGAGCTGCGTACGATCCGATCTCTCCGCCGGGGCTCCGCAAAGCGCCAATGTGCGGGATCATGGCGGCATGACCGAGGTGTCCTCCCTCACAGGGCGGCTGCTCGTGGCCACCCCCGCCCTCGCGGACCCGAATTTCGACCGCGCGGTGGTGCTGCTGCTCGACCACGACGAGCAGGGCTCCCTCGGCGTTGTCCTCAACCGGCCCACGCCCGTCGGCGTCGGCGACGTCCTGCTCGCCTGGGCGCCCCTGGCCGGCGCCCCCGGCGTGGTCTTCCAGGGCGGGCCCGTGGCACTGGACTCGGCCCTCGGCCTGGCGGTCATCCCGGGCGAGGAGGGGCCGCTCGGCTGGCGCCGGGTGCACGGGGCGATCGGGCTCGTCGACCTGGAGGCGCCGCCGGAGCTGCTGGCCGCGGCCCTCGGCGGCCTGCGGATCTTCGCCGGCTACTCCGGATGGGGCCCGGGCCAGCTGGAGCAGGAGCTCGGCGACGGAGCCTGGTACGTGGTGGAGTCGGAGCCCGGTGACGTGTCCTTCCCCGACCCCGAACAGCTGTGGCGGGCCGTGCTGCGCCGCCAGCGCAGCGATCTCGCGATGGTCGCCACCTATCCGGACGACCCGTCGCTCAACTGACGGGCGCGGGGTTAAGTACCCTGGGTTGCATGAGCACTCTTGAGCCCGAGCGCGGGACTGGCACGGGAACCCTCGTAGAGCCGACGCCGCAGGTGTCGCACGGTGACGGCGACCACGAGCGCTTCGCCCACTACGTCCAGAAGGACAAGATCATGGCGAGCGCGCTCGACGGCACCCCCGTCGTCGCGCTCTGCGGCAAGGTCTGGGTACCGGGCCGGGACCCGAAGAAGTACCCGGTCTGCCCCATGTGCAAGGAGATCTACGAGTCCATGGGCCCCGGCGGGGACAAGGACAAGGGCGGCAAGGACAAGTAGTCCGACCCCTCCTCCCTCTTTCGCGGGACCGAGGCCCCCGGCGCACCACCGTGCGTCCGGGGGCCTTTGCCGTGCCCGTGGGGCGCGTTAGGGTCGGCGCCACGAGCACTCTGCGGAACGTGCGTTGCGCAGGGCGCAACACGCTGACGCGAAGGGCCGACGCATGGACCTGCTCCGCACGGACCTCATCCCCGCACCCCGGGTCGCCGACCTCCCCCCGGACGGGCGCCGCTTCGCCTTCGGGCCCGAGCCGCTCCTCGACGCCGGGCCGGGGACCGGGACGGTCGCGCGGTGGCTGCGGCGGGAGCTCGGGGCGGCCACCGGCTGGGAGCTGCCCGCCGCCGGGGCCGGCCGCGGCGCCGAGCTGCGGCTGCGCGTCGACCCCGACGGCGCGGGGGACGCCGGGCCGGAGGCGTACCGCATCGGCATCGGCCCGGACGGCGCCGAGCTGACTGGCGCGACGCCGGCCGGGCTGTTCTGGGCCGCCCAGACGCTGCGTCAGCTGCTGGGGCCCGACGCCTACCGGAAGGCGCCGCTGCCCGGCCGCACGTGGAGCCTGCCGTACGGGGACGTCGTGGACGGCCCGCGGTTCGGGTGGCGCGGGATGATGCTCGACGTGGCCCGGCACTTCACGCCCAAGGAGGGGGTGCTGCGGTACGTCGACCTGCTCGCCGCCCACAAGCTCAACGTGCTGCACCTGCACCTGACGGACGACCAGGGCTGGCGGGTCGAGATCAAGCGGTACCCGCGCCTCACCGAGGTCGGCGGATGGCGGGCGCGCAGCCGGTGGGGGCACCGGGCCTCGCCGCTGTGGAACGAGACCCCGCACGGCGGCTTCTACACGCAGGACGACATCCGCGAGATCGTCGCGTACGCCGCCGAGCGGCACGTGCGGGTGGTCCCGGAGATCGACGTGCCGGGGCATTCGCAGGCCGCGATCGCCGCGTACCCGGAGCTGGGCAACACCGACGTGGTCGACACGGCGGCGCTGCGGGTGTGGGACGACTGGGGGATCAGCGAGAACGTGCTCGCGCCGACCGAGGCCGTGCTGCGGTTCTACGAGGGGGTCTTCGAGGAGCTGCTGGAGCTGTTTCCGGCGGAGGTCTCGCCCTTCGTGCACGTGGGCGGCGACGAGTGCCCGAAGGCGCAGTGGAAGGCCTCGGGCGCCGCGCAGGAGCGGATCCGCGAACTGGGGGTGGACGGGGAGGACGGCCTGCAGGCCTGGTTCATCCGGCACTTCGACGGCTGGCTCGCCGAGCGCGGTCGGCGGCTGATCGGCTGGGACGAGATCCTGGAGGGCGGGCTCGCGCCGGGCGCGGCCGTCTCCTCCTGGCGCGGCTACGCGGGCGGCATCGCCGCCGCCGAGGCCGGGCACGACGTGGTCATGTGCCCCGAGCAGCAGGTGTACCTGGACCACCGTCAGGCGGGCGGCGGGGACGAGCCGATGCCCATCGGGTACGTGCGCTCGCTGGAGGACGTGTACCGCTTCGAGCCGGTGCCGCCGAAGCTGTCGCCGGAGGCCGCCGCGCACGTGCTGGGCGCCCAGGCCAACGTGTGGACCGAGGTGATGGAGAACCAGGACCGCGTCGACTACCAGGCGTTCCCGCGACTGGCCGCCTTCGCGGAGGTGGTGTGGTCGCGGCTGCCGGAGCCGCAGGAGCGGGACTACCCGGACTTCGAGGCGCGGATGACGGCGCACTACGCGCGGCTGGACGCGCTCGGGGTCGGTTACCGGCCACCGGGCGGGCCGCTGCCGTGGCAGCGGCGGCCCGGGGTACTGGGACGTCCGATCGAGGGCGCGCCCCCGAACGTGTGACACGGGCGCGGAGCGGCGGACCTGAACGGAAAGGGAACGGGTCCGGAACTCTGGCTGGATTTCCCGCTATACGGGGAAAATCGGACGTTCGGCTAAGAGGTCCGGCGAAGGCGGCACGGCGGGCGTACGGGGCGTCGGGCACCGGCCGGGCTCGGGCCGGGCCGCCGCGGGGCACAGGGCGTGCGGGAGCCGGGCGCGGGGGCGCACGGGGGGTCGCACGGGGGCGGGGCACCGGGTGGACCCTCGCGCCGAGCGGCCCGGAAGATGTGCCAGAGTTGCCACGTCCCGGCGGTGAGCACGTACCGTACGGCGGACAGGCGTGAGCGCCGGGACCGGGACATCGGGAAGGGGCAGCTGGGTTGACCACGCACGCACCGCACGCACTGCACGCACCGGATTCACCTCAGGGCCCCCAGGGGCCCCAGGTGGCGCAGTCCGTGACACTGCCGGCCTCGCTCGACGAGGCCGTGGCGGCGCTCACCGCCATGCCCGCGGCCGTGCCCGTCGCGGGTGGCACCGACCTCATGGCCGCCGTCAACGCCGGGCTGCTGCGGCCCGCCGCTCTGGTGGGCCTGGGCCGGATCAACGAGATCCGCGGCTGGCAGTACCAGGACGGCCACGCCCTGCTCGGCGCGGGCCTCACCCACGCGCGGATGGGACGGCCGGATTTCGCCGCTCTGATCCCGGCGCTGGCCGCCGCCGCGCGCGCCGCCGGCCCCCCGCAGATCCGCAACGCCGGCACCCTCGGCGGGAACATCGCCACCGCCGCGCCCACGGGTGACGCACTGCCCGTGCTGGCCGCGCTGGAGGCCGTCCTCGTCATCGTCGGCCCGGGCGGGCAGCGGGAGATCCCGGTGTCGCACCTGCTGGCCGGCCGGGAGATGCTGCGGCCGGGCGAGCTGATCGGTTTCGTCCGGGTTCCGCTGTTGCACGCGCCGCAGGTGTTCCTGAAGGCCACGGGGCGTACCGGGCCGGGGCGTGCGGTGGCGTCCGTGGGTCTCGTACTGGATCCCGCGCGCCGTGGTGTGCGCTGCGCGATCGGTGCGGTGGCCCCGATGCCGCTGCGGCCGCTGGAGGCCGAGCAGTGGGTGGCCTCGCTGATCGACTGGGACGGCGAGCGGAGCCTGGCCCCCGAGGCCCTGGAGGCCTTCGGCGAGTACGTCGCGGCCGCCTGCGTGCCCGACCAGGGGGAGCCGGTGGCTCCCGGTGTACTGCATCTGCGGCGGACGGTGGCCGTGCTGGCACGCAGGGCCCTGGGGAGGGCGCTGACCTCATGAGCGAGAACGAGAACGAGAACGCGAACGTGACCCAGGGGAACGGCACGGCGGGCTGGGGCTGGGAACCGGTCCCGCAGGGCGGCGAGTACGACTCGGACGCCACGGCCTTCGTGAAACTGCCGCAGGAGATGCTGGACGCGCTCGGCACCGGGGAGCCCCTCGCGGCGCCCGGGCACGGCTACGTGCCGCCGCCGATGATCGTGCCGCTCGGCTCGGCCACCACCGATCCGGCGGCCACGGGTACGTGGACGATCCCGGTGCAGTGGCCGGAGGCCGGAGGTTCGGCTCCGGCCGGGCCGGCGCCCGCGGCCGGGTCGGACTCCGGGTCCGGGTCGGTGGGCGGCCCGATTCCCGCGTCGATCCCGATTCCGGCGTCGGTCGCCGCGGCCTTCGCCGAGGCGGAGCCGGAGCAGCAGACGGATCCGGGCGCGACGGCGGAGTGGCGGTTCCCCGAGGCGGCGCAGGAACCCGAGGCCGCGGCTTCGACGACCGGCCAGTGGGCCGTGCCCGAGTTCTCCGAATTCCCCGGACAGCAGGGTGATTTCCGCCAGGGCGGGCTGGACGCCGACTGGAGCCAGGCCCCGGCGACGCTGCCGGGCGGCGCCCCGGCGCCGTGGGCGTACCTGACGCAGCAGCCCGCCGGGGACCCGGGCGGGCGCCTGGACGCGGGCGTCCTGCCGGGCACGGACGAGGCCGCCGCGGCTTCGGCCGCCGCCACCGCGACGGCGCACGGCGCCGGGCGGCTGCTCGGCGGGCCCGGAGTGGGCGCCGCCGGGCGCGGGCCGCGCGTGCTGGGCGGCCCGGGCGTGGGAACCCCGCTCCCGGAGGGCGAGCCGGTGCACCCGGCCCCGCACGACATCGACGCCGCCCACGGCCCGGCGCCGGAGCCGGCCGAGGGCGCCCGGACCGACGACCACGCGGACCACGCGGAGCCGGCCGGGTACGCGGGCCGGGCCGGGCACGGCGAGCACGTGGAACACCTCGGGTACGCGGGGCACGTGGAGCCGGGCGGGCACGTCGGGCACGGCGCATACGCCGAGCACGCCGAGCACGCCGGGCCGGCGCTGCACGCGGGCACCGACGGGCGCGGTTTCACCGCCTTCGGCGAAGCACCGGAGCCGGCCGGGGCCACCGAGCCCGCGGCTTCCGGCGGCCTGGACCTGTTCGGCGGCGTGCGGGCCGAGGCGACGGCCGACGACGCCGAGCCCGCGCAGCCGGGGGGCACCGACGGGCACGGCTTCGCGGCCTTCGGCCATGCGGCGCCGGAGCCCGGGCCGGAGCCCGGGCCGGAGCCCGAGCCAGAACCCGAGCCCGTGCCCGTCGCGCACGACGCCGTGCCCGAGGCGGCGCCGGAGCTGCCGGAGCCCGGCCCCGCGGCTGCGGTTGCCGGGTCCGGGGAGGAGCCGGCCGCGGCGGAGCCCCCGGCCGACCACACGCCGGGTGCGGACACCGCCGACAGCGCCGTGGCACTCCCGGACGCGGGGACCGGGCGGGGGATCCCGGCCGAGGTGGCGACGTACGAAGAAGGAACGGCCGACGAGGCCGTCGCCCATCACGAACACCCGTCGGCCTCGTACGTGCTGCGCGTCAACGGCGCCGACCGGCCCGTCACCGGCGCCTGGATCGGCGAGTCCCTGCTCTACGTGCTGCGCGAGCGCCTCGGCCTCGCCGGCGCCAAGGACGGCTGCTCGCAGGGCGAGTGCGGCGCCTGCGCCGTGCAGGTCGACGGCCGGCTGGTCGCCTCCTGCCTGGTCCCGGCCGCGACGGCCGCCGGCAGCGAGGTGCGCACCGTCGAGGGGCTCGCGACGAACGGGGAACTCTCGGACGTGCAGCAGGCGTTGTGCAGGTCGGGTGCGGTGCAGTGCGGGTTCTGCGTACCCGGCATGGCCATGACCATCCACGACCTGCTGGAGGGCAACCACGCCCCCAGCGAGCTGGAGACCCGTCAGGCACTGTGCGGCAACCTCTGCCGCTGCTCCGGCTACGCGGGCGTCGTCGACGCCGTGCGCGAGGTCGTGGCCGAGCGCGAGGCGGCCGCCGCGGAGCCCACGGCCCAGGGCCACGCTCCGGACCACGGCCAGGTCCCGGAAGCGCGCATCCCGCACCAGGCAGCGCCCGGCGAGGGCGGCATCCACCACGGAGGCACGGCGTGAGCGGGCAGGACGCGGCGACCGCGACGACAACGGTGAACACCACGGTGACGGCCCTGGCCGCCCCGTCGGCGGAGGCCTCGGAGCAGCAGGTGCCGCGCGGCATCGGCGCGTCCGTGCCCGCGGCCGACGCCCGCGCCAAGGCCGAGGGCACCTTCCCCTACGCCGCCGACCTGTGGGCCGAGGGCCTCCTGTGGGCCGCCGTGCTGCGCTCCCCGCACGCCCACGCCCGGATCCTGTCCATCGACACCACGGCCGCCGCCGAGATGCCCGGCGTGCGCGCCGTCGTCACCCACGCCGACGTCCCCGGCGCGACCACGCACGGCCGCCGGATCGCCGACCGGCCGGTGTTCGCGCACGACGTCGTACGCCACCACGGCGAGCCCATCGCCGCCGTCGCCGCCGACCACCCGGACACCGCCCGCCTCGCCGCGGCCGCGATCGCCGTCGAGTACGAGCTCCTCGACCCGGTGACCGACCCGGAGCAGTCCTTCGGCGCGCCCGCCCTGCACCCCGACGGCAACCTGATCCGGCACATCCCGCTGCGCTACGGCGACCCGGAGGTGACCGGCGACGTCGTCGTCGAGGGCCTGTACCGGATCGGCCGCCAGGACCCCGCCCCCATCGGCGCCGAGGCCGGACTGGCCGTGCCGCGGCCCGACGGCGGCGTGGAGCTGTACACGGCCTCCACCGACCCGCACAGCGACCGCGCGCTGGCCGCCGCCTGCTTCGGGCTGGAACCGGACCGCGTACGGGTCGTCGTCACCGGCGTGCCCGGCGCCACGGCGGACCGCGAGGACGCCGCCTTCCAACTCCCGCTCGGCCTGCTCGCCCTGCGCACGGGCTGCCCGGTGAAACTGGCCGCCACCCGCGAGGAGTCCTTCCTCGGCCACACCCACCGGCACCCGACCCTGCTGCGCTACCGCCACCACGCGGACGCGGAGGGCCGCCTGGTCAAGGTCGAGGCACAGATCCTGATGGACGCGGGCGCGTACGCCGACGCCTCCGCGGAATCCCTGGCGGCGGCGGTGGCCTTCGCCTGCGGCCCGTACGTCGTCCCGCACGCCTTCGTGGAAGGCTGGGCGGTCCGCACCAACAACCCGCCCTCCGGCCACGTCCGCGGCGAGGGCGCCATGCAGGTGTGCGCGGCGTACGAGGGCCAGATGGACAAGCTCGCGGCCGCGCTCGGCATCGACGGCGCGGAACTGCGCATGCGCAACGTCCTGGCGACGGGCGACCTCCTCCCCACCGGCCAGACGGTGACCTGCCCGGCCCCGGTGGCGGAACTGCTGCGCGCGGTCCGCGACTTCGAGCTGCCCGGCCTCCCGAAGGACACCCCGGAGGACGAATGGCTGCTGCCGGGCGGCCCGGAGGGCGCGGGCGAGCCGGGCGCGGTGCGCCGCGGCGTCGGCTACGGCGTCGGCATGGTGCACATGCTCGGCGCGGAGGGCACGGACGAGGTCTCGACGGCCACCGTCAAGGTCGTGGGTGGCGTGGCCACGGTCATCTGCGCGGCGGTCGACACGGGCCAGGGCTTCGGCACGCTGGCCCGCCAGATCGTCCAGGAGGTGCTGGGCGTCGACGAGGTGGCGGTCGCCCCCGTGGACACCGACCAGCCGCCGGCGGGCCCGGCGGCGCACGGCCGCCACACGTGGGTGTCGGGCGGCGCGGTGGAGCGCGCGGCCAAGATGGTCCGCACCCAACTCCTGCAGCCCATGGCCCACAAGCTGGGCATGTCGACGGAGCTCCTGCAGATCGCGGACGGCCGGATCACGTCGTACGACGGCGCCTTCTCGATGAGCGTCACGGAGGCGATGGAGGGCAAGGAACTCTGGGCGACGGCCCAGTGCCGCCCCCACCCGACGGAACCCCTGGACGCGGACGGCCAGGGCGACGCCTTCGTGGGCCTCGCCTTCTGCGCGATCCGCGCGGTGGTGGACGTGGACATCGAACTCGGCTCGGTACGGGTCGTGGAACTCGCGGTCGCCCAGGACGTCGGCCGCATCCTCAACCCCCGCCAGCTGGAAGCCCGTATCGAAGCGGGCGTCACGCAGGGCGTCGGCGCGGCCCTGACGGAGAACCTCCGCACGGTCTCCGGCCTGGTCCGCCACCCCGACCTGACGGGCTACGCACTGCCGACGTCGCTGGACGCCCCGGCCGTGCGCATCGTCAAACTGGTCGAGGAACGCGACGTGGTGGCCCCCTTCGGCGCCAAGGCGGCCAGCGCGATCCCGGTGGTCACGACCCCGGCGGCGATCGCCTCGGCGGTACGCGCGGCCACGGGCCGTCCGGTCAACAGGCTCCCGATCAGGCCATCGGCGGCGGTGGCCGCGCCCAACTCGTGACCGTGTGACCCACATTGCACGTGCAACCCCGGACTTGGGGCTGTCGTTGCCTGTCGCTAGAGTGATCGGTACACGTGTGCACGTGCGCGTGCACACGGGTGCGAACGGGGACGGGGAGCGGCGCCGGCGCCGCACCCACGGGGAGACGGGGAGGCCAACGTGGCAGACGACAACGGGCTAGGTGCGGTCCAAGCAGGCCTCGCGCTGGGACTGGCTGGTCCGATGGGCGTGGCCGCAGGCGCGGCCTACGCGGCGACGGCTGCGGCGCTGCAGGTCCAGTACGACGACTTGAAGAGCTATCAGAATCTGGTGGACGGGCTTCTGACGACGCTCAACGGCTCCGACGCCCATCACGGGAAGTTCGACGACACCGTGATGGCGGCCGGAACCCTGGGCAAGGGCTTCACTCAGGCCGAGAAGCTGTACGAGGCGTACAAGACGGTCCACTCGGAGCTGCAGAAGCTGTCGAAGGGGCTGGGAGTGCAGATCGAGGCACTCGGAATCGCCATCCAGTCCGCCGGGGGCGGCTACAGCGAGGTCGACGAGGAGACGAAGCGGCGCATGGGCTTCCTCGCCAAGCAGGCCCATGACCAATACGTGGCGAAGCGCGACCCGTACGCGGACAAGATGGCCGACGGAACCCAGAAGGGTGGTGCTCTCGGATGAGCGAGTTTGAGGGCTTCACGCACGCGCAGCTGTACGCCATGGTCGCCGCAATGGAACCGGACAAGGCTTATCTCTGCGCGACGCAGCTCACCAACGCCGCCAAGACGATCGAACAGATCGGGGATCTGCTCAAGAAGCACCGGGTCAAGGGCTGGGAGGGCGAAGCGGCTACGGCCTTCCAGAACTGGGTGAACCAGACGGGCAGCGCCACCCTGGAGCTGGCCAAGTACAGCGCCAATGGCGGCACGCACATGGCGGAGACCGTCCAGATCATGCGCGAGGTCAAGCCGACCGACTACGGCGCGGGCAACATGCCCAAGTACAGCGCGTCCGCGGAGGCGACCCTCAAGGAGAACCTCGCGACGTCCCGCGAGTACCACAACGACCCCGACGCGGTGAAGCTGGGCCAGGAGGCCTGGTCGAAGCTGAACGGGGACCACGCACGGGCCGTGGACGCGATGACGAAGCTGGCCGGGTCGTACGAGAAGACGACCCAGCACCTGGAGTCCGCGACGATCCCGACGTTCCCGCCGCCGCCGGATGTGTTTGTGCCGCCTGGTTACTACGGTGTTTCAGATGACAGGTCGAGGCCTGGAGGCGAGTCTGGCGGAGGAGTCGGCTCAACAGGCTCCTCGCACACGACGACGGGGTCGACGCACAGTCCGTCCTCGGATGATCCCGGATCGGTCACCAGCCGTCCGCAGCAGCCGGACAGCACGGTTCCGTCGGTGCCCGTGCCGTCGACTCCGGATCACGAGGTGGGCGTCGACCTCGACAACGTCGCCACGCTTCCGGACCGGACCACGCCACCGTTGACGACCACGCCCGGCCCGCTGCCGACAGGTCCCGTCAGCCCCACCCCCGGCCCTGTCCTCCCGCCCATGGGCTTCCCGCCCGTCGGCGGCATGAAGCCGCCCAGCCTCACCGGCCCGGGTATCGGTCCGTATCCGACACTGGGCGGTCCCGGCACTGCTCCTCCCGGGGGCAAGGCCCTCGGAATGCCCCCGCGTGACAGCGGCATCACGGGCGGCCGGCCCGTGACGTCCACCGGCCCCAGTTCAGGAATCCCGCGTGGCAACGTCATCGGCGAAGGCACTCACGCCGGCCGTGGCATGGGTGGCGGAATGGGTCCCGGCGGCGGCCACGGAGGCGGGCAGAACGGCTTCGCGGCAGGTCGTCGACTCGCCTCGGAGCCGGGAGGCATCGTCGGAGGGAAGCCCGGTACGGGCGCTCGCCCGATCGCGGGCGGTCAGCCGTTCACCCAGGGCGGTTCGGGCCTCGTGCGCAACGGCGCGGGTGGCGCGGGTAGGGGTGCCATGGGGCACGCGGGTGCTCGTGCGCAGACCCCGGGTAAGCGGCGGGACGACCAGACGGGCGAACGTCCCGACTACCTGGCCGAGGACGAAGAGACCTGGCAGGCCAACCGTCGTGTTGTCCCGCCCGTGGTCGACTGAGCAGAACGGACGTTGCACGGGATGCGCATGCGTAAGGCGACCTCGGCCCTGGTGGGTCTGCTGCTGGCCGGGGTCGCCGCGACCCCGGCCCACGCGGAGACCATTCGATCGCAGCAATGGCATCTAGACGCCATGAAGGCGGACGAGATCTGGAAAGTCAGTACGGGGAAGGGCGTCACCGTCGCGGTAATCGACGATGGGGTCAGGGAGATTCCCGAACTGGAGGGCCGGCTCGTCCCCGGCAAGCGGTTCACGCCGGACGGCGCTGACGGGCCCACCGATGGGGGCAGTCACGGCACAGGTATGGCCGGCTTGATTGCCGGAACGGGGAAACACCCGAGTGGTGATGGTGCCTACGGCCTTGCCCCCGGCGCCAAGATTCTCCCACTGCTCGTTTCGAATACCGAAATGGCAACGCCGACATGGGTTGCGGCCATTCGGTACGCGGCGGACTCGGACGCCAAGATCATTAACATGTCCCTCGGGATCGACGGCACGCCGGAGAGCGACAGGGCGAGGGCTGAAGCGGTCAAGTACGCGTTGTCCAAGGGCAAGCTGATTTTTGCTGCTGTTGGCAATTACGGAGATTCGACCAACGAGCTCGCCTACCCCGCCGGGACCCCTGGAGTGGTGGGCGTCGGAGCAGTGGACTCCACTGGTGAGCCGACCAAGGAGTCGCAGCACGGCCCTCAGGTGGACTTGGCCGCGCCCGGCATGGACATCGTCATGGCCTGCACCGGAAAGACGGGGCTGTGCACGACCAGCGGCACCAGTGACGCCTCCGCCCTCGCCTCCGCCTCCGCAGCCCTCCTCTGGTCCGCGCACCCCGACTGGACCAACAACCAGGTCCTGCGCGTCCTGTTGAACAACGCCGGCAAGCCCGTCGACGGCTCCGGGCGCAACGACTACGTCGGCTACGGCGTGGTCCGGCCCAGCGTGGCGCTGAAGAATCCCGGCGACCCCGGTCCGGCGGACGTGTACCCGCTGCCCGACCTGGCGGCTGCGGCGGCTGCAGGCAAGTCCCCCTCGGCGGCCGCGTCCGCGGACGGCAAGGCGCCCGACGCCGCCGCGCCGAAGGCCGAGGAGAAGAAGAGCGGCAGCTCGCTGCCCTGGATCGCGCTCGGCCTGGGAGCCTGCGTGCTCATCGGTGGCGCCGTGACCGTGGTCGTCGTACGCCGCAACCGCTGAGCCCTGTTTCAACCTGACCCTGATCTACCGGCTCTGACTCGGGAGTTCGCGCGATGTCGTTCGACAAGGAATGGTCGGCGGCCCGCGCCACGGCCACCGCCAACGTGTCCATGCGCCTCAACCAGGTGCCCGCCGATCCGGGCGGCGGCGGTGGCGGCGGTGGCGACCTCGAACTCAATCAGGACCACATCGGCGCCGTCGGCTCCGACGCGTACAAGCTGCACGCCCGCCTGCAGGCGGACGGCAAGCACGCCGCCACCGCCACCTCCGAAGCCGCCGGGGCCCTCACCAAGGAGGGCTTCGCGAGCGGAGCGGCGCTGCTCAAGGCCAACAGCACCTGGGAGAGCCAGGTCAAGACCCTCGTGGCCGCCTGCGCCACCGTCTCCAACGGCCTGAACTACTCGCTCGCCTCCCACGCCAAGGACGAGCAGCAGCTCCACGCAGACTTCACCGCGTCCGCGATCGACAAGTACCTGAAGTAGAAGTGGACGGGGCGCCTACATGCTGACGTACGAGAACGTGATGAACACACCCCTGGACAAGCTCCAGACGGCCGTCACCGACTGGACCGCGATGGCCGGCAAGCTCGACGAGATGGCCGAGGCCGCCCGCACGGGCATGAAGGCGAAGGCCGACAAGGCCGACTGGAGCGGGGTCACCGCCGGGGTGGCGCGGGGGTTCGTCGACAAGACGGCCAAGGAGTTCGAGGACGCGGCCAAGGCCGCCAAGGGCATGCACCGGGTCCTCGCCGACGCGCACGCGACGTTCAAGGCCGCCCGGGACGAACTGAAGAAGCTCGCCGCCGAGGCCCCGGCGGCCGGTTTCCGGATCGATGCCACCGGGCGGGTCTCCGCGATCCCGCTGCCCACCGAGGCGGACCGGAACGCGGCCCGGCACGACCCCGACTACCAGCAGACCCTGAACACGAACCGCAACGCCTGGCAGTCCCGGGTGGACCGGGCGGTCGAGGACGCCCAGGACGCCGACGACTCCCTGGTCCGCGCCCTCCAGGCGAACGCCGCCGACGAACACGACTTCAGCGGACCGAAGTTCGAGACCCTCGACGCCGAACAGGCGGCCCGCGCCGCCGACCTGATGAAGAAGGTCACCGGCGAGGGCGGCACGGCGCGCAACGTCGAGGCGCTGCGCGAGCTGGAGGAGCTGCTCGACGACAACCGCTTGGACCCCGAGTTCTCGACGGGCTTCTACCGGACGATCGGCGCCGAGGGCACGCTGGAGCTGTACTCCAAGCTGTCCCTGGACGCGACGAGCCTCGGGCCGGCCGGCAAGGACCGCGCGCTGATGGTCGCGAACATCCAGAGCGACATGGGCGCGATGCTCGGCCTCGCCACGCACAAGGACGTCCCCCACCACCTCGACGCCGCCTGGACGACCCAGCTGATGAAGGCGGGCCGCAAGGAGATGGACGTCTTCGGCGGCGTCCGGCAGATCTACGGCTACCAGGCCCTCGGCGCGCTGCTCCGCGAGGGCGAGTACGACACGGAGTTCCTGACCTCGGTCGGCCGCGACATGGTCGCCATGGACCGCAAGGACCCGAGGGCCTGGGAGTTCCACACCCCGTACGGCATGGAGTCGGTCCTCAGCCAGGGCGGGGACGGGCGCGGCTTCTACCCGCTGACCGGGCTCATGGAGGCGCTGGGCCACAACCCGGACGCGGCGACGGCCTTCTTCAACGAGCCGGTCCGCGAGGACAGCAACAAGGACGGCATCGTCACGAAGGACGACAAGCCGGTCGGCGGCCAGCACGGCAAGGACCGGGGCATGGTCGACTACATGCTCGACAAGAAGCCGTACATGGACAGCTTCGACATCACGAGGACCGGCGAGCTCCACCCGGCCCAGCAGGCGCTCGGCGACGCCCTCATGGCGGCGGTCTCCCACCGCAGCCCCGGCGACGAGGACTCCCCGCCCGTCGCGCACACCAAGGAGATGGCGGCCGTCATGGAACGCGTCGTCGAGAAGATCGGCGACAAGCCGGAACTGATCGACGCGGACCCGAAGGAACCGGACGGCCCGCTGAACGGGCTGTCCGGGCACTTCGGCCAGATGGCAGCCGAGTACATGCCGGACATCCAGGCCGCAGCGGAGAACAACAGCCGGACGATCAAGGCCAACGGCGAGATGGCCGTATTCGACAAGGCCGGCATGGCTCGGTTCATCGGGGCGGTGGGCCAGGACCCGGAGGCCTACGGTGCGATGACCACGGCCCAGCGAACCTTTACCACGGCTCTCGTCAATGACGTCTTTGCCCATCGGGCCGAGTACGACGATGTCGATGCGGCGGTCAAGGTGGCGGTGCATCCCGGGGGACAGATCGCCGGCATGCTGTCCGAGGCCCGGGCGGAGGGCACCTTCGGCGAGAACGCCCACAAGCAGGAGGAGTACGTCAAGGGGGTCGAGGACAGTGCCAAGTGGGTCAACCGAGGTATCACCGCGGCCGGAGGCAAGTACCTCGAGCTGGTGCCGCTGGCCGGCGACGTCGTCGAATGGCTCCAGGAGGACATCACGGAGAGCGTGGTCGAGGGCGCGAAGAAGGACGCTGCGAAGAAGGTCGAGGACAGCAACCAGCAGGCGGGCGAGGAGTACACGCGCGCACAGACCGGCGCGTCCGACTCCGCCGCGGCCTCGGTCCGCATCGCAGCCCGCGGATCCGGGTTGTCCGAGCGCAGCATCAACTCCTACGCCGGTGTCGCGTCCACCGAGACGGCGAACGCCTACTCGGTCGGCCGGGACCTGGTGGCCACCATGAACGGCGGATCCTGATGCCCCGTCCTCGTACCCGCGGGGCGGTAGCCGCCGTCGTTGTAGGGATCGCAGTGCTGGTCGGCTGCTCCGACGGCAAGGAGTCGGCTGCGCCCGGGCTTCCCGAGTCGACCTGCTTCGGTGCGTTCACTCCGGCGGAACTCGCACCCTTCATGGGTACGGGCAGGGAGGTGCGTGTAGACGCGCCCGCAGACGTCCGGCTGAGCGCGAGCCGGAAGAGCGCGATCTGCAACATCTACGTGGACGGGAAGACCCGCTTCTTCGCGACGGCGGACCGCCTGCCGGAGGGGCAGCACTTCGTCTGGGCTCCGGCGGTCGATGAACAGAAGCCGGAGGCGCTTGCCTTCGCGCAGAACAGCAAGCTCTGGGACGGGGGCGCCGCTGTCGTTCTCACGTGCAGCGGGCCCACGGACGCCTTCGAGCTCAGGCTGTGGATCGACGGCTCGGTGGAGAAGATCCAGCAGGACGCGCGACGGCCCCTGTTCACCGCACTCATGAAGAAGTACCTGGACTTCGCCAAGGAGCAGACCGGGTGCGGCGTCTGAGGCGGCCCGGCCGGGCAAGGCGAAAGCCGCTCGGGGGTGCGCCTGCCCCCGAGCGGCTCGCCGCGAAGCCGTGACCGGAATCGAACCGGCGTAACTCGCTTTGCAGGTTTGTCCACGCTGGTCGGCGGGCGAGCCGTTGTCGTTCAACCCCGTTCACCT
>NZ_JBEZKE010000054.1:0-24402 GCF_040651555.1 Streptomyces sp. NPDC048424 | reverse complement strand
CGCCGGCGTTTGAGGCGCGGGGCCCGGGGCGGAGCCCCGATCTTTCAGCCCCGCCGGCGTTTGAGGCGCGGGGTCCGGGGCGGAGCCCCGGCAGCCGGCCCGGCCTCGGCCTCGGCCAGCAGCACGGTGAGCCCCGCCTCACCCTCCTGCTCCCGCCAGAAGTCCACGGCCTCCTCCAGCACGTCCACGAAGGTCTCCCACTCCGCAGGCCGCGCGTCGGCGTACCCGCGCCACGACGTCACCGCCACCAGCCGCCCCGCGGCACCCGGCAGCCACGACAGGTCCCGCATCGCGTCCGCCAACGCGTCCCAGTTCCCGCCGACCCACTCCGGCAGCCGCAAGGCGACCCCGCACCGCCGCATCAGCTCCGCCTTGCCCCGTACGCCGTCCAGGTCCAGCCGTACGGTCGTCCAGCCGGCGGCATCGGCCGCCGCGAGCGCGGGGGCGAGCGGCTGCGGGTCCAGGCTCATCGGAGAACCGCCTTGAAGGTGTCGTAGTGGTCGTCCGTGTAGAAGAACTCCCCACCCTCACCCGTCACGATCCGCCGGGCCCCGCGGTCCCGCTCCCCGGGCGTCCGCACCGTGAACTCGTGGTAGTAGCCGCGCTTCTGCTTGGGCAGGACCTTCTCGAAGTTCCCGAAGACGGTGCCGTCCTGCCGGTACGGATACGGCCCGCCCTTGTCGATGAGCGCGAGCACGTCCCGGGCCTGCTGCGGCAGCGCGTCGGCCCGTACGGCGGCCATCCCCTTCGCCCACGCCGGAGCGGTACTACTGCCGGGACTGGCCCCGCGCGCACTGGCACTGGCGCTGGCGGCGGCGGGCGCGGGCTGCTGCCCGCCACAGCCCACCGCGCCGACCAGCGCGGCACAGAGGAACACGGCCCCCAGCAAACGCAGCAACGATCGGGGCACGTTCCGAAAGATCATGCACCGATCGTGCCAAATATCCGATTCGCTCGCGAATCGCCCGGTGGCCTCAGAGTGCGGCCATCTTGGTGTAGGGACTCAGGATGCGCTTCTGGACCGAACCGAAGTCGACGAGAACGGCGATCCCCTCCTCGATTCCGACGACACGGCCGAGGCCGTGCTCATCGTGAGTGACCCGGTCGCCGACGTTGAACTGCCGGATGGGCTGTTCCACGGGGGCCTTGAACGGGCTGGACGGCAAATGGCGGCGAGGTACTGCTGACTTTGTCATTGGAACCAGTATGCGCCCAGCGGGCCGCCGCGCGGTCCGCCGTTCGGATCTCAATTCCGGCACCATCCGCACCAGCGGCCGCGATGGAGCGCCGATCCGCCGCTACAGGTCGTCGGGATCGGCCCGCTCCAGCGCGGGCCGCAGTCCCGGGGCCGACTCGGTCAGCAGGTAGTCGGCGACCGCCGTGTCCGTGACCAGGCTGGTCACCAGCCCGGACCGGAGCACCGCCCCGATCGCGGAGGCCTTGCGCAGCCCGCCCGCGATCGCCACGACCTCCGGGATCCGCCGCAGCCGGTCCGCCTCGACGGTGATGCACCGCTCGCCGAGGTCACGGCCGACCCGCCGGCCCTCGGAGTCGAACAGGTGGGCGGACATCTCGGCCGCGACGCCGAGCGAGGCGTAGTGGGCCCGCTCCTCGTCCGTCAGCATGTCGTGGACGGTGGAGATGCCCGTCTCCCACGACCCGATGGAGACGGCCGCGACCGTCACCTTGTCGAAGTACTCGAAGGCGCGCGCGATCCCGGTCTGGTTGCGCAGCGCGGCCGCGGTGGCCGGGTCGGGCAGCAGCATCGGCGCGTAGATCGGGTGCGCGTCGCCGCCCGAGACCTGGGCGGCCCTGCGCACGGCCTCGACCGAACCGCGCTCGGCGGTCCCCGCGTCGTACACACCGGTCAGCTGGACCACGGTGCACTGCGGCAGCCGGTGCAGGGACGCGGCCATGTGAATGGTCGACCGTCCCCACGCCAGGCCCAGTACGTCGCCCTCGTTGACCAGTTCGCCCAGCAGATCGGCGGCGACCGCGCCCAGGTTCTCCGGGTCGGGCGCGTCCTCGGTGGCGTCGGCGGGCGACTCCACCACGACGGCGTGCCGGAGCCCGTACCGGGCCCTGAGCGCGTCCGAACGCTCCGCGTCGAGTTCGGCCGGTACCCGGATCTCGATCCGTACGAGGTCCCGCTCCAGCGCGGTCTCCAGGACGCGGGCCACCTTGAAGCGGCTCACGCCGAACTCCTCGGCGATCTGGATCTTGGATTTGCCCTCGAGGTAGAAACGGCGCGCCATGGCCGCCGCCTGCACCAGCTCCGCGGGTCCCATCCGCAGGGCTGACCGTCCCGCCGACATTGCAGACACCGCGTTCTCCTCACTGCTGTTCACACTCTCGTGTTCACACTCTCGACTCGCCGTTCATCCTGTCAGATCCGACGGCCGTTGATCAGCCTGGACAGCTCCCGTTCACCGAGCTGTTCATCAACCCTTGGCTCAGTGGTCGCAAGCCCACGGCGCCGCGGCGATCGCCGCACCCGCCTGCTCACGCAGCGTGCGCACGGCGGCGGCCGGATCGACCGCTCCGTAGACCGCGCTGCCCGCCACGAACACGTCGGCGCCGGCCTCGGCACAGCGCTCGATGGTCGAGGCCGAGACCCCGCCGTCGACCTGCAGCCACAGCTCCAGGCCGTGCTTGGAGATCAGCTCCCGGGTCCGGCGGATCTTGGGGAGCATGATGTCGAGAAAGGGCTGGCCACCGAAGCCGGGCTCGACCGTCATGATCAGCAGCATGTCGAGCTCGGGGAGGATGTCCTCGTACTGTTCGATGGGCGTCGCGGGCTTGAGCGCCATCGACGCCCGCGCCCCCTTGGCCCGGATCTCCCGCGCGAGGCGCACGGGCGCCGCCGCGGCCTCGGCGTGGAAGGTGACCGAACCCGCACCGGCCTCCACGTACTGCGGGGCCCAGCGGTCGGGGTTCTCGATCATCAGGTGGAGGTCCAGCGGGATGTCCGTGGCCCGGCTCAGGGACTCCACGATGGGCATGCCGAGGGTGAGGTTCGGGACGAAATGGTTGTCCATGACGTCCACATGCAGCCAGTCGGCCCCCTCGACGGCCCTCGCCTCCTCGGCGAGTCGGGCGAAGTCGGCGGACAGGATGCTGGGATAAATCTGCGCGGCCATGCCCCAAGCCTGCCATGCCTGCGGCCGGTTCCGGCCACGACCCCGCAAGTCGGAACGACCGTAGCGACGCTTAACCGATCACCGAGAACACTTCACAGACCCTTAAAGAGCCGACGGGATCGGAAGCCGGGTCCCGTCGGCTGTCATGCGGGTGTCGTGACCGCGACGCGCACCGCCCCGGTGGCCGAGGCCGCGGACCTGCGCGACCCGCGGCCTTGGGGCCCGGCGCTACGCCGTGCGCCTCAGCAGGGCCAGGTACATCGCGTCCGTTCCGTGCAGGTGGGGCCACAGCTGGACGTCCGGGCCGTCGCCCAGCCCCGGTACGCCCGACATGAACGGCCTCGCGTCGATCAGCTCCGCGGACACCGGCGAGGCGCCCGCGCCGCGCCCCTTCAGGACGTCGTCCACGACGACCCGGGTCTCGGCCAGGTGCGGCGAGCACGTCGCGTAGCCCACGACGCCGCCCACCCGCACGGCCGACAGCGCTTCGCGCAGCAGTCCGCGCTGGAGCGGTGCGAAGCCCTCCAGGTCCTGCGGGCGGCGGCGCCAGCGGGCCTCCGGGCGGCGGCGGAGCGCACCCAGGCCGGTGCAGGGGACGTCCATCAGGACGCGGTCGAAGGAGCCCGGCCGCCACGGCGGCCGGGTGCCGTCCGCCGCGATGACCTGGTAGGGGCCCGGGTTGCCCGCGAGGGCGCGCTCCACGAGCCGCGCCCGGTGGGGCTGCTTCTCCGAGGCGAGCAGGAAGGCGCCGCGCTGCGCGGCGAGCGCGGCGAGCAGCGCCGCCTTGCCGCCGGGGCCCGCGCAGCCGTCGAGCCAGCGCTCGTCGCTGCCTTCGACGGGCACGGCCGCCAGGGCCATCGCCACCAGCTGACTGCCCTCGTCCTGCACGCCGGCACGGCCCTCGCGCACCGCCTCCAGCGCGCCGGGCTCGCCGCCCTCGGCCATCCGGACGGCGTACGGCGACCAGCGCCCGGGCAGCGCCGAGTCCTCGCCGACCGCGTCCAGCAGTTCCTGCGGGGTGGACCGGCCGGGACGGGCGACCAGGGTCACCTCGGGCCGCTCGTTGTCGGCCTCCAGCAGGTCCTCGATGCCGGCGCGGCCGCCGCCCAGCGCGTCCCACAGGGCGCTGACGATCCAGCGGGGGTGCGAGTGGTACACCGCGAGGTGTTCCTCGGCGTCGTCCTCGTACGGCGGTGCGACCCGCTCCAGCCAGCCGTCGAGGTCGTGTGCGGCGATCTTCCGCAGCACGGCGTTCACGAACTTGGCGCGCCCGTCCCCGAGGACCACGCGGGCCAGCTCGACGCTGGCGGAGACCGCCGCGTGCGTGGGGATCCGGGTGCCGAGCAGCTGGTGCGCGCCGAGCGAGAGCACGTCGAGCACCGGCGGGTCCACTTCGCGCAGCGGCCTGTCGATGCACGCCTTGATGACGGCGTCGTAGGTGCCCTGCCGGCGCAGCGTCCCGTAGACCAGCTCGGTGGCCAGTGCCGCATCGCGCGCCTGGAAGCTCTCGTCCTGGCGGGCCTTCTTCAGCAGCGGCGGCAGGACGAGGTTCGCGTAGGCGTCGCGCTCGTCCACCGCCCGCAGCACCTCGAAGGCCAGCATCCGGACGGGGTCCTTCTGGGGCCGCCGGTACGGCTTGGCCTGCCGCTGGCCTGCGGGGTTGCGACGGGGACGGGGCTGTTCGCTCACGTGAAAGGTGCTCCGGGTTTACGAGGTGCTGCGGTCATGAGGTGCTGCGGTCATGAGGTGCTGCGGTCATGAGGTGCTGCGGTCATGAGGTGCGAGGGCGGCGGGCGCCGCCCCGGCAGGGGCGGCGGTCCGTACGGTGCGGGGTCCGGCGCCGCCGCGGACGGTGCGGCCGGATCGGGCTCGGCTGGATTCAGCCTACGTCGGCCCCGCCGAGCCGCTCGCCGGGCGCGATCCGCACCCCGCGGGCCCAGTCGGCGGCGCGCATGGGCTTCTTGCCCTGGGGCTGCACCCACAGGAGCTCCACGGCGTGCGAGCCGGTGCCCACGTGGACGTTGTTCTTGGCCGGGGCCAGCTCGCCGGGCGCCAGGTCGGTGCGGTCGGCCACCAGGCCCAGCGAGATCAGCTTGAGCCGCTCCCCGCGGAAGACGGTCCAGGCGCCCGGGGCCGGCGTGCAGCCGCGCACCACGCGGTCGGCGCGCATCGCGGGGGCCGTCCAGTCGATCCGGGCGTCCTCCACGGTGATCTTGGGCGCGAGGGAGAGTCCGTCGTGGGGCTGCGCGACGGCGCGCAGGGTGCCGTCCTCGATGCCGTCCATGGTGGCGGCCAGCAGTCCGGAGCCGGCGAAGGCGAGCCGGGTGAGCAGGTCGCCGCTGGTGTCGGTCGGGCGGATCTCCTCGGTGAGGATGCCGTAGACCGGGCCGGAGTCGAGGCCCTCCTCGATGAGGAAGGTGGACGCGCCGGTGACCTGGTCGCCCGCCATGATCGAGTGCTGGACGGGTGCGGCGCCGCGCCAGGCGGGCAGCAGCGAGAAGTGCAGGTTGACCCATCCGTGCTTGGGGATGTCGAGGGCGCTCTTGGGGAGCAGGGCCCCGTAGGCGACGACCGGGCAGCAGTCCGGGGCGATCTCCCGCAGCCGGGCCTGGAAGTCGGGGTCGCGCGGCCGGACGGGCTTGAGGACCTCGATGCCGGCCTCCTCGGCGCGCTCGGCGACCGGGCTGGCGACGAGCCGCCGGCCGCGGCCGGCCGGTGCGTCGGGCCGGGTGACGACGGCGGCGACCTCGTGCCGCCCGGAGGCGATCAGGGCGTCCAGGGCGGGTACGGCGACCTCGGGGGTGCCTGCGAAGACGAGCTTCACTGGGTCCTACCTCGCTATCTCGGCTGTCAGCAGCACACCAGTCTATGGGGCGGGCGCCCGGGGGCCGCCCGAAGGTCGCCAGACCCCGGTCCGCCCGGCGCGCACCATGACTCACCTGCGCCGTCGAGGGGGCGTACGCACACACGCGCGCCTCTCGCATATGCCGACACGCCCCCACAGCGTGACCTGGGCGACGGGTGGCGCGTTGGTCAAGAGAGATTGACCAAAACGGGCCGCGTGTGAACGGTGTCTGCGGCCCGATCCGCCCTTCAGCACCGGTTCGAGAGGCTTCTTCATGGCCGACCACGCCACCCACGACGCCCAAGCCCGGGCCAGCCTGCACCTCCTGGTACGGGACATCGAGCGGGTTCGCCGGCAGGTGGATGCCCTGCGTACGCTCACCGCCCAGCTCGGCAACGTGTACCGCCCGCGCCGCTCCGGTCCCTCCACGGGCTTCGTCGTCTACGGCCGGGCACCCGCGCCCACCGTCCGCCTCGCGCAGGAGCTGCGGGACAGCGTCGAGACGCTGGTCACGGCCGCCGTGGACTTCGACCGCTCGCTCGGTTTCTCGTGGGACGCGGTCGGTTCGGCGCTCGGCGTCACCAAGCAGGCCGTGCACCGCCGTTACGGCGCCCGGCGGGCGCAGTCCGCCGAGTCCGCGGAGCCGCTCGCCGAGGGCACGACCACCCGGACCCTGGGGCCGCTGCCCACCGTGCCGGCCGCCCGCTCGGTGCCGCCGCAGCCGGTGCGCGAGGAGGCCCAGGCGGCGGCCGGAGGGAGCCCCGGCCGGAGCCTCGGGGAGGCCCCGCGCTCCCCCGCCTTCCCCGGTCCGCGCAACGGCTGACCTCGTGTCCTGCCGCCGGGACGCCGACCCCCGACGGCCGGCCGCCGCCGCTCGCCGCGCCTGAATCCGCCCCCGGCGGGACGACCCACGCGTCTCCCGCCGGGGGCTTCGGCGTGTGCGGCCCGTACGGTCAGCCGATGTCCGGCGGGTCGATCCGGACCCGCACCGCGTCGGCCGCGGCGACGCCCCGTGCCATCCGGGCCGCCTGCGCGGATTTCAGGGCGGCCGCCAGGGCCGCGCCGCTGCCCGGCGGGACCCGCACCAGCGCCCGCTCGCCCGGGGACCGCTCCCCGCGCCGCCCCGGTATCGGGACCGGGCCCAGGATCTCCGCGTCCGGCGGCAGCCCGGCGCCGGCCAGGAAGGCCTCCACCGCCTCGCCCCGCCCGGCCACGGCCGCCATCCGCGAGACCGGCGGGAAGCCGAGCTGGGCCCGCTCCGCGAGCTCCCGTACGGCGTGGCCCACCGGGTCCCACCGGACGAGCGCCTGGACCGGCCGCAGCGTCGGCTCGGCGACCACCACGACCTGCCCGTCGCCCCGGACCAGCGAGGCGGCCGTGATCCACCGCCGCAGCGCGTCCTCGCCGGCCCGCAGGTCGGGCCGGGTCAGCATGGCCCAGCCGTCGAGCAGCAGGGCGGCCGCGTATCCGGCGCCGGCCGCCACCGGCTCGGCGCCCGGCGTGCACACCACCAGCGCCGGCCGGTCCGGCACCTCGTCGAGCACGTGGTCGCGCCCGGAGGTCCGTACGGGCACGGCCGGGAAGGCCCGGCCCAGCTCCTCGGCCGTCCGGCGGGCGCCGACCACCTGGGCGCGCAGCCGGAACGAGCCGCACTCCTCGCAGTGCCAGGACGGCTCGGCGCGCCCGCACCACCCGCACTGCAGGTCCCGCTCGTCGGGGGCCTCCAGGGGGCCCGCGCAGACCGTGCAGCGGGCGGGGGTCCGGCACCGCTCGCACGCGAGCCGCGGGACGTAGCCCCGGCGCGGCACCTGGACGAGCACGGGACCGGTCTTCAGCCCCTCCCGTACGGTCTCCCAGGCCAGGCTCGGCAGTCGTGCGGCGCGGGCCGCCTCGTCGCGGGCGAGCAGTTCGTCGCCCACGGTCCGGATCCGGGGAGCGCAGGCCCGTACCGTCTCGCGGCTCGCGACCAGCGGCCGGGCCCAGCCCGACTCGACCAGCTGGGCGGCCTCCACGGTGCAGCTGGTGCTCCCGGCCAGGAAGGCGCAGCCTTCGCTGACCGCGCGCAGTTCCAGCACCTCCCGGACGTGCGGGAAGGGGGCGTTGTCGTCGCTGTGGCTGGAGTCGCCGTCGTCCCAGACGGCGACCAGTCCGAGGTCCCGTACGGGGGCGAACATCGCCGCCCGGGTCCCGACGACGGCGCGCACCGAGCCCCGGTTGACGGCGAGCCACTGGCGGTAGCGCTTCTCGGGCCCGGACTCGGCGGTCAGCAGCGCGTGCCGTCCCTCGCCGAGCAGGGCGGTCAGGGCCTGGTCGACCCGGGCGGCGGTGCGCCCGTCGGGGACCACGGCGAGGGCGCCGCGCCCGGAGGCGAGGGTGGCGGCCATGGCGCGGGCGAGTTCGTCGGCCCAGCCGGGGCCGGGCAGGGCGGTCCACACGGCGCGCGGGGCGGCGCCGGTGGCCAGGGCTCCCAGGAAGGCGGGTCCGGCGCCGTACCGCTCCCAGCCGCCGGACTCGGGCGCGGCGGGCGGCGGCAGCGGCTCCGGCGAGGGCTTGGCCTCGGCGCGGGCGCTCCGCGCGGGCAGGGCGAGCTGGAGCACGTCGGCGAGGCTGCCGGCGTAGCGGTCGGCGACGGCCCGGGCGAGGGCCAGCATGCCGGGGCTGAGCACCACCTCGGGCGAGACCACGTGGGCGAGGGCGGCGAGGGCTCCGTTGTAGTCGGACTCGGCGCGGCGCTCCACGATGAACCCGTCGATGAGGCCGCCGCCCTCGCGGCGGCCGCCGTGCACCTGGTGGGAGCCGGCGCCGAACCGGACCCGGACGCGGACTCCGGGCTGGGCGGCCTCGGAGAGCTCGGCGGGCACGGCGTAGTCGAAGGTCCGGTCGAGGTGGAGCACGCCCTTGTTCACGAGGACCCGGGCGACGGGCAGTTCCTCGGCCAGGGCGGCCCCCCGCCAGGTGCGCGGCTTCGCCTTGGGCGCCTTGGCCTTCGCCTCGGCGACCATCTCCCGGATCAGTGCGAGCTGCTCCGGCTGGGAATCGTTCGCGCTGCTCACACCAGCATTCTTACCAAACCCCACTGACAGCCACGGCATGCGAACGGCCCCGGACCAGAAGGTCCGGGGCCGTTCGGCCACGAGCGGTTGTGCTTACAGACCGGCGGCCGTGCGCAGCGCGTCGACGCGGTCGGTGCGCTCCCAGGTGAAGTCCGGCAGCTCACGGCCGAAGTGGCCGTAGGCGGCGGTCTGGGCGTAGATCGGGCGCAGCAGGTCCAGGTCGCGGATGATCGCGGCCGGGCGCAGGTCGAAGACCTCGCCGATCGCGTCCTCGATCTTCTGGACCTCGACCTTGGCGGTGCCGAAGGTCTCGACGAAGAGACCCACGGGCTCGGCCTTGCCGATGGCGTACGCGACCTGGACCTCGCAGCGCGAGGCGAGGCCGGCGGCGACCACGTTCTTGGCGACCCAGCGCATGGCGTAGGCGGCGGAGCGGTCGACCTTGGACGGGTCCTTGCCGGAGAAGGCGCCGCCACCGTGGCGGGCCATGCCGCCGTAGGTGTCGATGATGATCTTGCGGCCGGTCAGGCCGGCGTCGCCCATCGGGCCGCCGATCTCGAAACGGCCGGTCGGGTTCACCAGCAGGCGGTAGCCCTCGGTGTCGAGCTTGATGCCGTCCTCGACGAGCTGGGCCAGCACGTGCTCGACGACGAACTCGCGGATGTCCGGTGCGAGCAGCGAGTCCAGGTCGATGTCCGAGGCGTGCTGCGAGGACACGACGACGGTGTCCAGGCGCACGGCCTTGTCACCGTCGTACTCGATGGTGACCTGGGTCTTGCCGTCGGGGCGCAGGTACGGGATGGTCCCGTTCTTGCGGACCTCGGACAGCCGGCGGGAGAGCCGGTGCGCGATGTGGATCGGGAGCGGCATCAGCTCGGGGGTCTCGTCGCAGGCGTAGCCGAACATCAGGCCCTGGTCGCCGGCGCCCTGCTTGTCGAGCTCGTCCTCGTCGCCCTCGACCCGCTTCTCGTAGGCGGTGTCGACGCCCTGCGCGATGTCAGGGGACTGGGCACCGATGGACACCGACACGCCACAGGAGGCGCCGTCGAAGCCCTTCTTCGAGGAGTCGTAGCCGATCTCGAGGATCTTCTCCCGGACGAGCTGCGCGATCGGCGCGTAGGCCTTCGTCGTCACCTCGCCGGCAATGTGCACGAGACCGGTGGTGATGAGGGTCTCCACGGCCACGCGCGAGGTCGGGTCCTCGGAGAGGAGCGCGTCGAGGATCGTGTCGCTGATCTGGTCAGCGATCTTGTCGGGGTGGCCCTCGGTCACGGACTCCGAGGTAAACAGACGACGGGACACAACGCTCCCTGGGGTTGCAGCGGCTGCTGGCTGATCATTTGGCGGAACCACACCGGGGGCTGCGCCCGATCACGTTCCTCATGCAGTTTATCGGTCGCCACCGTTTCCGGGACCACCCGTCTCGCCTTATGGGAGCCGTGTGACCTGCGGCACCTCATTCTGACCCACGGAGGTGACCAGGAGAAGGGCAATCGGCTCAGGCGCGTCGCGGCGTCAGCCGCAGGGACACCTGATCCCAAATGACCTCGGCCAACGCTTCCTTCGGTCCATAGGGCACCTGGATCTCCGAACCCTCAGAGGCCAGGATGACGGCCTCGTTCTCCTCGGAACCGAAGGTGCGGGCTTCGCCGACCTCGTTCACGACGAGAAGATCACATCCCTTGCGGAGGAGCTTGGCCCGGCCGTTGGCGAGGACGTCGTCGGTCTCGGCGGCGAATCCCACCACGACCTGCCCGTCCCGGGCCCGGTCGGCCGAGATCTCCGCGAGGACGTCCGGATTGCGCACGAGGGCGACCGGCGCGGGGTCCTGCCCGTCCTTCTTCTTGATCTTCCCGCCCGCGTACTCGGCGGGCCGGAAGTCGGCCACGGCGGCGGCCATCACCACGACGTCGGCGTCCGCGGCCGCCTTGAGCACGGCCTCCCGCAGCTGTACGGCCGTCCCCACCCGTACGACGTCCGCCCCGGCCGGGTCGGCCAGCGCGGTGTTGGCCGCCACCAGGGTGACGCGGGCCCCGCGGGCGACCGCCGTACGGGCGAGCGCGTAGCCCTGCTTGCCGGAGGAGCGGTTGCCGAGGAAGCGGACCGGGTCCAGCGGTTCCCGCGTGCCGCCCGCGCTGATCACCACGTGCCGCCCCACGAGGTCCGGCTCGTCCACCCCGCGGGCCAGGACCCTGCGGCACACCTCGTAGATCTCCGCCGGGTCGGGCAGCCGCCCCTTGCCGGTGTCCTTGCCCGTGAGCCGGCCGACCGCGGGCTCGATGACGAGGGCGCCGCGCCGGCGCAGCGTGGCCACGTTCTCCTGGGTGGCGGGGTGCTCCCACATCTCGGTGTGCATGGCGGGGGCGAAGACCACCGGACATCGCGCGGTGAGCAGCGTGTTCGTGAGCAGGTCGTCGGCGAGCCCGTGGGCGGCCTTGGCCAGCATGTCGGCGGTGGCCGGGGCGACGACGACGAGGTCGGCGGACTGTCCGATGCGCACGTGCGGCACCTCGTGGACGGACTCCCACACCTCGGTGGAGGCCGGGTTCCCGGACAGGGCGGCCCAGGTCGCCTCGCCGACGAAGTTCAGGGAGGCCGCCGTGGGCACCACCCGCACGTCGTGGCCGGACTCGGTCAGCAGGCGGAGCAGCTCGCACGACTTGTAGGCGGCGATCCCGCCGCTGACCCCCAGCACGACCTTCGGCTTACCCACCACGCACTCCCCTTCGAGCCTTGTCGACGTTCGTCGTCGTTCCCCATGACACACCACAGGCCCGGCAGATGTTCTGCCGGGCCTGTGGTGAAAGGATTTCTCGCGCCTTACTGGGCCGGGGCCTCGATGGCCTCGGAGGTCAGCAGACCCGCGTTGATCTCGCGCAGCGCGATCGAAAGCGGCTTCTCGTGGACGTGGGTGTCCACCAGCGGGCCGACGTACTCCAGCAGGCCCTCACCGAGCTGCGAGTAGTACGCGTTGATCTGACGCGCGCGCTTGGCCGCGTAGATCACGAGGCTGTACTTCGAGTCAGTAGCCTCGAGCAGCTCGTCGATCGGCGGGTTGATGATGCCCTCGGGCGCAGTGATGGAAGAGGACACGCTCTACCTTCCGAAGAATGTGGGAAAGATCGAATCGATCAGGATCCGCTCGATCATGAAAAATCGACCAACGAATCAGACGACTTCCATCAAGGCTAGCAGCTCACGCGCCACGTCCTCGACGGAGGTGTTGACCAGGGTGGTGTCGAACTCCGACTCGGCAGCGAGCTCGATCTTGGCGGAGGCCAGCCGTCGCTCGATCACCTCGGCCGATTCGGTGCCGCGGCCGGTGAGCCGGCGGACCAGTTCGTCCCAGCTCGGCGGGGCCAGGAAGACGAGCTGGGCGTCGGACATGGACTCGCGGACGAGCCGTGCGCCCTGGAGATCGATCTCCAGCAGTACCGGCTCGCCGTTGTCCAGGCGTTCCAGCACCGCGCCGCGCGGTGTGCCGTAGCGGTTGCCCGCGAACTCGGCCCACTCCAGCAGCTCGCCGTTGGCGATCAGCTTGTCGAACTCGTCGTCATTGACGAAGAAGTAGTGGACTCCGTGTCGCTCACCGGGCCGCGGCTTGCGGGTGGTGGCCGACACCGAGAGCCATACCTCGGGGTGAACCTTGCGCATATGCGCGACGACCGTGCTCTTGCCGACCCCGGAGGGGCCGGAGAGCACGGTCAGCCGCGGACGAACCTCTGCTGCCATAGAGCGATTATCCAGGTTCTCGGGACTGCCTGAGAACGCCGGGAGAACTTCAGTCGCCGCCTCAGGCGCCGGTGCTGCCGAACTCGCGCTCCAGAGAGGCGATCTGGTTGGAACCGAGACCTCGGACACGCCGGGACTCGGAGATGCCGAGACGCTCCATGATCTGCTTGGCGCGCACCTTGCCCACGCCAGGCAGCGACTCCAGCAGGGCGGAGACCTTCATCTTGCCGATGACGTCGTTCTCCTGGCCCGTCTTGATCACCTCTTGGAGCGAGGCGCCGGAGTGCTTGAGTCGATTCTTGACCTCGGCCCGCTCCCGGCGAGCCGCGGCGGCCTTTTCGAGCGCGGCTGCGCGCTGTTCAGGGGTAAGGGGCGGAAGAGCCACGCCTACGTCACCTCGGATGTCGAACTGTCGGATACGGACCGGTGGGCAGCCCGAAGGCACCACACCTGGCGAGCTCCCGAACAGCGATCGAAACGCGTTCGCTGCACGTTCACTCTGCTCGGAGACTAGCGGCCAACACCGCTCCAGTCAGCGAGAACGGACGAAAAGTCCTGGTCAGCCTCCACTGAACCGTACATCACGGACAAAATACCTCTGTTTTGTCCGATGAAGAGCGTTCGGGTTTCGCCAAGAAGTGCGAGAGGCCGCGCCGCGAGGGACGCGGGCGGCCTCCACGGGCGGACGATTACGCCGAGACGGCCTCGCCGATCTCGTCGGCGAACCGACGCGCCGAGTCGCGCAGCGCCGTGACGTCCGGGCCGTGCTTCAGGACGCCCCGCGAGACGTTCGGGACGACGTTGCGCACGGCCTTGCCGAACACCGCCGGCAGGTCCGCCGCCGTCGCGCCCTGCGCACCGATGCCGGGGGCCAGCAGCGGCCCGTTGATGTCCAGGTCGAAGGAGGACAGGTCGCCCAGGGTGGCACCGACCACCGCGCCGAAGGACCCCATCGGGGAGGCGTCCGCGTTCTCCGCCGCCAGGTGCGCCAGCATCGTCGCGCCGATGGTCCGGCCGTCCTCCCGGACCGCCCGCTGGACCTCCGCGCCCTCCGGGTTCGAGGTCAGGGCGAGCACGAACAGGCCGGCCCCCGAGGCGCGGGCCAGGTCCACCGCGGGCTTCAGGGAGTTGTAGCCCAGGTACGGGGAGACCGTCAGGGCGTCCGAGAACAGCGGCGAGGCCGGGTCCAGGAAGGCCGAGGCGTACGCGGCCATGGTCGAGCCGATGTCGCCCCGCTTGGCGTCCATCACGACCAGGGTCCCGGCCGCCCGGGCGTCCGCGACGGTCTGCTCCAGGACGGCCACGCCCTTGGAGCCGAACCGCTCGAAGAAGGCCGCCTGCGGCTTGAAGACCGCCACCGACTCCGCGAGCGCCTCCACGACCGTGCGGGAGAACCGCTCCAGGCCCGCGATGTCGTCGGACAGGCCCCACTGGGCCAGCAGCTCGGCGTGCGGGTCGATGCCCACGCACAGCGGGCCGCGGGTGTCCATCGCCTGGCGCAGGCGGGTGCCGAACGGGGTCACAGGGCTCACTTCGCGGCCTTTCGGGTCTCGGCGCCCACCGCTTCGGCGAGCGTCGCGTACGGACTGACGGCCAGGCGCGCGGCCAGGCCCTTGTGGATGGCGCGGGCGTAGCAGGGGCCCTCGTAGATGAAGGCGCTGTAGCCCTGGATCAGCGTGGCCCCGGCCAGGATCCGCTGCCAGGCGTCCTCGGCGTTCTCGATGCCGCCGACCCCGACGAGGACCAGCCGGTCCCCCACGCGGGCGTACAGGCGGCGCAGGACCTCCAGCGAGCGCTCCTTGACCGGGGCGCCTGACAGCCCGCCGGTCTCCTTCACGAGGTCCGGGGAGGACTTCAGGCCCAGCCCCTCGCGCGCGATGGTGGTGTTGGTCGCGATGATGCCGTCCAGGCCGAGCTCCAGCGCCAGGTCGGCGACCGCGTCGACGTCCTCGTCGGCCAGGTCGGGGGCGATCTTGACCAGCAGCGGGACCCGGCGGTCGGTCACGGTGCGGTCCGCGGCCTCCCGTACGGCCGTCAGCAGCGGGCGCAGCGACTCGGTGGCCTGGAGGTTGCGCAGGCCCGGGGTGTTCGGCGAGGAGACGTTCACGACGAGGTAGTCGGCGTGGCGGGCGAGCCGCTCGGTGGAGGCGACGTAGTCCGCCACCGCCTCCTCCTCCGGCACGACCTTCGTCTTGCCGATGTTGACGCCGACGACCGTCCTGAAGACGGGCCGGCGGGCCGCCAGGCGGTCCGCGACGGCCGCGGAGCCCTCGTTGTTGAAGCCCATCCGGTTGATCAGCGCGCGGTCCGGCACGAGGCGGAACAGCCGCTTCTTGGGGTTGCCGGGCTGCGGCTCGGCCGTGACCGTGCCGATCTCGACGTGGTCGAAGCCGAGCATCGACATGCCGTCGATGGCCACGGCGTTCTTGTCGAAGCCGGCCGCGAGCCCGAAGGGGCCGTGCATGCGCAGGCCGAGGGCCTCGGTGCGCAGCTCCTTGTGGCGGGGGGCGAGGTAGGCCGCCACGAAGGTGCGCAGCACGGGGGTGCGGGCGGCGAGGCGGATCCAGCGGAAGGCCGTGTAGTGGGCCTTCTCCGGGTCCATCCGCTTGAAGACCAGGTTGAAGAAGAGTTCGTACATCGTCGAGAGGATCCCTCTGCGCTCATGGAAAGGGGGACACCCGTCGTGAAACCGGTGTCCCCCCTCCCGTTTCCGGGCTGTACGGGCTGCTTAGTCGCGGGCCGCGGTCAGGTGCTCCGCGTGCTCCTGGAGGGAGCGCACGCCCACGTCGCCGCGGTTGAGCGCGTCGATGCCCTGGACGGCCGCGGCGAGTGCCTGGACCGTGGTGAGGCAGGGCACGCTGCGGGCCACGGCCGCCGTGCGGATCTCGTAGCCGTCGAGGCGGCCGCCGGTCCCGTACGGGGTGTTGACGATCAGGTCGACCTGGCCGTCGTGGATCAGCTGGACGATGGTCTTCTCGCCGTTCGGGCCCTCGCCCTCGCTGAGCTTGCGCACGATGGTGGCGTTGATGCCGTTGCGGCGCAGCACCTCGGCGGTGCCGGAGGTGGCCATCAGCTCGAAGCCGTGGGCGACGAGCTCGCGCGCCGGGAAGATCATCGAGCGCTTGTCGCGGTTGGCGACGGAGATGAACGCCCGGCCCTTGGTGGGCAGCGGGCCGTAGGCGCCGGCCTGCGACTTGGCGTAGGCGGTGCCGAAGACGGCGTCGATGCCCATGACCTCGCCGGTGGAGCGCATCTCCGGGCCGAGGACGGTGTCCACGCCGCGGCCGTGGATGTCGCGGAAGCGCGACCACGGCATGACGGCCTCCTTGACGGAGATCGGCGCGTCGATCGGCAGGGTGCCGCCGTCGCCGGTCTTCGGCAGCAGGCCCTCCTCGCGCAGCTCGGCGATGGTGGTGCCGAGCGAGATGCGGGCGGCGGCCTTCGCGAGCGGGACCGCGGTGGCCTTCGAGGTGAAGGGGACGGTCCGGGAGGCGCGCGGGTTGGCCTCCAGGACGTAGAGGATGTCGCCCGCCATCGCGAACTGGATGTTGATCAGGCCGCGGACGCCGACGCCCTTGGCGATGGCCTCGGTGGAGGCGCGCAGGCGCTTGATGTCGTAGCCGCCGAGGGTGATCGGGGGCAGGGCGCAGGCGGAGTCGCCGGAGTGGATGCCGGCTTCCTCGATGTGCTCCATGACGCCGCCGAGGTAGAGCTCGTGGCCGTCGTAGAGGGCGTCGACGTCGATCTCGATCGCGTCGTCGAGGAAGCGGTCGACCAGCACGGGGCGGGTCGGGGAGATCTCGGTGGACTCGGCGATGTACGACTCGAGGCGGGCCTCGTCGTAGACGATCTCCATGCCGCGGCCGCCGAGCACGTAGGACGGGCGGACGAGGACCGGGTAGCCGATCTCGTCGGCGATGGCCTTCGCACCCGTGAAGGTGGTGGCGGTGCCGTGCTTGGGGGCCGGCAGGCCGGCCTCGGCGAGGACCTGGCCGAAGGCGCCGCGGTCCTCGGCGGCGTGGATGGCCTCCGGGGAGGTGCCGACGACGGGCACGCCGTTGTCCTTGAGCGCCTGGGCGAGACCGAGGGGGGTCTGGCCGCCGAGCTGGACGATGACGCCGGCGATGGGGCCCGCCAGCGACTCCGCGTGGACGATCTCCAGCACGTCCTCGAGCGTCAGCGGCTCGAAGTACAGGCGGTCGGAGGTGTCGTAGTCCGTGGAGACGGTCTCCGGGTTGCAGTTGACCATCACGGTCTCGAAGCCGGCGTCGCTGAGCGCGAAGGAGGCGTGGACGCAGGAGTAGTCGAACTCGATGCCCTGGCCGATGCGGTTCGGGCCGGAGCCCAGGATGATCACCGCGGGCTTGGTGCGGGGCGCGACCTCGGACTCCTCGTCGTACGAGGAGTAGAAGTACGGGGTCTTCGCGGCGAACTCGGCGGCGCAGGTGTCGACCGTCTTGTAGACCGGGCGGACGCCGAGGGCGTGCCGGACCTCGCGGACGACGTCCTCGCGCAGGCCGCGGATCTCGGCGATCTGGGCGTCGGAGAAGCCGTGGCGCTTGGCCTCGGCGAGCAGCTCGGGGTAGAGCTTGTCGGCGGCGGTCAGCTCGTCCGCGATCTCCTTGATGAGGAAGAGCTGGTCGACGAACCAGGGGTCGATCTTCGTGAACTCGAAGACCTCCTCCTGGGTGGCGCCGGCGCGGATGGCCTGCATGACGGTGTTGATGCGGCCGTCGGTCGGGCGGACCGCGGTGCGCAGCAGCTCGTCCTTGTCGCCCGGGTCGCCGACGAAGGTGAACTGCGAGCCCTTCTTCTCCAGGGAGCGCAGGGCCTTCTGCAGCGCCTCGGTGAAGTTGCGGCCGATGGCCATGGCCTCGCCGACCGACTTCATGGTGGTGGTGAGGGTGGCGTCGGCGAGCGGGAACTTCTCGAAGGCGAAGCGCGGGGCCTTGACGACGACGTAGTCGAGGGACGGCTCGAAGGAGGCCGGGGTCTTCTCGGTGATGTCGTTGGGGACCTCGTCGAGCGTGTAGCCGATGGCCAGCTTGGCGGCGATCTTGGCGATCGGGAAGCCGGTGGCCTTCGACGCGAGCGCCGAGGAGCGCGAGACGCGCGGGTTCATCTCGATGACGATGACGCGGCCGTCGGTCGGGTCGATCGCGAACTGGATGTTGCAGCCGCCGGTGTCGACGCCGACCTCGCGGATGATCGCGATGCCGATGTCGCGCAGCCGCTGGTACTCGCGGTCGGTCAGCGTCATCGCGGGGGCGACGGTGATCGAGTCGCCGGTGTGGACGCCCATCGGGTCGAAGTTCTCGATGGAGCAGACGACGACCACGTTGTCCTTGGTGTCGCGCATCAGCTCCAGCTCGTACTCCTTCCAGCCGAGGATGGACTCCTCCAGGAGCACCTCGGTGGTCGGGGAGAGCGTGAGGCCCTGGCCGGCGATGCGGCGCAGCTCGTCCTCGTCGTGGGCGAAGCCGGAGCCGGCGCCGCCCATGGTGAAGGAGGGGCGCACGACGACGGGGTAGCCGCCGAGGGTGTCGACGCCCTTGATGACGTCGTCCATCGAGTGGCAGATGACCGAGCGGGCGGACTCGCCGTAACCGATCTTGGCCTTGACGGCCTCGACGACGCCCTTGAAGAGGTCGCGGTCCTCGCCCTTGTTGATGGCCTCGACGTTGGCGCCGATGAGCTCGACGCCGTACTTCTCCAGCACACCCTGCTCGTGCATGGAGATCGCGGTGTTGAGCGCGGTCTGGCCGCCGAGGGTGGGGAGCAGCGCGTCGGGGCGCTCCTTCGCGATGATCTTCTCGACGAACTCGGGGGTGATCGGCTCGACGTACGTGGCGTCGGCGATCTCCGGGTCGGTCATGATCGTCGCGGGGTTGGAGTTGACGAGGATGACCCGCAGGCCCTCGGCCTTGAGGATGCGGCAGGCCTGGGTACCGGAGTAGTCGAACTCGGCGGCCTGTCCGATGACGATCGGGCCGGAGCCGATGACCAGGACGGACTGGATATCGGTGCGCTTAGGCACGCTCGGCCTCCATCAGGGTTACGAAGCGGTCGAAGAGGTACGCGGCGTCGTGCGGGCCGGCGGCTGCTTCGGGGTGGTACTGGACGGAGAAGGCCGGCTGGTCGAGCAGCTGGAGGCCTTCGACGACCTGGTCGTTCAGGCAGACGTGGGAGACCTCGGCGCGGCCGTAGGCGGTCTCCGAGACCTTGTCGAGGGGCGCGTCGACGGCGAAGCCGTGGTTGTGCGCGGTGACCTCGACCTTGCCGGTGGTGCGGTCCTGCACCGGCTGGTTGATGCCGCGGTGGCCGTACTTCAGCTTGTAGGTGCCGAAGCCGAGCGCACGGCCCAGGATCTGGTTGCCGAAGCAGATGCCGAAGAGCGGGGTCTTGCGCTCCAGGACGCCCTGCATGACGGCGACGGGGCCGTCGGCGGTGGCCGGGTCGCCCGGGCCGTTGGAGAAGAACACGCCGTCCGGGTTGACCGCGTACACGTCCTCGACGGTGGCGGTGGCGGGCAGCACGTGCACCTCGATGCCGCGCTCGGCCATCCGGTGCGGGGTCATGCCCTTGATGCCGAGGTCGACGGCGGCGACGGTGAAGCGCTTCTCGCCGATCGCGGGGACGACGTACGTCTCCTTGGTGGCGACCTCGGCGGAGAGGTTCGCGCCCTTCATCTGCGGCTGGGACTGGACCTTGGCCAGCAGGGCCTCGTCGCGGATGCCCGTCCAGGCGTCGCCGGAGAAGATGCCGACGCGCATGGCGCCGCGCTCGCGCAGGTGGCGGGTCAGGGCGCGGGTGTCGATGCCGGAGATCCCGACGACGCCCTGCTTGACGAGCTCCTCGTCCAGCGAGCGCTGCGAGCGCCAGTTCGAGGGGACGCGGGCGGGGTCGCGGACGACGTATCCGGCCACCCAGATGCGGGAGGACTCGGGGTCCTCGTCGTTGACGCCGGTGTTGCCCACGTGCGGGGCGGTCATCACGACGACCTGCCGGTGGTACGACGGGTCGGTGAGGGTCTCCTGGTATCCGGTCATGCCGGTGGAGAACACGGCCTCGCCGAAGGTCTCCCCCACAGCGCCGTAGGCACGGCCGCGGAAGATCCGGCCGTCCTCCAGGACGAGTACGGCGGGAGCTTTGGCTGCTCCCCTGGTGGAGGTCGTCATCGTTCGGCGCCTTCCGTCGTGATGGATTGGTTCATGAGGTTGATGGCTTCGACCCAGGCGGCGTGTTCGGCCGCGCGGTCGGAGCGGAATCCGGAGTCGATCAGCTTGTCGCCGTGCGCCCAGGTGACGACGAGCAGACCGCCCTCGGTGAGTACCTTGCCCGCGATTCCCTTGTCGAGGCGGGCGCCGCGCAGCTGCGCGGCCGGTACGAAGAAGTCGTTGGCCCCCGGTCGGACCACGTCGAGGCCCGCGTCGGTGAGCGTGAGCTCGACCCGGCTGCGCAGGCCCAGACCGTGGGCGACGATCCGGTCGAGCCACTGCCCGGCGGTGGTGGACCCGTGGTACCGGCCGGTCAGGGCCAGCCGGTGCGCGGGAAGACCGTCGGGGGCGGCGGGCAGCTCCGGCAGATCGTTCTGCAGAGCGCCGCGCCATTTCCAGCCCTGCCGCATCAGCCAGTACACGAACGCGACGAACACGGCCAGACCGATCACCCACGCGATGCGGGCGCCGAAGCTGGTCACCTCCGCCGACTGTCGTTCGGCGGCCTCGGCGGCCAGTTGGATTACTGCAGGTGTCACGCCAGTTTCCCGTCCACGACCGTTGCCCGGCCCCGCAGGAAGGTGTGAGTGACGCGCCCCGGCAGCTCACGGCCCTCGTAAGGCGTGTTGCGGCTGCGGGAGGCGAAATGTGCGGGGTCCACGACACCACGGTACGAGGTATCGACCAAGGTCAGGTTCGCGGGTTCACCTGCCGAGACGGGACGGCCGTGGTTCTCCAGGCTGCCGATGCGCGCCGGGGCGAAGGACATCCGCTCGGCGACGCCCGCCCAGTCGAGCAGTCCGGTCTCCACCATCGTCTGCTGGACCACGGAGAGCGCGGTCTCCAGGCCGACCATGCCCATGGCGGCGGCGGCCCACTCGCAGTCCTTGTCCTCGTGCGGGTGCGGGGCGTGGTCGGTGGCGACGATGTCGATCGTGCCGTCGGCGAGCGCCTCGCGCAGGGCCAGCACGTCGCGCTCGGTGCGCAGCGGCGGATTGACCTTGTAGACCGCGTTGTACGAGCGCACGAGCTCCTCGGTGAGGAGGAGGTGGTGCGGGGTGACCTCGGCGGTGACGTCGATGCCGCGGGACTTGGCCCAGCGGACGATCTCGACGGAGCCGGCGGTGGAGAGGTGGCAGATGTGGACGCGCGAGCCGACGTGCTCGGCGAGGAGGACGTCGCGGGCGATGATCGACTCCTCGGCGACGGCCGGCCAGCCACCCAGACCGAGCTCGGCGGAGACGATGCCCTCGTTCATCTGGGCGCCCTCGGTGAGGCGGGGCTCCTGGGCGTGCTGGGCGACGACGCCGCCGAAGGCCTTCACGTACTCCAGGGCGCGGCGCATGATCACGGCGTCGTCCACGCACTTGCCGTCGTCGGAGAAGACGGTGACGCGGGCGGCGGAGTCGTGCATGGCGCCCAGCTCGGAGAGCTGCTTGCCCTCCAGGCCGACGGTGACGGCGCCGATGGGCTGCACGTCGCAGTAGCCGGACTCCTTGCCCAGGCGCCAGACCTGCTCGACGACGCCGGCGGTGTCGGCGACCGGGAAGGTGTTCGCCATGGCGAACACGGCGGTGTAGCCGCCGGAGGCGGCGGCGCGGGTGCCGGTGAGGACGGTCTCGGAGTCCTCGCGGCCGGGCTCGCGCAGGTGGGTGTGCAGGTCGACGAGGCCGGGGAGGAGGACCTGGCCCTCGGCCTCGATGACCTGGGCGCCCTCGGCGGACAGGTTCTGACCGACCTCGGCGATGGTCTCGCCGTCGATCAGGACGTCCTGCGCCTCGCCGCCGAGTACCTTCGCGCCACGGATAAGGATCTTGCTCATGGTTACTTGCTCTCCTCGGTGCGCGCGGCGGGGGTGGTGGTGACGGCGGGCTCGGAGCCTCCGAGCAGCAGGTACAGGACGGCCATCCGGGTGGAGACGCCGTTGGCGACCTGCTCGACGGCCGTGCAGCGGTCGGAGTCGGCGACCTGGGCGGTGATCTCCATGCCGCGGTTCATCGGGCCGGGGTGCATCACGATGGCGTGCTGGGGCATCTTCGCCATGCGGTCGCCGTCGAGCCCGTACCGGCGGGAGTACTCGCGCTCGGTCGGGAAGAAGGCGGCGTTCATGCGTTCGCGCTGCACACGCAGCATCATGACCGCGTCGGACTTCGGCAGCACGTCGTCGAGGCTGTACGAGACCTCGCACGGCCAGGTCTCGACGCCGATCGGGACGAGCGTGGGCGGGGCCACCAGGGTGACCTCGGCGCCGAGGGTGTGCAGCAGGTGGACGTTGGAGCGGGCCACTCGGCTGTGCAGGACGTCGCCGACGATGGTGATCCGGCGGCCGTTGAGGTCCTTGCCGAGGCCGGCGTCGCGGCCGACCAGGCGGCGGCGCATGGTGAAGGCGTCCAGCAGGGCCTGGGTGGGGTGCTCGTGGGTGCCGTCGCCGGCGTTGACCACGGCGGAGTCGATCCAGCCGGAGGTCGCGAGCCGGTAGGGCGCGCCGGAGGCGTGGTGGCGGATGACGACCGCGTCGGCGCCCATGGCCTCCAGGGTCAGCGCGGTGTCCTTCAGGGATTCGCCCTTGGAAACGGAGGAACCCTTGGCGGAGAAGTTGATGACGTCGGCGGAGAGCCGCTTGGCGGCCGCCTCGAAGGAGATGCGGGTGCGGGTCGAGTCCTCGAAGAAGAGGTTGACGACCGTGAGGCCGCGCAGGGTGGGCAGCTTCTTGATCGGCCGGTCCGCGACGCGGGCCATCTCCTCGGCGGTGTCGAGGATCAGGACGGCGTCGTCGCGCGTGAGATCGGCGGCCGAGATGAGGTGGCGCTTCATCTGGATGGCTCCGTAGGTCGGGAGGGCAGGCAGGCGGACTGACGGGCAGTGGTGCGGGCGGGCAGGGCAGGCTTCGGCGCGGACCCCCCGCGGGGGCCCGTCACTCGGTAAGGGCTACAGCCCTGCTGCCTGGGCGGTCCGCTGGCCGAGCAGTACGGCGTCACGGCCGTCCTCCTCCTCGAGCTGGACCTTGACGGTCTCCCGCAGCGACGTGGGGAGGTTCTTGCCGACGTAGTCGGCGCGGATCGGCAGTTCGCGGTGGCCCCGGTCGACGAGGACGGCGAGCTGCACGGCGCGCGGGCGGCCGAGGTCGCCGAGGGCGTCGAGCGCGGCACGGATCGTGCGGCCGGAGAAGAGCACGTCGTCGACGAGGACGACGAGGCGGCCGTCGAGGTCGTCGCCGGGGATCTCGGTGCGGCCGATCGCGCGGGCGGGCTTCATCCGCAGGTCGTCGCGGTACATGGTGATGTCGAGGGAGCCGACCGGGATCTTCGTGCCGGTGATCTCTTCGAGCTTGGCGGCCAGCCGGCGGGCGAGGTACACACCGCGGGTGGGAATGCCGAGGAGCACCACGTCGTCGGCGCCCTTGGCGCGTTCGACGATCTCGTGGGCGATGCGGGTCAGGACCCGCGCGATGTCCTGCGCTTCGAGTACCGGGCGCATGGAATCGGGCTGCTGCTGGGTGTCCATGAAAAGGACCTCCTTCTCCGCCTCACGGGACGGACCTTAAAGGACGTCTGATGTACGTGTCCCACGGTACCAGGGTGCGGCCGGTCGTCGGGCACCGGCCTGGGACGGAGGGGCTCCCACGGGGCTGCTGGGGCCCCTCGTGAGGGGGCGACGAAGACCATTCGGCTTGACGCATCCAAGTAACGCTGCGTAACCTCACAGTGAGTTACCAGCCGCGCGGCGGAGCCGCACGTGGTCAATGTCGTCACAGCGTCCATGTCGTCACAGCGTCACAGCGTCCGGGAGCGTTATGTCCAGCGAATACGCCAAACAGCTCGGGGCCAAGCTCCGCGCCATCCGCACCCAGCAGGGCCTTTCCCTCCACGGTGTCGAGGAGAAGTCCCAGGGCCGGTGGAAGGCCGTGGTGGTCGGGTCCTACGAGCGCGGGGACCGCGCCGTGACCGTCCAGCGTCTTGCCGAGCTGGCCGACTTCTACGGGGTTCCGGTGCAGGAACTGCTGCCGGGCACGACCCCCGGCGGAGCGGCCGAGCCGCCGCCGAAGCTGCGCCTCGACCTGGAGCGCCTCGCGGGCGTTCCCGCCGAGAAGGCCGGCCCGCTGCAGCGTTACGCGGCGACGATCCAGAGCCAGCGCGGCGACTACAACGGCAAGGTGCTGTCGATCCGCCAGGACGACCTGCGCACCCTGGCCGTCATCTACGACCAGTCCCCCTCGGTCCTGACCGAACAGCTGATCAGCTGGGGCGTGCTGGACGCGGACGCGCGGCGCGCGGTGGCGCACGAGGACATCTAGTCCTCGGTTCCAGGACCAGCAGAAACGTTACCGGTGGGCCGCTGCGTCAGGCCCGGCACGACATCGTGGAAGGGCTGCCGCCGGGCAGGCTGCGGGACGACGTCACCCTCCTGTTGGCCCG
>NZ_JBEZKE010000053.1:0-24451 GCF_040651555.1 Streptomyces sp. NPDC048424 | reverse complement strand
TTCGAGGGCGCCCAGGGCACGGTCAAGCTCGACGAGACCGCCGCCGCCCACCTGACGCTGATGGCCGGCGACGTCTCCGTCGGCCGCCTCGGCGGCCCCGCACGGATCAGCACCCAGAAGGGCGACATCCACATCGCCGAAGCCGTCCACGGCACCGTCGACCTGCGCACCCAGGCCGGCGACCTCACCATCGGCGCCGCCCGCGGGGTCTCCGCCACCCTCGACGCCGGCACCGCCTACGGCCGCATCCACAACGCCCTCAACAACACCGACGGCCCCGCCGCCGGCCTCACCATCCACGCCACCACCGCCTACGGCGACATCACCGCCCGCAGCAACTGACCCGCAACGTTCATGATCAACATCGCCGCCGATGAAGGGCATAAGACAGTGAGCACCACGCAGAACTACCAGGCCGCCGAACAGCTCCTCCGCCGCCCCGCCCGCCCCGGCGAGCTCGTCGTCGGCGACAAGGTCCGGCCGCAGTGGATCGACGGAGGCGCCCGCTTCTGGTACGCGGTGAGCAACGGCGTCGGCAAGCGGTTCGTGCTCGCCGACCCACAGGCGGGCACCCGCGAGCCCGCCTTCGACCACGCCCGGCTCGCCGCCGCGCTGGCCGCCGCCTCCGGGCAACAGGTCGACCCCGAGGCGCTGCCTTTCACGGGGATGGAACTGGCCGGGAACGCGGTGGAGTTCTACGCGCTCGGCGAGTACTGGCGCTGCACCCTGGACGGCTACGTCTGCGAGCGGGCCGAGTTCACACCCCCGGGCAGCCCCCTCGAAGTGCCCTCCCCCGACGGGAAGTTCGCCGTGTCCCGCCGCGGGCACGACCTGTGGGCGCGCTCGCTGACCGACGGCCGCGAGTGGGCGCTGACCACCGACGGCGAAAGCGACCACCAGTACGGCACCGGCCCGGACTGCACGGCCAACGCCACCCTGCTGCGCAAGATCGGCCTGCCGCACCTGCCTCCCGCGGTGGCCTGGTCCCCCGACTCGACGAAGGTGCTGACGCACCGCACCGACGAGCGCCTCGTCCGGCAGACCCACCTTCTGGAGGCCCGCCCGGCCGACGGCAGCGCGCCCGTGGTCCACACCCAGCGGTACGCCTACGCCGGTGACGAGCACATGCCGCTGGCCGAGCTGGTCGTCCTGGACGTCGCCTCGGGCACGGTCGTCCGCGCCCAGGCCGAGCCGCTGCTCATGCCGCAGTTGTCGCCGGTCACGGCCAAGTGGGCGTGGTGGGCCCCGGACGGCTCGGCCGTCTACTACCTCGACCGGCCCCGCGACCTGCGCACGCTCAGCCTCCACCGGCTGGACCCGGCCACCGGCGAGGTCACCACCGTCCTCAGCGAGACCGGGGACACCCGGGTCGAGCCCAACCAGTTCGGTTACGAGCCGCCGATCGTGCGCGTGTTGGCCGACGAGGTGCTCTGGTACTCGCAGCGCGACGGCTGGGGCCACCTGTACCGGTACGACCTGCGCACCGGCGCCCTGCTCGGCCAGGTCACCTCCGGCCCGTGGGCGGTACGGCAGATCCTGCGCGTCGACGAGGCCGAGGGGGTCGTGTACTTCACCGCCTCCGGGCTGGTCGACGAGGATCCGTACCGGCGCACGGTGTGCCGCGCCGCCCTCGACGGCTCCGGCATCGCCCAGGTCACGGACGACGCGCTCGACCACGTCGTCACCCTGCCCGCCGACGACCAGGAGTACTTCATCGACTCCGCGTCCACCGTCGACACCCCGCCCGTCACCCGCGTCCGCGACTGGACCGGGCGGGTGCTGGTCGAGCTGGAGCGCGCCGACATCGGCAAGCTCACCGCCACCGGCTGGACGGCGCCGGAACGCTTCCGCGTCAAGGCCGCCGACGGCGTGACGGACATCTACGGGGTGCTGTACCACCCGCGGGACTTCGACCCCTCCCGGCAGTACCCGGTGGTGGACAACCTCTACCCCGGCCCGCAGGTCAACCGGGTCGCCCCGTGCTTCGACCCCGGCGGCATGGGCCTCGACGCGGAACCCCTCGCCGCGCTGGGCTTCGTGGTGGTGGCACTGGACGGGCGCGGCACCCCCGGGCGCGGCAAGGCCTTCCACGACGCCTCCTCCGGCCGCCTGGCCGACGCCGGCTGCCTCGCCGACCACGCCGCGGCGCTGCGGCAGCTGGCCGGGACCCGGCCGTGGATGGACCTGGACCGGGTGGGCGTGTTCGGCCACTCCGGCGGCGGGTTCGCCGCGGCCCGCGCGATGCTGGACTTCCCCGAGGTGTACAAGGCCGGCGTCGCCCTCTCCGGCTCGCACGACGCCCGCCACTTCAACCTGGGCTTCGTGGAGACCTACGACGGCGCGGACAACCCCGAGGCCTGGGCCCGTACCTCCAACCTGGACCTCGCGGACCGGCTCGCGGGCAAACTGCTGCTCGTCCACGGCGAGATGGACGACCAGGTCCACCCGGACCACACGCTGCGGCTCGCCGAGCGGCTCATCGCCGCCGACAAGGACTTCGAGCTGCTCATCGTGCCCGGGGCCGAGCACACGCTGCTCGACTGCCTGGCCTACGTACGCAAGCGCTCCTGGGACTTCCTGGTGCGCGAGCTGATGGGCACGCAGCCGCCCGCCTACCGCCCCGCCCCCATCGCCCTCGGCCCCGAGCTGCTGGGCGAGCTGTTCTCCTGAGCCTCGGCCCCGCGCGTCAGTGCGGGGCCGCCTTCAGCGCGGCGCGGGCGACCGCCTTCGCCTTGTCCTGGCAGTCCGCCGTCTTGTACGGGCTCGCGTACAGGCCCACCCAGACGGAGAGGTTGCCCTCGCGCACGGCGAGGACGCACGTCCAGTCGAGGCTGGGGCTCCCCCAGTAGGCCTCCGTCCCGAAGGTCAGGTTCGGAGCGGCGATCTTGTCGGCCGCGTCCACCTGGAAGCGGGCCCGCTGGGCGTCCGCGTTGTGCGCCGCGTCCCCGCCGAGGCTGAGTTCCCAGCGGACGAGGCCGTGGGGCGAGGCGGCCTGGCCGAGCCCGTTCCAGGTGCAGCCCGTACGCACGCCCCAGGCCTCCTTGGATCGGGTGTCGAGCGAGGAGTCCCGGAGCGCCAACGGCACGGTGTCGGCGGCCTTCGCGCAGGCGGGCAGGCCCGAATACGCGACGGGGGCGTTCATCCGGTCCCGTACGTACGCCACCACCCCGGTGCCGGCCACCAGCAGCACGGCGGCCGCCGCCAGGGCCGTGATCCGGCGCCTGCCGCGCCACGGGCTCCGCGCCGGCGAGCTCGGCTCGGTGGGCGGTTCCGTCGGACGGGGCGGAACGGGCGGAACCTTCGGGACGGGGGCAGGTACGGGGACGGGTGCGGGCACGTGCGTGGGTTCCGGGGCGGGCGGCGACGGCTCCGGTTCGGCGGCCGGGCCGCCTTCGAGCAGCCCGTCGATCCGCGCCCGCTGCGCGGCGAGCATCCCGTACACGGCGGAGGGCCACTGCCGCCCCGCCGGGGTCACCGGCCCGATCAGCTCGCGCAGCTCCGCCGGGGACGGCCTGGCCTCCGGGTCCTTGGCCAGGCAGCGCGCGACGAGGTCGCGCAGCCCCGCCGGGACCCCGCTCAGGTCCGGCTCGCCGTGCACCACGTCGTACAGCGTCTGGAGGGTGGAGGTGCCGGCGAAGGGACTGCGGCCCGTCACCGCCATGGCCAGGACGGAACCGAGCGAGAAGACGTCGCTGGCGGGCGTGAGCGGCTTGCCCTCGGCCTGCTCGGGCGACATGTACGCGGGCGATCCGACGACCCATCCCGTACGCGTCAGTTCGGTGTGCCCCTCGGACTCGCCCTCCGTCACGCGTGCGATGCCGAGGTCGATGACGCGTACGCCGTCCTCGGCGAGGAGCACGTTGTCGGGCTTGAGGTCCCGGTGGACGAGCCCTGCCCGGTGGATCTCCGCCAGGGCCGAGGTCAGTCCGGCCGCGAGGCGGCGTACGACGTCCTCCGGCAGCACACCGACCGCCTTGACCACGGCCCCGAGCGAGGGCCCGGCCACGAAGACGGAGGCCAGCCAGGGCGTCGGCGCGTCCGGATCGGCGTCGATCACGGCCGCCGTGTAGGCCCCGGACACCTTGCGCGAGGCGGCGACCTCACGCCGGAACCGGGCCCGGAAGCCCTCGTCGTCCGCGAAGTGCGCGAGCACCTGCTTGACGGCGACGAGCCGCCCGTCCGGCCCGGCGCCCAGCAACACCCGGCCCATCCCGCCCTGCCCGAGCACGCCGACGACCTCGAACGGCCCCACGTGCGTCGGGCCGCCCGGCCCTACGTGCTCCATAGCCTCTGCTCCCCCGGATCCCCTGCCCCCAGTCGGGAGCGGATCATACAGAGAGGGCCCTCACGAAGGTGGCGAAAGCCGCAGGGTGAACGGTGAAGACGGGCCCGTCGGGATTCTTGGAGTCCCGAACGGCGACGAGACCGTCGCCAAGAGGGGCGCACTCGACGCATTCTCCGCCGGTGTCGCCGCTGTACGAGGACTTACGCCACTTCGCGCCCGTTATGTGCTGGTTGCTTTCCATAGCGCTCCTCCAATACGCGGGCGATCAGCGCCGCCGAGTCCTCCAGGGACAGCGCGGCAGCCTGCAAGTGATCGTATCGGAGCGAACCTTCCCTGAGAGCCTGAGGATTGGCCGTCATATGGCCCTGTACGAAGTCCTCGGTATAGACAATGTCCGGGTCATCGTCGAAGCGCAGGACGGTGAACGAACCCAACTGTCCGGCATGGGCCCCTGCCTCGAAGGGCAGGATCTGCACCCTCACCCACTCCCGCTTCCGCAGGCCCAACAAGTGCGCAAGTTGGTTCCGCATGACGTCATGGCCACCCACCTCCTGGTGGAGCACGGCCTCGCTCAGCACGACCCACATCAGTGGCGGGTTCTCTCGGTCGAGGATTCGCTGGCGCTCCATCCGAGCGGCCACCTTGGCGTCGAGGTCCCCCTCGCTCCGCACGCCCAACACTGCGCGCGCGTACTCCTCCGTCTGCAACAGCCCGTACACCAACTGCGCCTGGTACGTGGACACGTACTCCGCCCGGGACTCCATCTCCGCGAACGGCTGGAACCACGTCGGCAGGACGCTCCGCAGGACCAGTCCCACCAGTCGGGAGAAGTGCCCGTCGGTGCCCAGCGCCGCGTCGACCCGTTCCGAGAAGTCCCGCGTCGGCACCCGCTTCGCGTTCTCCACCTGGCCGATCAGTGAGCCGGTGCAGTAGATGATCTCGCCCAGCTGCGCCTGCTTCAGCCCGGCGGCTTCGCGCAGCCGACGCAGTTCGTAGCCGTAGTAATCCAGCGGTGAGGCGCTGGGATCGAGATCGCGCGTGCTGACCATGGACGGTCACCCCCAAGCCAGTTGTGGTTCCGTAGCCGAGCGTAATCGCCCGGCTGCGGACAGGTGGCCTGAATGACGCAATCGGCCCGGCTCCGGTCAGTTCGTGCAGCCTGCGATCACGCTCGGGGAGCAGTTGGTCGGGTAGTTCTCCTGGACCGGGGTTGCGGTCAAGGAGACGGTGCCGCCGTCGTTGAGGATGCCGCCCGGGGCGGACCTGGCGTAGTTATAGGAGACCGAACTGTTCCTGAGGTTGACGGTGTCGCCGGCGCCGCCGTTGGCGATCCCGGCGCCTTGACCACCGGACGTGATGGCCCTGTTGGCGAAGACCGTGGTCCGCTCGAGGGTGAGCGTGCTGCCGCTCCGGTTCAGGACCCCTCCGCCCGCAGCGCCGTCACCGGCGACGGTGTTGCCGCGGATGAGGGTGTCCGTGATGGTGCCCGTCAGGGCGAAGGACAGGATGCCGCCGGCGTCATCGCTCGCGTTGTCCGTCACGCGACTGTTGGTGAGGGTCAGGCTGCCCCGCGCGTCCATCCCGCCGCCGCTGTCCCTGGCCGTGTTACCGGTGACGGTGGTGTTCGAGATCGTCGTGGTGCCGAACGAGAAGAGCCCGCCGCCGTTGTTGGTGGACCGGTTGAAACTCACGGTGCTGTTGCGGATGGTCAGGGCGCCACTGCTGACAATGCCCCCGCCGGCACCACTGAAGTCCGCGAGGTTGCCGGTCACTTCGACGGAGTTGAGTGTGAGCGCGCCGCCCGCGTTGGAGATTCCCCCGCCGCCGCTGCTGTCCGAGCGGCCGTCGCGGACGGTGAGGTTGTTGAGGGCCAGGCGTGCGTTCGGACCTTGCACGCTGAAGATGCGGAACGCGGTCGCCGACTGACGTTTGATGACGTTCTGGGTGCCGAGGAGGCTGCCGGTGATGGTGATGTCGCTGGTGATGACCGGCAGGCCGTTGCCGGGGTTGTCGGGGGCGGTCAGGTTGTAGGTGCAGCCGGGGGCGAGGAGGAGCGTGTTGGGGCCGGGGGCGGCGTTCGCCTGGGTGATGGCCGCCCTGAGGGCTGTCTGGCTGCACAGGACGATCGACTGCGCATGGGCATCGGCGGTGGGGATCGCGACGACGGTCGTCGCGAGGGCTGCGGCCGTGCCCGCGAGGATTCCGAGCTTGTTCATGGCGGTCAAAGTACGCAAATAGGAAGTAAAGCCTGCGGAGCGAAACGAGGTGCGCCGCGCACCGTCCCCCGCCAGGACCAGCCGGGGCCGCCCGCCCGGGCCCCGGCATGGACCCCTACCCGGCGGTAGGGCAGCATGGGCCGACCAGTCGCAGTTCAGGAGGAACCCATGGCCGCCCACCCCAAGCCGGAGACCCTCGCCGCCTTCGAGGCCGCCAAGGGGTTCATGCCCGTACGGGAGGGGCTCGCGCTCTACGAGGCGGCCGCCGCCGCGGCCGGGCTCGGGCTGCCGCTGCTGGAGGTCGGGACGTACTGCGGCCGGTCCACCATCCTGCTCGCCGACGCCGCCCGCGAGGCCGGCGTGGCGGCGATCACCGTCGACCACCACCGCGGCAGCGAGGAGCAGCAGCCGGGCTGGGAGTACCACGACCCGAGCGTCGTGGACCCGGAGGTCGGCCTGATGGACACGCTGCCCACCTTCCGCCGGACCCTGCACAAGGCCGGTCTCGAGGACCACGTGATCGCGATCGTGGGCCGGTCCCCGCAGGTCGCCGCGGCCTGGGGCGGCAAGCTCGGCTTCGTGTTCATCGACGGCGGCCACACCGATGAGCACGCCGGCGGCGACTACGAGGGCTGGGCCCCGCACGTCGCGGAGGGCGGCACGCTGGTCATCCACGACGTGTTCCCGGATCCGGCCGACGGCGGGCAGGCCCCGTACCGGATCTACCTGCGCGCCCTGGCCTCCGGCGCCTTCGAGGAGATCTCCGTCACCGACTCGCTGCGCGTGCTGCGCCGCACGGGGCCGGGCATCTGAATCGACGAACGGCGGGCAGACAATCACACCACGCCCCCGGATGGCCCAGGGTCCGGCCGGGCCGCCGCGCGGCGGTCTAGCATCGCCGCGTGCGCAAAGACGACAGTGCCCCGCCCCCCGAGTCCGGTTCCTCGGTCAATCCGGACCGGCCCTGGTTCACCCGACGCTCCACGCTCGTCGTCGGGGTCGCCGCACTCGCGCCGGCCGCTCTGGCGGGCTGGGTGCTGACCCAGGTGCTGGCCGGCTCCGGGTCCGAGGGGCAGCAGCCCCGGCCGCTGCCGGCCTCGCACGCGGCCGGGTCGCCCGGCCAGCGGGACGCGAAGTCCGGGTCCACCCCGAGCGGCAGCCCGACCGCGGCCGCCAGTACGCCCGCGGCGGCCCCCGTACCCGCCCCCGCGCCCGCCAAGGGCCCGCTCGCGGGCAAGACGGTGGTCGTCGACCCAGGCCACAACACGGGCAACTTCAAGCACACCGACGAGATCGACCAGCAGGTCGACATCGGCACGGGTCACAAGGAGTGCGACACCACCGGCACCACCACCAACTCCGGCTACATGGAGGCGGAGTTCACCTACGACGTCTCCCAGCGCCTGCGGGCGGCCCTGGAGGCCCAGGGCGCGAAGGTGGTCCTCACCCACCAGCAGGACCGGCCCTGGGGCCCCTGCATCACCGAGCGGGCCCGCATCGGCAACGAGGCGAACGCCGACGCCGTCGTCTCCGTCCACGCCGACGGGGTCTCGGCGGGCAGCCGCGGCTTCCACGTCATCCTCCCCGCCAAGGTCAAGGGCGGCGCCGCGGACACCTCGAAGATCGTCGAACCCTCCCGCGAGCTCGGCGAGCGGATCGCCGGGAACTTCGCCCGCACCACCGGCTCGGCCCCCGCCAACTACCTCGGCAGCGGCACCGGTTTGGTCGTCCGGGACGATCTCGGCGGACTGAACCTGTCAACTCGCCCCAAGGTGTTCATCGAATGCGGCAACATGCGTGATGCCAAGGACGCGGCGCAGCTGACGAGTCCGGAGTGGCGGCAGAAGGCGGCGCAGGGCATCGCGGACGGCATCGTCGGCTTCCTCGGCGGTTGACGATCCTCGCCCCCGTGAGTGGGGGCGATCTCGACCGAGGCGTTGTGGTCGGCGTCGTCCTCGTGCCCGCAGCGGGTACAGGCGAATAGCCGGCCACACCCTTGACGGGACGCAGCGTCGACCTGGCCGCACTTGGCGCAGGTCTGGGATGTGTGGAACGGTGCAACGGTGACGAGTACGGACCCGTGCTTGAGAGCCTTGTACTCAAGCTGACGCCGCCGCTCCCCCGGGGTGTTGTCGAGGATCGACCGGTTCAGTCCGGACTTCGCCTGGACGCTCCTCCCAGGAGATTCGACGCTGCCCTTCGCAGATGCGGTCATGCTCTTCACACGCAGGTCCTCGATGCCGATCAGGCCGTGGTTTTTGGCGAGATCAGTAGTGAGCTTGTGTGTGAAGTCCTGTCGTCGGTTGGCCCGCCGGGTGGTGAGCCTGGCGATCTGAGCGATCGTCGTACCCCGGGACACGGCGGCGTTACGGATCGCCCCCCCCGACAGCCCTGGAGAGCCTGAAGCGCAGCCACCCGATCTTCGGTAGCCGCACCTCGGCCCACTTGCGATTCACCTTCCGGACCTCGACCGCCTGCCCGGGAAACGGAACCGACAGGCGGTGCCCGCGCTTCTTCCGCGCGGGGAACCGGGCCGGATGCCCGGGATTCCAAAAGTTGTCGTACGCCCGGTCCAGCTGGCGCAGGATCTGCTGTCCCGCCTGCGCCGGCAGATCACCGAGCCAGTCGAGATCGGCTCGTGCCGCCGTCAACTGCTTGCACTGCTCGGCCGACCGCAAGGTGTACCGACGCTGCTCCCACAGATACGCGCGCTGCTCCAGAACCACGTTCCACAGAGCGCGCGGTGTGCCCCCACCTGGTCAGGGCCTGCCCCTGGTCCCCATCGGGATACGCACGATACTTGCGCCCGGCATCTGCTTTCACGCCCTTCACTGTGCCGGTTGTCACCGCCGGTGTGGCTCAAATACACAAAGACCAGCTGCACTTCGATGAGTTCCGATAATCTCTCGAGGCTCCCTCGCCGCCCCGATCCTCTCGGCCGCGGGGAACGTCCGTACCATGGTGCCGCCCGACCTGCTGCAGGAACGATCTGCGACCGCGGCACCACGAGACGACCGAGACCGAGAAGGACACCTAAGACGTGAACATCCGCTCCCTCACTCGAGGCGACGGCGTGGTGATCGGAGCAGCGGCGCTGCTGTTCATCGCCTCGTTCCTCGATTTCTACTCCACGACGGGTGGCGACCTCCCGAGCGCGTGGGACACCGACGCCTACCGTCTGGCGCTTCCCAGCGTCTTCCTGCTCGGCTTCATCGCCGCAGGCCTGCTCATCGCGGCCCGTTTCCAGCCGGAGACCCGCAAGGTGCTGGGCCTGCCGCTGACGGCGTGGGGCACCGTGCTCGCCGTCTCGGCCGCCTGGTCCGCGCTGTGGGCCCTGATCACCTGCCCGAGCCAGCTCGACCTGGGCGCCGGCGCCGTCCTCGCCTTCCTCGCCACCCTGGCGCTGGCCGGCGTGGCCGTGGCCGGTGCGAAGATCCCGGCCCTCGCGGGCCAGCTGGTGCCGGAGCCGAAGCCGGCCGCCGTCCCGCCGTACGCGGGCCAGCCCCAGCCGGGCGCCGGGTACGGCTACCCGGGCGGCCAGCAGCCCTACGGCTCCACCCCGCAGCCGGTCCCGCCGTACGGCGGCACCCCGACGCCGGCGCCGCAGGACGCCCACCAGGCGGCTCCGGCGCCCGCTCCGGCGGCGGACTTCACCCCGTTCTGGTTCGCGGTCCCGGTGGCCCGCCCCCTCTTCGCCGAGGACGGCACCCCCACCCCGATCGCCGAACTCGCCCCGGGCACCTGGTACCTGGCCGTCGAGCAGCGCGGCGCGGCCACCCTGGTCGCGCAGACCCAGGACGGCCGTCGCGGCATCCTGAACGACACCTCGGGCATCCAGCGCGGCTGAGCCCCGCTCCCGCACACACGACGGCCCCCCGCCCTTCCGGGCGGGGGGCCGTTGCCTTACAGTCGCCAGGCGCCTGACGCATCGTCAGGTACGGCTGTCGGCACCGCGGAGGGACGTTCATGCGCCTCGGACTCGCACTCGGCTACTGGGGCCGCGGCCCCCAGCCCGCCCACCTCGACCTCGCCACCGAGGCCGAGCGCCTCGGCTACGACTCGGTGTGGACCGCCGAGGCGTGGGGCTCGGACGCCTTCACCCCGCTGACCTGGATCGCCGCGCACACCTCCCGGATCCGCCTGGGCACGGCGATCGCGCAGATGGCCGCCCGCACCCCGACCGCCACCGCCATGCACGCCCTCACCCTGGACCACCTCTCCGGCGGCCGGATGATGCTGGGCCTCGGCCTGTCCGGCCCGCAGGTGGTCGAGGGCTGGTACGGGCGCCCGTTCCCCGCGAGCCCGCTCACCGCGACCCGCGAGTACGTCGACGTCATCCGCCAGGTGCTGCGCCGCGAGGGCCCGGTCGCGCTGGACGGCCGCTTCCACAGCCACCCGTACCGCGGCGCGGACGGCACCGGCATCGGCAAGCCCCTGAAGCCCATCACCCACCCGCTCCGCGCCGACCTGCCGCTCCTGCTGGGCGCCGAGGGACCGAAGAACATCGCCCAGACCACGCGGATCGCGGACGGCTGGCTGCCCCTGTACTGGTCGCCGACCCGCACCGACGTCTACCAGGCCGCGCTGACGGACCTCCCCGAGGGCTTCATGATCGCGCCGATGGCCCGCGCCAAGGTCTGCGACGACGTCGCCGAGGGGCTGTTCCCGGTCAAGGCGATGCTCGGCTTCTACATCGGCGGCATGGGCCACGCGGCCCGCAACTTCCACGCCGACCTGATGGCCCGGATGGGCTACGAGGAGGAGGCGCGCCGCATCCAGGAGCTGTTCCTCGCCGGCCGCAAGGAGGAGGCGGTCCTCGCCGTCCCGGACGCCTTCGCCGACGAGATCTCCCTGGTCGGCCCCCGCGAGCGGATCGCCGAACGCCTGGAGCTGTGGCGCAAGGGCCCGGTCACCGACCTCCTGGTGACGGCCCCCGACCCGCACACCCTGCGCGTCCTGGCGGAGCTCAACAGCTAGGCCCTGTCCGGGCGGACAGGACCTGGTGCGACACCGGATCCGCTCCGGGGATCCGGTGTCGCCCCGCCCTCCCGCTAGAGCTTCTCGATGTCCTTGTGGATCACCTCGGCGCTGTCGAAGTGGTACGCGGCCAGGCGCACCTTGAGCGGATGGCCGGCCGGGGCCTTGATGACGACGTTGGGCGTCTCCCCCACGGTGCCGCCGTAACAGCCGGGTTCGGAGACGAGCGAGCTCCAGCCGTCCCCGCCGGCCTTCGGGTCGTTCCACTGCACCCAGGCGCAGTCCTTGGCGCCGCCGGTCGCCCGCACCGAGATGATCTTGACGGAGTTCACCGCTCCGTCGACGCGCTCGTAGGTCACCGACCCGGTGCTGAGGTGGAGGTTGGCACCGGCCTCCAGCGGGATCGTGAGGGCCGTGGGCTCGGCCGCGGCCGAGGTCGCCGAACCCGCGAGCGTCACGACCGTCACAGCGAGGGCGGCAGACAGGGCAGATATCCGCATGCTCCGTCTCCACAAGGCTAGTTGGGGCGTCAAACCCTACCCTGCGGGCCTCTCCGAACCCCGGGCGCGCGCTGTCGCGACGGCACTCCCGGTGGCAGACTCCTCGATCATGGCGAACAGCGGACTGTGGGTCGGCATCCTCACCGCGCTGACCGCGCTCGGAGCCAGCTGGATAACCGCCCGGGCGACCTCCCGCGCGGCGCTGGCCCAGGCCCGAACCACCACGACGGCCCAGGCCCTTCGTGAACAGCGCGACCGGCGCCGGTCCACCTACCGGGAGATGATGAACTGCGCCCACGCGTTCAACGAGGTCACCTGGCAGATCAACGACGTCGACGCGGCGCGCGACCGCGAGACCAAGGACCGGCTCCTGGCGCGGATGTACGAACGCATCGGCCCGGTCATCGGGAACATGAACAAGGCCACCCACGAGGTTCGGCTCGACGGCCCTGCCGAGGTGTCCGCCGCGGCGGAGCAGGTGCGGCAGGTGGCGCGACACCTGCAGCCGCTGCTGAAGGCGCTCATCGGCGACGACACCCCCGAGCGGCGACACGACTACGACGCCGCGTACCAGGATTTCCGCGGCACCTACCTCACGTTCGTCGGCCTGGCCCAACAAGCGTTGGAGGTGAGGGACGAAGAGGGGTGAACCCCCTCCGGCCTCCGTCAGGCGAGGCGCCTGCGACCTAGGTCCGGTCCGGGTCATCCGCCTGGGGGACGGCCTCCAGCAGCTCGCGCACGTCCAGTGGCATGACAGCGATCTCGATGCTCCCGCCGCCCTCGTAGGTACAGGTGACGATCCGCGAGCCGGGGTTGATGACGATGCCCTCCTTCACGGAGGGGACCCGCACCCCGGTGGCCCGCCCGCCGGGCAGCGGTACGGGCTCACCACGCTCGGGGACCCAGCGGGCCGCGCCCCCGTCGGCGTACACGCGCCCCGCCCGCCAGCGCCCCTCGCCGGCGGGCCGGCGCGCCATCCCGGGGATCCCGGGCACGGGGCCGGCGGCCGTCCGCGCGAGGTGCTTGCGCCGCAACAGCCACGCGGCTCCGGCGGCCCCGGCGGCGAGGAACACGTACTCGATCATCCGCCCATTGAAACAGGCCGCGACCGGCCGCCGGGCCGGGCGGGCCGGCTCAGCCGCCGCTCAGCTGGGACGTGCTCGGGACCTTGTCGACGACCTCGGCGCCCGCGCTCTTGCCGGCCTCCTTGACGCTGCTGATGACGTCGTCGAAGGAGTTGATGTCGGCGTCGCCGGCCTGGCCCTTGCGCAGTTTGCTGCCGAGGCCCTTGAGGGAGGCGATGCCGGCCGTCAGCGGGGCCATCGCCTTCGCCAGCAGCGGGTCGCCCTTGGCGTTGTCGGACGCCGCCTTCAGCCGGTTGTACGCGAACGCGCCCGCGAGGCCCGCCTTGATGAGCGCGAAGGTCCGGCCCTTGGCGCCCTTCTTGAACTTGCCCGCGCGGTACGGCTTGATGATCCACTGGTACGTCGCACCCGCCGCGAGGCCCGCGTTGGCCACGAAGCGCGTCTTGGCGAACTTCTGCTTCTCCGCGGACGTGCTGGGCGACGGCGTCACCGCGGCCAGTTCGTCGGCCTCGGCCGCGACGGGCTCCGCCGCGGCGAGCGCGGCCAGCTCCCCCATCGACGCGGCGGACAGTTCCTCGCGCGGGCCGCTCCCGCCGCTGCCGCAGGCGGTGGCGCCGACCATCAGCGCGGTGGAGAGGACCACCGCCGTGACGGCACGGCGGAATCGGACGGTCGTGGGTAGGCGCACGGTTTCCTCCGGGGACTGAGGCGTCCCTCGCAGCCTCACCCCGGCCCCGCGGCCCCGCCACTCGCGGGACCCGTTCGGGTTTGCCTTCCGCCAACGCGGCAACACGCGGGACATGCCCACACACACCCGAGCAAGCGCAAGCGCACGCGGAAGCAGTCAGGCCGGGCGGGCCGTCGCACTGGTGGCGGACGTACTGGCCTTCGTCATCGCCCTGTGGATCCTGATGTACCTGCTGGACGCCAACCGGGGCAACGAGCTCGTGGAGTTCGTCCACGACACCGCCAGCTGGCTCGCCGGCTGGTCCTACGACCTGTTCACCTTCAGCAAGGAATGGGTCCAGGTCGTCTTCGGCTACGGCGTGGCCGCCGTCGTCTACCTCCTCGTCGGCCACGCCATCGCCGGCTGGCTCTACCGCCGCTGACGCCCGCCCCGGCTCAGCGGCAGCAGTCCGGCTCCAGCCCGGCCGGGAGCGAGGTCCCGCCGAACACCTCGGTGGTGGCCTCGTCCCCGCCCAGCGCCGCCACGGCGAGCAGCAGGGACCCGGCGGTCCAGGTGGTCTGCTCCACGGGCCAGACCGCCTCGTCCTGGAAGACGTAGCCCGTCCAGTACATGCCGTTGTCGGCGCGCAGGTGGCCGATCGACCGCAGGATCTCCAGCGCCCGGTCCGACTCCCCCGTCGCCCACAGTGCGAGCGCCAGCTCGCAGGACTCGCCGCCCGTCACCCACGGATTCGGCAGGACGCAGCGCACGCCGAGGTCCGGGACCACGAACTCGTCCCAGCGCTCCTCGATGCGCGCCGTGGCCTCGGCGCCGGTGAGGGCGCCGCCGAGGACCGGGTAGTACCAGTCCATCGAGTAGTGGTTCTTGTCGAGGAACCGCTCGGGGTGGCGCCGGATCGCGTGCCGCAGGGCGCCCGCGGCGAGCTCCCAGTCGGGCTGCGGCTCCTCGCGGTGCTCGGCGATGGCCAGGGCGCAGCGCAGCGCCTGGTGGATGGAGGAGGAGCCGGTGAGGAGCGCGTCGGTGACGGCGGTGCCGTCGGCCTCCCGCTTCCAGCCGATCTCGCCGCCCGGCTGCTGGAGGGTCAGGACGCACTCCACGGCCGCGTAGACGGCCGGCCACATGCGGTCGAGGAAGGTGTCGTCGCCGGTGGACAGGTAGTGGTGCCAGACGCCGACGGCTATGTAGGCGGTGAAGTTGCTCTCGCGGCTCGCGTCCTGCGGCTCGGCGGTGTCCACGCCGTCGGGCCGGTCGGCGTAGGCCGCGTACCAGGAGCCGTCCTGGTTCTGGTGCCGCGCCAGCCACGCGTACGCCCGCTCGGCGGCCTCGTGCTCACCGGCCGCGTCCAGGGCCATCGCGGCCTCGGTGTGGTCCCACGGGTCGAGGTGGTGCCCGCGGAACCACGGGATGGCCCCGTCCGCGCGCTGGGCGGCGAGGATGCCCGCCACCGTCGCGGCGGCCTGCTCGGCGGTCAGTACGCCGTCCAGGACCAGGTGTTCGGTGCGCCCGGGCGAGCTCACTGGGTCGCGCCGACGGGGAGGTGGGGCTTGGTCGCGTACGCCACGAAGCTCTTGCCGATGAGCGGGTTCAGGGCCTGCTCGGCGAGGCGCGTGGCCATCGGCTTCTTCATGATGTCCCAGACCAGGAGCTTGTGGTACGCCTTGACGGGCAGCGCCTTGTCGTTGTCGACGCCGAAGGCGCACTTGAGCCACCAGTACGGGGAGTGCAGTCCGTGCGCGTGGTGCGTGCCGTACGGTTTGAGGCCCGCGGCCCGCATCTTGCCGAGGAGCTCGTCCGCCTTGTAGATGCGGATGTGGCCGCCCTCGACCTCGTGGTAGGCGTCGGAGAGCGCCCAGCAGATCTTCTCGGGGCCGTAGCGCGGGACGGTGATGGCGATGCGCCCGCCGGGCTTGAGCACGCGCACCATCTCGGCGAGGACGCCCTTGTCGTCGTGGATGTGCTCCATGACCTCGGAGATGATCACGACGTCGAAGGAGTCGTCGGGGAAGGGCAGGGCGAGGGCGTCGCCCTCCATGGCGGTGGCGGTTGCCCCGGCCGGGGCCTCGCCGGCCTCCTTCATGGCGGCGAACCACTTGGCGACCTCGCGGATCTCCTCGCCGTTGCGGTCGACGGCGACCACCTGGGCGCCTCTCCGGTAGCACTCGAAGGCGTGCCGGCCTGCGCCGCAGCCCAGATCGAGTACGCGGTCGCCTGCGGCGAGCGGGAACCGGGAGAAATCGACGGTCAGCACGGGGTCCTGCCTTCGCGGTCGCGGGGGTGTGGGGCGGGGGTGTGGATTCGGCGGAGGGTCACCGGGCGCGGCAGGTCACCGCGCGCGGCGGGCACGGGCGGCCTGCTCGATGGCGGCGCGGTAGTGCGCGACGGTGCCTTCGGCGGCCTTGGCCCAGGTGAAGCGGGTCAGGACCCGTTCGCGTCCGGCGGCGCCGAGGCGGGCCCGCAGCTGCGGGTCGCCCAGCATCCGGCCCAGCGCGGCGGCCAGTGCGCCCGCGTCGCCCGGGGGCACCGCGAGGCAGGTCTCGCCGTCGGGTCCGGCGACTTCGGGGATCGCGCCGCCGGTGGTGGCGACGAGCGGGGTGCCGGTGGCCATGGCCTCGGCCGCCGGGAGCGAGAAGCCCTCGTAGAGGGAGGGGACGCAGGCGATCTGGGCGCTGCGGACGAGGTCGACGAGTTCGGCGTCGGTGATGCCCTTGACGAAGCGGACGGCGTCCTGGAGCCCGTACGTCTCGATGGCGCGGGCGACCGGCCCCTGTTCGGCGCGCTTGCCGACGACGACGAGGTGGGCCTCGGGCTGCTCGGTGCGCAGCTTCGCGAGGGCCTCGACGAGGTACACGAGCCCCTTGAGCGGGACGTCTGCGCTGGAGGTGGTGACGATGCGGCCGGGGACCTCGGCGACGGAGGCGTCCGGCGACCACAGGTCGGTGTCGGCGCCGATGTGCACGACGTGGATGCGCTCGTCCCGGACGCCCAGGTGCTGGGCGATCTCCTGCTGGGAGGACCCGGAGACGGTGAGGACGGAGGGGAGCCTGCGGGCCACGCGGCCCTGCATGCGGGTGAAGGCGTACCAGCGGCGTACGGAGGCCCGCTTCACGCGGCCCTTCGCGGCGTCGAGGTCGAGCTTGCGGTCCACGGTGATGGGGTGGTGGATCGTCGTGACCAGCGGGGCGCCGAGGTCGCCCAGGAGGCCGTAGCCGAGGGTCTGGTTGTCGTGGATGACGTCGAAGTCGCCCGCGCGCGCGGCCAGATGGCGGCGGGCGCGCAGCGAGAAGGTCAGCGGCTCGGGGAAGCCGCCGGTCCACATGGTGGCGACCTCGACGGCGTCGATCCAGTCCCGGTACTCGTCGCGCTTGGGCGTGCGGAAGGGGTCGGGGCTGCGGTAGAGGTCCAGGCTCGGGAGCTCGGTGAGCGAGGCGCCCGTGTCGAGGACCGGGTAGGGCTGCGCGCCGATCACTTCGACGGAGTGCCCCAGCTGTACGAGCTCGCGCGAGAGGTGGCGGACGTAGACGCCCTGGCCGCCGCAGAACGGGTTCCCCTTATAGGTGAGGAGTGCGATGCGCAGCGGGCGGTCGCCGTCGGCGGCGGAACCCGCGAAAGGGCTCGTCACCATGGCCTCAGCGGTCACTCTCGGCCCCCTTCTCCCTGCAACTTTCGCCGGAGCGTAACCGCTCGGATAATGTAGAACAAGTTTCAGACTTGATCCGTCGAAGAGCATTGAATCTACCGGCCGGAAACTACACCGTAAGAGGCGGAGCAGGTGATTCGCGCCACGACTGCGGCGCCTGCCATGCTGACTGCGGACCAGCCCGGAATCAGCCCGCGCAACGACACGGAACGGGACACATGACAGCGGAAGTGAAGGCCGTCACCACACCGGCGTCGCCTCCCCTGACGGAGCGCCAGGAGGCCCGCCGCCGCCGCATCCTGCACGCCAGCGCACAGCTGGCCAGCCGGGGCGGTTTCGACGCCGTCCAGATGCGGGAGGTCGCGGAGGCGGCCGGGGTGGCGCTGGGCACGCTCTACCGCTACTTCCCGTCCAAGGTGCACCTGCTGGTCGCCACCATGCAGGACCAGCTCCAGCACATGCACACCACGCTGCGCAAGCGCCCGCCGGCCGGGGACGATCCGGCGGCCCGGGTCGCGGAGACCCTGATGCGGGCCTTCCGCGCCCTCCAGCGGGAACCGCAGCTGGCCGACGCGATGGTGCGGGCGCTGACCTTCGCCGACCGCAGCGTGAGCCCCGAGGTGGACACGGTGTCCCGGCTGACCACTGCGATCATCCTGGACGCGATGGGCCTGGAGGGCCCGCCGACGGCGGAACAGCTCTCGGCGGTGCGGGTCATCGAGCACACCTGGCACTCGGCGCTGATCACGTGGCTTTCCGGCCGCGCGTCGATCGCCCAGGTCAAGATCGACATCGAGACGGTGTGCCGTCTGATCGACCTGACGGCCCCGGAAAAGGCCTGAAGCAGCCGCTGGCGGAGCCCGGGAATTCCACTGGACAGCGGCCGGGCCCGTGATCGATAGTCCGCCGCATGGCTTCTCTTGTGCGACACCTCACCATCGACTGTTCCGACGCCTACAGCCTCGGGCAGTTCTGGGCCGCCGTCCTGGACAGCTCGCTCGCCGACGACGATTTCCCCGGAGACCCCGAGGCGCTGGTCAAGGCGCCCGGATCGACGCTGCTCTTCGTGACGGTCCCCGACACCAAGACCGTGAAGAACCGGGTCCACGTCGACCTCCAGCCGCAGGACCGGACCCGCGACGAGGAGGTCGAACGCATCGTCGCCCTGGGCGCCACCGTCGTCGGCGACCACCGGCGGCCCGACGGGGGCGGCTGGGTGACCCTCGCCGACCCCGAGGGAAACGAGTTCTGCGTCGAGCGCAGCGCCGCCGAAATGAAGAAGTAAGCCCCGCCGGGCCGGGTCCGGGTGCGCGCCGGGGCTCCACCGCCTCCCGGTACGCCGCCGCCGCCGGGGCTCCGCCCCGCACCCCGCTCCTCAATCGCCGGAGGGGCTGGATTTGGCGCGGCGAGGCTGGATTTGGCAGGGGCTGGGATCGAAGCGGGCCGGTTGCGGCGGGGTCGGGTGTGTGTCGGGGTGATCCCCGCAGGGCGTCGAACGCACTGCCGCCGAGCTCCCCGACCTCCCGACACGTTCGGCGCCCGAGGAGACACCCCGGCGCGCGCCCGACCCCGACACAACCGGCCCCACCGCACCCCGCCCGAGCGGCGCAGCCAACCCGCCAAGGCCAGCGCCTAGCGGACCGGCCTAGTCCTCCGGCGGGAAGACCGGTTCGCCCGTGGCGGCCAGCGTGATCAGGATGGCCTCCACCGGGCAGCCTTCGGCCGCCGTCAGGATCGGCTCGTTCGCGTCCGACTCGGCGGTGCGCGGGTGGGACTGGCGCGCCGAGTCCAGGACGAAGCCGTCCGGGGCGTGGTTCACGCACATGCCCGAGCCGATGCAGACCCCCCGGTCCACCTCGACCTGCCAGCGGTCACCCATCAGGCACCCGCCTCATGGCCCGCCGGCAGGTGGATCATCTTGTGCTCCAGGTACTCGCTCAGCCCCTCCGGCCCGAACTCCCGGCCCACGCCGCTGTTCTTGTAGCCGCCGAACGGGCCGAGCATGTCCAGACTGAAGGTGTTCACGTTGAAGGTGCCGGTCCGCACCTGCCGCGCGAACTCGATGCCGTGCTCGACGTCACCGGTCCAGACACTGCCACTGAGCCCGAACTCCGAGTCGTTGGCGATCCGTACCGCCTCCGCCTCGTCCCCGTACGGGATCAGGCAGACGACCGGGCCGAAGATCTCCTCGCGCGCGATCCGCATGGAGTTGTCCACGTCCCCGAAGAGGGTGGGCTCCACGTACCAGCCGCGGTCCAGGCCCGCCGGGCGGCCGCCGCCCGACAGGACCTTCGCGCCCTCCTCCTGGCCGATCCGGATGTAGTCGAGGGAGCGCTGCTGCTGCCGCTGCGCCACGAGCGGACCGAGCTGCGTCGCCGGGTCGAGCGGGTCGCCGACGACGAGCGCGCCGGCCGCTGCCGCGAGGGCCTCGGCCACCTCCTCGTACCGGCTGCGCGGGGCGAGGATCCGGGTCTGGGCCACGCACGCCTGCCCGTTGTTCATCCAGGCCGCCGGGACGATCCCGGCGATGGCGGAGTCCAGATCGGCATCCGGCAGGATCACGGCGGCGGACTTGCCGCCGAGTTCGAGCGTGACCCTCGTCAGGTTGCGGGCGGCGACCTCCATGACGCGCCTGCCCGCGGCGACCGAACCGGTGAAGGCGACCTTGTCGATGCCGGGGTGGCCGACCAGGTACTCGCTGACCTCGCGGTCGGCGGGCAGGATCGACAGCACGCCCTCCGGCAGCCCGGCCTCTCGCGCGATGTCGGCGAGGATGTACGAGTCCAGCGGCGATTCGGGGGACGGCTTCAGGATCACCGTCGACCCCGTGAGCAGCGCGGGGGCCAGTTTGGCCGCCGCCACGAACTGCGGGACGTTCCACGGGATGACGGCGGCGACCACGCCCACCGGCTCCCGGCGCACCAGGATCGGGCCGAGCACGCCGTGGCGGTGCTCCTCGTACGGGTAGGCGCGCGCGACCGTGATCGCGGCGTCGTAGACCATCATCGGGCCCAGCGCCTGGGCGAGGACGCTCCAGGAGTACGGGGACCCGTTCTGGGAGCTGATCGAGCGGGCGATCTCCTCGTGCCGCACCGCGATGGCGTCCTTGATCCGGGTGACGACGGCGATGCGCTCGTCCAGCGTCATCCGCGGCCAGGGCCCCTCGTCGAACGCCTTGCGCGCGGCGGCGACGGCGCGGTCCACGTCCCGCTTCGAGGCGTGCGGGACGGAGCCGATGACCTGCTCGGTGTGGGGGGAGACGATCCGGATCGTGTCGGTGCCCAGCGGATCCGTCCACTCCCCGCCGATGAACAGTTGTCCGTGTTCCACGAGCTCTGTCATGGCTGAGGCCTCCTGCGGCTTGGCGTTCCAGAACTGATACCAGTTCTAGTTCGAGGAGTCCACGGCCAGGACGGAACAGCGGAGAAGATCCAACGACTAGTCAGAAGGGCCCGGAAGTGGTCGACTTGGGCTACTACTGAAACACGTTCTCGTCAGAGGGCGGCAACGGGCGGAGGGCTCATGCCGGAGGACACGTCACAGGTCACCGATCACGGCGGAGGCGTGTGGGGAATCAAGGTGCCCATCCCCGACAACCCGCTGGGGCACACCCTCGTCCACGTCCTCGACACCGACCGCGGCCCCGTCCTCGTCGACACCGGCTGGGACGACCCCGAGTCCTGGGACACCCTCGTCGCCGGACTCGCCGCGCTCGGCATCCCCGTCACCGACGTCCACGGCGTGGTCATCACCCACCACCACCCCGACCACCACGGCCTCTCCGGCCAGGTCCGCGAGGCGTCCGGCGCCTGGATCGCCATGCACGCCGCCGACACCGAGGTCGTCGTCCGCACCCGCGCCTCCGAGCCCGGCGTCTGGTTCGACTACATGAGCGCCAAACTCGCCGCCGCCGGAGCCCCCGAAGAGCACATCGAGCCCCTGCGCGCCGCCCGCGCGAGCGGCCGCACGCGGACCCTGCCCGGGCTGCGCGCCGCCGTGCCCGACCGGGAGATCGTCCCCGCCGAACTGCTCCCCCTCGCCGGACGCCGGCTGCGCGCGATCTGGACCCCCGGCCACACCCCCGGCCACGTCTGCCTCCACCTGGAGGAGGCCCATCCGGCGAACCTGCCCGGCAACGGCCGCCTCTTCTCCGGCGACCACCTGCTGCCCGGGATCTCCCCGCACATCGGCCTGTACGAAGCCCCCGAGGACACCCGCGTCACCGACCCCCTCGGCGACTACCTCGACTCCCTCGAACGCATCGGCCGGCTGGCACCCGCCGAGGTGCTCCCGGCCCACCAGTACGCCTTCACCGACGCACCCGCCCGCGTACGGGAACTGCTGGACCACCACGAGGAACGCCTGTCCGGACTGTGGGCCCTGCTGGCCGAACCGCTGACCCCGTGGGGGCTGGCGGAGCGCATGGAGTGGAACCGGCCCTGGGAGCAGATCCCGTACGGCTCCCGCAACATCGCCGTCTCGGAAGCGGAAGCCCATCTGCGGCGCCTGGTGAAGCAGGGCCGCGCGGAGGCCGTCCCGGGCACCGCCCCGGTGACGTACCGGGCCGTGTGAGGCTGCGGCGCGGAGGCTACGGGGCTCGGGCGCGGCCCGGCAAAGGGCCCGGGCCCGGCCCGGCGAGGGACTCGGGCGCGGCCGGTAAGGGGCCCGGGCCCCCGGCGCCCCCGGGCCCGCAGGCTACGGGCCGGTAGAGTGAAGCCGTCGTCCACACTTCCGTACGGGGGGAAGCCGGTGCGAATCCGGCGCTGACCCGCAACCGTGACCCACTCCGGCACCGCCCGGGCGGGGAGCCGGAATGCCCCGTACCGGAAGTGCGCGGCTCGCGCCGTCGGATCCTCCGGCGGCCGGCACCGTCGAGGTAAACGGAGCCGGAGCCCGGTGCCAGTGCGTGCCCGCCTCCGGTTCCCCAGCAGGAGAGGCACCCTCCCCCATGAACGTCCGTCGCAGCGCAGCCGCGCTCGCCGCCTCCGCCGTGCTCTGCGTGGGCGTCGCCCCCGCAGCCCTCGCCGACACCGCGCCGCCCGCCTCCCCCTCCGCACCCCCGGTCATCCCCTCCGGGCTCTACGGCAAGGAAGACCCCATGTACGACGGCGTGTGGCGGCAGTCGTTCGCGCTGCTCGCGCAGGACACCGTCGGCCTCAAGCCCGCCGCGCAGGCCGTGGACTGGCTGGTCGGCCAGCAGTGCGCGAACGGCTCCTTCCCGGCCTTCCGTGCGGACGCCACCAAGGACTGCGACGCGACCGCGTACATCGACTCCAACGCGACGGCCGCCGCCGTGCAGACGCTGACCGCGCTCGGCGGCCACGGTGACAGCGTCAAGAAGGCCGTCGCCTGGCTGAAGTCCGTACAGAACGAGGACGGCGGCTGGAGCTCCAACCCGGGCGGCGCCATGGACAGCGGCACCGACGCCAACTCGACCGCCATCGTGATCAGTGCGCTGACCGCGGCCGGCGAGAAGCCGGCCGAGACCAAGTCGAAGGCGGGCAAGACCCCCTACGAGGCGCTGCTCTCCTTCCAGCTGGGCTGCACCGCCGAACCGGCCACCGACCGGGGCGCCTTCGCGTATCAGCCGGTCGACGGCAAGCTGCTCGCGAACGGCGACGCCACGGCCGCGGCCGTGCTGGCCGGCCTCGGCACGGGCCCGGCCGTCGTGCCCTCCGGTACGGACACCCCCGCGGCCGCGCCGACCTGCCCGGCGGCGGGCACCGTCGACCCGGCGGCAGCGGCCCAGGCCGCGGCGGGCCACCTCGCCGAGGCCCTCAAGAAGGACGGCCACCTGACGGCCGTGACCCCGGGCTCCGACCAGCCGACCCCGGACACCGGCAACACCGTCGACGCGGTGATCGCCCTGGCCGCGGCCGGGCACAAGCAGTCGGCGGCGGGCGCCCTGGAGTGGCTCAAGGCCAACTCCGCCGAGTGGTCCAAGGGCAAGCCGGCGGCCCTCGGCACCCTGGTCCTCGCCGCGCACGCCACGGGCACCGACCCGAAGTCCTTCGGCGGCACCGACCTCGTCGCGGCGCTGAACGCGACCGGCCCGGCCCCGCAGGGCCCGGACACGGAGGCCACCCCCGTGAAGGACGACTCGTCCGACAGCAAGAACCTCTGGTGGATCATCGGCGCGTGCGGCGCGGCCGGCGTGGGCATCGGCATCCTGCTGAGCGGCCGCCGGAAGAAGAACCAGCTCTGATGCCCGGCCGCCGCCCCGCCGCAGCCCTCTCCCTGGCTCTCGGGATCGTCCTGGCCGTGCTGGCCGCCGCTCCGGCGCTGGCGGCCGGCTACCGCTACTGGTCGTTCTGGGACGGCTCGGACGGCGGCAAGTGGTCGTACGCCACGCAGGGCCCCTCGATGGCCCGCCCGAAGGACGGCTCCGTGCAGGGGTTCCGCTTCTCGGTGAGCAAGGACGCGGCGGACCAGGCGGCGCAGCCGCGCGCCGCGGCCGACTTCGAGTCCGTCTGCGGTTCCACCGCCCCGGCGCAGGGCCGCAAGCGGGTCGCGCTCGTCGTGGACTTCGGCGTGCCCGCGGACGCCCCGTCGGGCGAGGCCCCGCCGCAGGACGCCCCGCGCACCGCGTGCGCGCAGGTGGCCCCGGAGGCCACGGCGGCCGAGGCACTGGCGTCGGTCGCGAAGCCGCTGCGCTACAACAGCGCGGCCCTGCTGTGCGCGATCTCGGGCTACCCGAGGCAGGGCTGCGGCGAACCGATGGCGGACGCCCCGGCCCAGCCGTCGGCGCAGCCCGCGAAGGACGACGGCGGCCCGTCGGCGGGCCTGCTCGCGGGCATGGCGGCGGTGGCGGCCCTGGCCGCGGCCGGCGTCTGGCAGTCCCGCCGCCGCCGCACGCGATGACGGCGCCGACCCCGCGGGACCCGGCGCCGGGCGACAGCGCGGCGGCAAGGCACCAGCTGTCCGACCCCGTCCGCGCCGCCGCCTCCCAGGGCTCCGCCCCGGACCCGGCTCCTCAAACGCCGGAGGGCGGCCGAGCGGGCCGTCCTGGCATCCGGCAGCGACAAAGGGACTCCATCATCCAGCCCCGCTCCCGTTATTGACG
>NZ_JBEZKE010000052.1:0-28247 GCF_040651555.1 Streptomyces sp. NPDC048424 | reverse complement strand
GTTCACCTCCCGCCGCTCGAAGGCGGGCAAAACCAGCCCCGCCGGCGTTTGAGGCGCGGGGGCCCGGGGGCAGAGCCCCCGCAACGGCGCCGCACCCGGGATACAACCGTGTCGGGCACCCCCGCCGAGCACCCCCGCAGGGGTCAGGCGCGGGGGCGCCCCATCGCCCGGTACGTCCAGCCGGCGGCACGCCACCGCACGGGGTCCAGCGCGTTGCGACCGTCCAGCACGAGCCGGTCCGTCACGACACCCGCGAGCTCGGCCGGGTCGAGGTCCCGGAACTCGCGCCACTCGGTCAGGTGGAGGACGACCTCCGCCCCCCGGGCCGCCGCCAGGGCGGAGTCCGCGTAGCCGAGGGTCGGGAACACGCGCCGGGCGTTGTCCATGCCCTTGGGGTCGTAGACGGTGACCTGCCCGCCCTGGAGGTGGATCTGCCCGGCCACGTTCAGCGCGGGCGAGTCCCGTACGTCGTCCGAGTCGGGCTTGAAGGTGGCGCCGAGCACCGCGACCCGCTTGCCGAGGAACGAACCGCCCACGGCCTCCCGCGCCAGCTCGACCATGTGCCCGCGCCGCCGCATGTTGATGGAGTCGACCTCGCGCAGGAAGGTCAGCGCCTGGTCGGCGCCCAGTTCGCCGGCGCGCGCCATGAAGGCGCGGATGTCCTTGGGCAGGCAGCCGCCGCCGAAGCCGATCCCGGCGCGCAGGAACTTCGCGCCGATCCGCTCGTCGTAGCCGATGGCCTCCGCCAGCTTCACCACGTCACCGCCGGCGGCCTCGCAGACCTCCGCCATCGCGTTGATGAAGGAGATCTTCGTGGCGAGGAAGGAGTTGGCGGCGGTCTTGACCAGCTCGGCGGTCGGGAAGTCCGTGACGACCAGCGGCGTCCCCTCCGACATCGGCGTCTCGTACACCTCGCGCAGCAGCTTCTCGCCGCGCTCGCCCTGGACGCCGATCACGATCCGGTCGGGGTGCAGGGTGTCCTGCACCGCGAAGCCCTCGCGCAGGAACTCCGGGTTCCAGGCCAGCTCCACGTCCGCGCCCGCCGGGGACAGCTCGGTGAGCTTCGCCGCCAGCCGCTCCGCCGAGCCCACCGGCACGGTGGACTTGCCGACCACCAGGACCGGCCGCGTCAGGTGCGGGGCCAGCGAGGCCATCGCGGAGTCGACGTAGGACATGTCGCACGCGTACTCGCCGTGCTTCTGCGGAGTGTTCACGCAGACGAAGTGGACGTCGCCGAACTCCCCGACCTCCTCGAAGGAGGTGGTGAACCGCAGTCGGCCGGTCGAGCCCGGCAGCCCGGCCACGTGCTTGGCCAGCAGTTCCTCCAGCCCGGGCTCGTACATCGGCACCCGGCCCGACGCCAGCATCTCGATCTTCTCGGGCACCACGTCCAGCCCCAGCACCTCGAACCCCAGCTCCGCCATCGCCGCGGCGTGGGTCGCGCCGAGGTATCCGGTGCCGATCACTGTGATCCTGAGGGGGGCCATGGGTGCTCCAGAGGTGCGGGGCCGTTTGCGGCCACTGAGCATAGTCGGGCCCACCAGCGGGGACGTTCCCCAGGAGCCCACCACTGTCGGCACCGCTGTCACGCAACTCACGTAGGCCGTCCATATCGCCATCCGTGACCGGGACACTAAGCTTGGGTTACTTAACGGTAGTTAGCATCACGCATCACCCTGGGGAGTGAGAGATCTTGGCGGGTTCTGCCGACTTCGACCTGTACCGCCCGGCCGAGGAGCACGACATGCTCCGCGAGTCGGTCCGCTCGCTCGCCGAGGCGAAGATCCTGCCGTTCGCAGCCGCGGTCGACGAGGAGTCCCGCTTCCCGCAGGAGGCCCTCGACGCCCTGGTCGCCAGCGACCTGCACGCCGTCCACGTGCCCGAGACCTACGGCGGCGCGGGCGCCGACGCCCTCGCCACCGTGATCGTGATCGAGGAGGTGGCCCGCGTCTGCGCGTCCTCCTCCCTCATCCCGGCCGTCAACAAGCTCGGCTCGCTCCCGGTGATCCTCTCCGGTTCCGAGGAGCTCAAGGCCAAGTACCTGGGCCCGCTCGCCAAGGGCGACGCGATGTTCTCGTACGCGCTCTCCGAGCCCGACGCGGGCTCCGACGCGGCCGGCATGAAGACCCGCGCCGTGCGCGACGGCGACTTCTGGGTGCTCAACGGCGTCAAGCGCTGGATCACCAACGCGGGCGTCTCCGAGTACTACACGGTCATGGCCGTCACCGACCCGGAGAAGCGCTCCAAGGGCATCAGCGCCTTCGTCGTCGAGAAGTCCGACGAGGGCGTCTCCTTCGGCGCCCCGGAGAAGAAGCTCGGCATCAAGGGCTCCCCGACGCGCGAGGTCTACCTCGACAACGTCCGGATCCCCGCGGACCGCATGATCGGCGCCGAGGGCACCGGCTTCGCCACCGCGATGAAGACCCTGGACCACACCCGCATCACCATCGCGGCCCAGGCGCTCGGCATCGCCCAGGGCGCCCTCGACTACGCCAAGGGCTACGTCCAGGAGCGCAAGCAGTTCGGCAAGCCGATCGGCGACTTCCAGGGCGTGCAGTTCATGCTCGCGGACATGGCCATGAAGATCGAGGCCGCCCGCCAGCTGACGTACTCGGCCGCGGCCAAGTCGGAGCGCGTCTCCGCCGGAGGTGACAAGGAGGACCTGACCTTCTTCGGCGCCGCGGCCAAGTGCTTCGCCTCCGACGTGGCCATGGAGGTCACCACGGACGCCGTCCAGCTCCTCGGCGGTTACGGCTACACCCGTGACTACCCGGTGGAGCGCATGATGCGCGACGCGAAGATCACGCAGATCTACGAGGGCACCAACCAGGTCCAGCGGATCGTCATGGCCCGCAACCTGCCGTAACGCGGCTCTCACCTGCACCGAAGCGAACGCCCCCCGGCAGCCCGCCGGGGGACGTTCGCGCATCGGGGGGGGGGCAGGCGGCCGCCCGGCAAGCCGCTCCCCGAAACGCAGAGACGCCGTGCCCCGGCCGGCGGACGCCCGGTTCGTCCCGGTCCGCGACGAACGCGGCGGGCGGCCCTTCCTGCGGCCCGGGCGACAACTGCCCGGCCACGCAGCTCCGTTCACCTCCTGAGCGGGCGAACGATGCGGTCATTTCATGACATACCAGTGCGGCGCCCTCACGGGTGCGCACACCGGTGGACACATCCGGCACCGGCCTCCGGGCGCCCCTGGATGGGCTAAATTTGGACCTTCGTACGCCGGAATCGGTTGGGGAGAACGCAATGACGGAAGCGATCCTGCTGGTCGGCGGACAAGGGACGCGCCTGCGTCCGGTGACGGTGAACACGCCCAAGCCGATGGTCCCGACGGCCGGAGTTCCCTTCCTCGCCCACCAGATAGCCAGGGCCGCCGCCGCCGGTGTCACGCACATCGTGATGGCCACCTGCTACCTCGCCGAGGTCTTCGAGCCCTACTTCGGCGACGGATCCGACTTCGGCCTCACCCTCGAATACGTCGTCGAGGACGAGCCCCTCGGCACCGGCGGCGCCATCCGCAACGCCGGACGGCGCCTGACGGGCGGACCGGACTCCTCCGTCCTCGTCTTCAACGGCGACATCCTCACCGGCCTGGACATCGCGGGTCTCGTCGAGGCGCACGAGGCGGCCGACGCCGACGTCTCCCTGCACCTGGTCCGCGTCGAGGACCCGCGCGCCTTCGGCCTGGTCCCCACCGACTCCGAGGGGCGGGTGCTGGCCTTCACCGAGAAGCCGCAGACCCCCGAAGAGATCATCACCGACCAGATCAACGCCGGCTGCTACGTCTTCCGCCGCAGCGTGATCGACGCCATCCCGGCCGGCCGCCCGGTCTCCGTCGAGCGCGAGACCTTCCCGGGCCTGCTGGCCTCCGGGGCCAAGCTGCACGGCGTCACCGAGAACACCTACTGGATGGACCTCGGCAAGCCCGAGTCCATCATCCAGGCCTCCGCGGACCTGGTCCGCGGCGTGGTCCCGTCCCCGGCCGTCCCCGGCCGCCGCGGCGAGTCCCTGGTGCTGCCCGGCGCCGAAGTGGCGGCCGGCGCGAAGCTGTCGGGGGGCACCGTCGTGGGAGCCGGCGCCCGGATCGAGGCCGGCGCGGTCGTCCAGGGCACCATCGTGCTCGACGGCGCGGTGATCGGCCCGGACGCCCAGGTGAGCGCCAGCCTGATCGGCGCCCGCTCCGCCGTGGGCGCGCGGACCGTACTGGACGGCGCCGTCATCGGTGACGGGGCCGTCGTGGGGGCTGACAACGAACTGCGCGCCGGGGCCCGGGTGTGGTGCGACGCGCAGCTGCCCGCCGCCGCCATCCGCTTCTCCCCGGACGCCTGACCGGAGTCCGGGGAGCGGGTACCGCCGCGGTCAGTTCCCGCGGACGGTGACCTTCTCGTCGTTCTGGATCTGCTTCACCAGCTGCTGCACCTTCGCCTTGTCCCAGACGAGGTTGCCGCCGCGCTGTCCGGAGATCGGCATGTTCATCGACACGCCGTCACCGCCGTTGACGCCCTTCATCGCGAAGAACATCTGGCCCATGTCGTACAGGCCCATGTCCTTGTCCACGATCAGGGTGTCCAGGCCCGCGCCCAGCATCGGGTAGAGGTCGAACGGGTTGAGGACCGTGGACGGGGTCGCCGCCTGGCTCGCCAGCGCCGACAGGAACTTCTGCTGGTTCTTGGTGCGCTGGAGGTCCGACTCGGCGAAGGCGTAGCGGGTCCGGACGAAGGCCAGCGACTGCTCGCCGTTCAGGGTCTGCTTGCCCGCCTTGAAGTCGGCGCCGGACTTCTCGTCCTTGAAGCCCTCCTCGATGTCCAGCTCCACGCCGCCCAGCGCGTCCACGATGTTCGCGAAGCCGGCGAAGCCGATCTCCGCGTAGTGGTCGATGCGCAGACCGGTGTTGTGCTCCACCGTCCGCACGAGCAGCTCCGGGCCGTCCTCCGCGTAGGCCGCGTTGAGCTTGACCCGGCGCCCCTGCGCGGGGAACTTCTTGCCGGACTGGGAGCCGACGAAGGACGGGATCTCCACGTCCGAGTCGCGCGGCAGCGAGATCATGGTGTTCCCGCTGGAGCACTTCGCCAGGATCATCATCGAGTCGGTCCGCTTGCCCTCGGCCGAGCCCGTGTGGAGCTTCTTCTTCTCCTCGTCGGACATGCCCTCGCGGCTGTCGGAGCCGACGATCAGGTACGTCGTGCAGTCGCCCTCCTTGGGGCGCTCGATGACCTTGGAGAGGTCGACCTCGCGGCGCACCTTGGAGTCGGCCCAGAAGTAGGTGGAGACCGTGGTCACCAGCAGGGCGGAGACCAGCACGATCGAGCCGATCTTGATCCGCTTGCGCCAGTCCGGGGCGGGGCCGGGCGCGCGGCCGGGACGGCCGGGCCCCGAGGGTCCGCCGGGACCCGCCGGACCGCCCGGGGCGCCGCCGGAGGGCGCGCCGTAGACCTGGCCGGTGTTGTAACCGCTGTCGTAACCGCCGTACGTGTCGTGGCCGCCGGCCTGCTGCGGGGGCACGCCGTACGCGGGCGGCGGGCCCGCCGGGCGCTGCGGACGCGGGGGCTGCGCGGGCCGCTGCGGCTGTCGCTGGACGTGCCGCATCCGCTGTACGCCCTCGGGCTGCGGCTGGGCACTGCCGCGCCCGTAGCCGTCGTCACGACCTTCTGGCCAGTCATTCATGCGCCCTAGGATGCCTGCCCGGGCCTGCCGTCCGACAGCCCGGGGCGGGATCCGTACCGGGGCTGTTGCAGAGCTGATGCCTCTGGTACGGCTCTAAGGTGTCCGTATGACACAGATACGGGGCGAGCTGCCCGGGAAGCCGACCGCGGCTTCCCGCACGACCCTCAGCCACATCATGACCGCGAACGACACCAACCTCCTCGGCACGGTGCACGGTGGCGTGATCATGAAGCTGGTGGACGACGCGGCGGGCGCCGTGGCCGGGCGCCACTCCGGCGGCCCGGCGGTCACCGCCTCCATGGACGAGATGGCCTTCCTCGCTCCCGTGCGCGTGGGCGACCTCGTCCACGTGAAGGCGCAGTGCAACTGGACCGGCCGCTCCTCCATGGAGATCGGCGTACGGGTCCTCGCGGAGCGGTGGAACGAGTCCACGCCCGCCACCCAGGTCGGCAGCGCGTACCTCGTCTTCGCGGCCGTGGACGCCGACGGCAAGCCCCGCCAGGTCCCGCCGGTGCTCCCGGAGACGGAACGGGACGAGCGGCGCTACCAGGAGGCCCAGATCCGCCGCACCCACCGGCTCGCCCGCCGCCAGGCGATCATGGCGCTGCGCGAGGAGCGGGCGGCCCAGGGCTTCGACGACTGACGCCCCCGCGGGGCCACCGCGGGACCGCCCGGGCCCGGCAAGATCCGAAAGAGACGGCCTAGGTCCCGCAGACCACCTGGTCGCCGGTGACCACGCCGAAGGTGCCCTGGTACGGGTCCTCCGCGCGGACCGGCACCACCTTGCGGTAGTCCGCGCCCGCGATGACCAGCACCGTCCGGCCCTGGCCCGCCACCGCCCGCAGCTCGCTGCCCGGCAGGGCGGTCGCCACGGAACGGGCGGAGCGGTCCCAGCGCGGGTCGTACGTGATCACCGTGCGCTTGACGTCGCGGCTGGCGCCGTTGCCCGGGGCCCGGGTGGTGTCGAAGCCGGTGGCGCGCAGCGCGGTGTCGACCCGCCCGCCGAGCCCGTCGATCCGCGTCCCGTTCTCCACCTGGATCCTGACCTGCTGCGGGGGCACGTCCACCGGTACCGCCGCGGGGCGGCCCCCGCCGGTCTTCCCGGGGCGGGCCGGAGCCAGCGGGCGGTCCTCCCGCAGGGCCTCGAACAGCTTGGCCGCCTTCGGCTCGTCCCACTTCACGGTGGAGCCGATGCCCTTGAGGCGGAACGAGGGGTCGCCGATGGGCACCGAGGCGAACTCCGAGGAGGACGGGGTGAAGTCCCGCATCGCCTGCCCGAGCGCCAGCATCTGCTCCGAGCCGAAGTCCTTGTCGGCCCGCACCGAGCCGAGCAGGGTGGAGCTGACCTCCTTGAACTTGACCGGGTTCAGCAGCACCCCGCCGCCGGTCGCCTGTTTGATCAGGGCGGCGATGAACCGCTGCTGACGCTGCATCCGGCCCAGGTCGGAGGCCCCGTCGACATGGCGCGAGCGCACGTACTGCAGGGCCTGGCCGCCGCTGAGCCGATGGGTGCCGGGCAGCAGGTCGAGGCCGGTGTTCGGGTCGCGCATGGTCTTGGCCGTGCAGATGTCCACGCCGCCCATCGCGTCGACCGTCTTCATGAAGCTGGTGAAGTCGACCTCCAGGTAGTGGTCGATCTTCACCCGGGTCATGTTCTCGACGGTCCGCACGGTCAGGTTGGGGCCGCCCTCCGCGTACGCCGCGTTCAGCCTCAGGGAGTGGGCCCGGTGCGCCTTGCCGGAGACCAGGTCGCGGTGCGCGGGCACCTCGGCGTAGCTGTCGCGGGGCAGGCTGATGACGCTGGCCCGCTCCTTGTCGGCCGACAGGTGCACCAGCATGATCGTGTCGGTGCAGTGGCAGGGCGCGCCGCCCAGGCGGTACTCGCGCTTCTCCTCCGGGGTGATCTTCTCCCGGCCGTCGGTGCCCACCAGCAGGAAGTTCAGGCCGTGCCCGGCCTGCGGGCGGTTCTTCATGTCCTTGAAGGGGTCCACCCGCTCGATCCCGGTGTCCAGGCCGGTCATCACGGCGTGCCCGACGGCCCCGGAGCCCAGCACCACCACCGAGAGCCCGGCCGCGAGCCGCACCCCCCACCGGGGGCGCTCGCCCCGGCGCCGGACCGGGCCGCCGGCGCCGCCGCCGCGCCGTGCGCGCTGCGGCTGGGACGGCCCGGCGGGACGGGTGGGACGGTGCGGGTGGGGCACGGTGGACACCTCCGCGGGAGCAGCAGGGAGACCGGTCGAGAGACGAGTCGGATTCAGCTGATTCGACAGAACAGTAGGCCCATACGATCAGCGTTTGTCCTTACCGATCACTCGGCGCGCACCCGGTTCCCCCGTACGCGGTAACGTGACACCGATACCCGACCTTGAAGGACCACATGCCCGCCCAGCAGCCCGCAGTCTCGGTGATCATGCCGGTGCTCAATGAGGAGCACTACCTCCGCGATTCCGTCCGCCACATCCTGGAACAGGAGTATGCGGGCGAGATGGAGGTGGTGATCGCACTCGGGCCGTCCACGGACCGCACCGACGAGATCGCCGCCGAACTCGTCGCCGAGGATCCCCGAGTCCACACCGTCCCGAATCCCACCGGCCGGACCCCGGCGGCGCTCAACGCCGCCATCAAGGCCTCGCGTCACCCGATCGTGGTACGCGTCGACGGCCACGGCATGCTCTCGCCGAACTACATCGCCACCGCCGTCCGCCTCCTGGACGAGACCGGTGCGCAGAACGTCGGCGGGATCATGCACGCCGAAGGCGAGAACGCCTGGGAAGAGGCCGTCGCCGCCGCGATGACCTCGAAGATCGGCGTCGGCAACGCGCCCTTCCACACCGGCGGCCAGGCCGGACCGGCGGAGACCGTCTACCTCGGTGTCTTCCGCCGTGAGGCGCTGGAACAGCAGGGCGGCTACAACGAGGAGTTCATCCGCGCCCAGGACTGGGAGCTGAACTTCCGCATCCGCGAGGCCGGCGGCCTGATCTGGTTCTCGCCGGAGCTGAAGGTCCAGTACCGCCCCAGGCGCTCCGTCAAGGCCCTGGCCAAGCAGTACAAGGACTACGGGCGCTGGCGGCACGTGGTGGCCCGCTACCACTCGGGCTCCATCAACCTGCGCTACCTGGCCCCGCCGACCCTCGTCTGCGCGCTCGCCGCGGGCGTGGTCGTGGGCGTGGCGGTCACCCCCCTGGGCTTCGCCGTCCCGGCCGGCTACCTCGCGGCGATCGCGGTGGGCTCCGTACCGGCCGGCAAGGGGCTGCCGCTGAAGGCCCGGGCGCAGATCCCCGTCGCCCTCGCGACCATGCACCTGTGCTGGGGCTTCGGCTTCCTGACCAGCCCGCGGTCCCTGGCGAACAAGCTCATCGCGAGCCGCCGCCCGGCCGTGCACCGGGACTCCTCGCAGGTCTGACCCGCAGGTCCGGGACGTACGAAGGGGCCCGGCACGGCGGCTGTGTGAACAGCCTCCGCGCCGGGCCCCTTCCGCGTGCTCAGGAGGGCCGGGGACCCGTTACCAGGTGAAGCCCGGCTGGATCGGCATGCAGGCCTTGTCGTTGTCGCCGTTGAGCGCGTGGGCGGACGTCGGGGCCACGGTCGGGGCGGGCGGCGGCGGGGTCGGCGCGTCGCCGGTCCGCCAGTCCTTGCCGACGAACAGGACGATCCCGGCAACCTGGTCGGACTTCTGCACCGAGGTGGCGGGCAGGCCCAGCGCGGTGGCCACGGCCGCCGCGTCGGCCGCCTGGCCGTCGGTGGCGAAGCGGACCACCGTGGTGTCCTCGGCCCCGGTCTGGGTGTCGGCGCCGGCCTTGGTGAATCCCTTGGCGGCGAGCAGCGCCGCCACGTCGTTCGCCCGGTTCTTGGCCCTGACCTGGGCGCCGTCCTTGCCGCCGGTGGAGTTGCGGACGCTGACCACGATCTTCGCCGGGGCGGCGGCGGGTGCGGTGGTCGGGGCGGTGGTCGGCTGCTGGCCCGGGGCGGACGGGGAACCGCTCGCGCCAGGTGAGGGAGAGGCGCCGCCCTCCGGGGTGCCGGAGCCCTTGCCGTCGAGCGCGATGTCCTCGCGGACCATCCGGAACAGGTCCTCGGCCTCGCCCGCCATGGGCTCGACGCGTCCGTCCATACCGGGCTTCGTGCTGTAGACCCAGGGCATGGTGGTCATGGTGATCCGCCCCGGCGGAACCTTCTTGAGCTCCATGCTGAGGTCGTACAGCTTGTCGATCTTGTTCAGGCCGGTGTCCACGACCATGGCCTGGATCGCCGCCTGCGCCAGGCTGTTGAGCTTCACCGGGTTGGTGAGCTTGGCGTTCTTGCGGAACTCCCGGGCCATCGAGTTCATGTACTGGTGCTGGGCGTGGGTGCGCCCGATGTCGGTGCCGTCCTCGAAGCCGTAGCGGGTGCGCAGCCACTGCAGGGCCACCTCGCCCTGGATGATGTTCTCGCCCTTCGGCAGCTTCAGGCCCGAGCCCTTGCCGTCACGGGTGCGGGAGTGCACGTTCTGCTCGACGCAGACCGGGACACCGCCGATGGCGTCCGCCATGGACACCACACCCTTGAAGTCGATCATCATGAAGTGATCGATGGGGATCTTGGTCAGCTCGGTCCACGCGGCGACGGTGCAGCCCGGTCCGCCGCGCTGGAGGGACTCGTTCGTCTGGACGAGCCCCTTGCTGGCGGGGTACACCTTGCCGCCCGGCTCGGTGCACTTGGGCATCATCAGCATCGTGTCGCGCGGCATCGACACCACGGACATGTTGCTGCGGTCGGCGGACAGGTGCAGCAGCATCTGCACGTCCGCGAGGGGCGGGCCGTCGAAGGTGTTCGTGGCCCCGCCCAGCGCCTGGTTCTCCGCGTCGTCGCGCGCGTCGGAGCCGATGAGCAGGATGTTCAGCGGGGTCTGCCCGAAGGCGTTGGGCTTGGAACCGCCCAGTTTGGTCTCGCCGAGGTTCAGCGCGTCCGTCTGGATGCTGCCGTTCAGATGGCGGTAGTACAGGTATCCGGCCGCCGCCGTCCCGAGTATGAGCAGGGACAGGACGGAGGACACCCAGCGCAGCACGCGCCGCCGCCCCCGTCTGGTGGGGCGCTGGCGGGCGGCCGCACGCCGGACGGCCCTGGAGCCGCCCCGCGGTGCGGGCACCACGCCGGGCGCGTCCGCCGCGCCGCCGGGTATGTCCCCGGCGGCCTGGGCGGTCGCCCCCTCCCCCCGCACGCTGCTGTGCCTCACGCGTCCCCCCTCAAGATCCTTCTTGGTCGTCTGTGTGCCGGTGCGACCGGCTGCGTCCCGCTACTTGGCGCAGATCGCCTTGTCGGCCTGGGCCTGCTGGACGTCCTCGGGAAGCTGCTGCGGGGCCGGCGCCCCGAGCGGTGCCCCCGGCTTGTCGAAGTCCGGACCCAGCGTCAGCTTCATCGGGGCCTTCGCCGCCGCGTCCGCCGTCCCCATCTTCAGCGCGGTGGCCGGCAGCCCCAGGGCGTCCGCGAGCGCCCGGGCCTGGTCGGCCTGGTTGGGCGCGTACTCCAGCTGCGTGGCCCCGACCTTCGCCGGGGCGTTGCCCTGGTTGCTGGCCTTGGACATCCCCTTGGTGTTCTGCAGCCAGTTCAGCGTGGTGGAGGCGGCGCCCGAGGGCCCGCCGCCGTTGTACACGCTCACCCGTACGTCGGTCGCGGGCGCCCGGTTGCCCTGGAGCAGCGCGTCCTGCTTGGCCTTCGCGTCCGCGTCGGCCGCCTCCTTCGCCGCCTGCTCCTTCTTCTCGACCTCCGTGAGCGAGACGTCCCCCCGGATCATCTGCAACAGCGGATCGGCCAGGGACTTCTCGACGACGACGGTCGCCTTCTTGCCCTCCGGTTCGGCCGGATTGTCCTTCACGGGCAGGGTGGTGAAGGTGACGTTCTTCGTGTCTATGTTCTTCAACTCACCCGCCAGGTCGGTGAGCTTGGAGATGGACCCGATCCCCGAGTCCACGCCCAGCGACTTGGTGGCCGCCTCCGCGAGGGACAGGAACTTCTTGGGACTGGTCAGCGTCTCCTTGGACTTCATCTCACGCATCATCGAACCCAGGAACTGCTGCTGGATCCTGATCCGGTCGAGGTCGCTGTTGTTGCCGAAACCGTGCCGGGTACGGACGAAGGCGAGGGCCTGCTCGCCCTCCAGCCGGTGTTCGCCGGGTCCCAGCTTGAGGTGGGAGCCCTCCTCGTCGTTCACGGCCTTGTCCAGGCACACCGGTACGCCGCCGACCGCCGTGCTCAGCGTCTTGACGGCGTTGAAGTCGGCCATCATGAAGTGGTCGACCTCGATCCCGGTGAGTTCCTTGACCGTGCGCATGGTGCAGCCCGCGTCGCGGCCCTCCTGGCCCAGGCTGGTGTTGAAGCGGGTGTTCTTGACGGGCGGGATCGTCTTCGTCGAACCGTCCGGCTGCTTCGTCGGGCAGGCAGGGATGTTGGTGATCAGGTCGCGGGGGATGGACAGCGCGGTCGCGTTCGTCCGGTCCTTCGAGACGTGGAACAGGATCGTCGTGTCGGCGTGGCCGACGCTGTCCTTGTCCCCGTAGCCCTCGTTGCCGGCGCCGCTGCGCTTGTCGGTGCCGATGACCAGGATGTTGATGGGCTGGTCCTTCTTGAAACCGCCCGTGCCCGCTCCCGCGACGTCGGTGACGCTGAGGTTGCCGTTCAGGTGGTCGTAGTAGAGGTACGCCGCCGTGGCGCCGCCGACCAACAGGAACGCCAGCGTCCCGCTGGTGATCAGCAGCGCCTTCTTACGGCGTCCGCCGCCACCGCCGCCCTTGCGGGAGCGACCGCCGCGCCGGCCGCCGGGCGGGCCGTCGCCGCGGCGCGGCTTCGGTACGCCGGGGGAGGGGGCGGTGGGAGCGGCAGGGGCCGAGGCCGATCTGCGGGGCGCGCCGACTCTGGGGCGCGGCTGCGCCTGCGCAGCGGAGTCGCCCAGTTGCAGTTCGTAGTTGCCTGTGCGGGGATTGAGCACCCACTGGTCGGCGGGGTCGATCTCGTCCGCCCGTCCACGGCTTTGCGCATCCACGGTTGCTCGAATCCTCCGTCGGTGCCTCGCGACGCGCCTCCCCCAGGCGCCCGGTCAACGATCCGGCTGCTGGCGCCCGGTCTCTGGTCCGGCCGGGCACCGGATCGCTCACCCTATCCGCCCTGTTCGGCCGCAAACCATGCTGGTGACAAATTCCACTCCCCTTATAACGGGGTGAACCGCCCATCCCACTCGGTTCGGTCACCGGCTTTTGGGATTGCTTTACCGGCAGTCGGCGTTCTCCGCCGTGGTGCCGGTAAAGGTGGGGACGGGAACGGAGGGTGTCACGGTTCCACCGGTGGCCGTCCCCGCCGTCGTCCCGGCCGTCGCGGCCGGTTCGGTGCCGTCCGTGGGTGCGGGCGTGAGCGCAGGTGAGGGCGTGGTCGAGGGGGTGGCCGAGGGCGTGGTCGAGGGCGTGGCCGAGGGTGTGGGTGTGGGCGTGGTCACGCCCTCCGGCGGGGCGACCGTCACCGGCCGGTCCGTCCGCAGCTGCTGGAACAGCCGCGCCGCGTCCGGCTCCGCCAGCTCGTCCCGGTTCGGGTCGGCGGAGTAGGGCCGGCGGGGCACGGTCAGGAACTTCACCTGGTCCGTCGGTATGTCCCGTATGCCGCGCACGAGTTCGTACAGGCCGCGCAGGGAGGCCAGCCCGGGGTCCGTGGTCACCGAGGAGGTCGCCGCGTCCAGCAGCGGGTACAGCCGCGCCGGATTCAGCAGAACCCCGTTGCTCTTCACCTTCTTGACGAGCGAGCCGAGGAACTGCTGCTGGCGCTCCATCCGTTCGGTGTCACTGCCGTTGCCCAGGCTGTACCGGGCACGGACGAAGCCCAGCGCCTGCTCCCCCTGGAGGGTCTGCCGCCCGGCGGCCAGCCTCAGCTTGGCCTCGGAGTCGTCCACCGGCTCCTTGAGGCAGATCTCGACCCCGCCGATGGCGTCGACCATCTTCTTGAACCCGCCGAAGTCGATCACCATGTGGTGGTCGACCCGGATCCCGGTGAGCTTCTCCACGGTACGGATCGTGCAGGCGGCCCCGCCCCACTGGAACGCCCAGTTGAACTGCGCGAACCGATCGCCGGTACGGCTCCCGTCCGCCTTCAGGCAGGGCGGGATCTCCGTCATCAGGTCCCGCGGTATCGACACCGCCGTCGCGCTCCTGCGGTCCTCCGGCAGGTGCAGCAGGATCGTGGTGTCCGAGCGCTCGGTTCCCTCGTCCTGACCGTACGGGGCGTTGTCCTTGCCGGAGCGCGAGTCCGAGCCGATCAGCAGGATGTTCTGGGAGCCGGTGGCGAGGTGCGCCGGGCGGTCGCGCTCGTAGCGGCCCAGCTCGGACGCCGCGGAGGTGTCCTCGGTGATGTTCCCGTCGAGCTTGTTGTAGAGCCACCAGCCGGTGGCGGCCCCCGCCAGGACCAGGAGGGCCAGCCCGAGGCCGATCCAGCGCAGCAGCCGGCGCCGGCGGCTGCGCGGGGGCCGTCCGGCTCCCGCGTCCGCACCGGTGTCGCCCGGTATGCCTGCGCTGCCCGTCACTGGCGTCCGTCCCCTCGCCGCTACGACCTCAGGCCCGGCCGTACGGGTGGGTGCGGCCACTGCCGATCCTGCCCCCGGGCCGCCGGAGCAGCCTGGGGGCGGGGGCCTGTCTAGGGCCGTCCGGGTGACAAATCGCCCGTTCCCGCGGTTGAGCAGTGTGGGTGACGGGCGCAGGGACTGCGCCCTTGACGGCCCGGGCGGAGACCGGGAGGGACCGCGCGGCCCGCGCGGCCCGGGCGGCGGCGGACGGTCTACAGGGTGTGGGTGACGCGCTCGCTCTCGGTCCGCTGGGCCAGCGCCGGCGCCGACAGCCGGTCCAGGTTCCGGCACAGCACCACGGACCCGCCCGCGGCCAGCGGGGCGTAGAGCCCGGCCGAGAGCCCGTCCCAGGTGTCGTAGCCGAGCCCGGTCAGCACCCGCGCGTCCGCGCCGAGGCCGAGCTTCGCCGCGTCCTCGCGGGCGCGGTCGGTGAGCGCCGCGTACGAGAGCTCCTCGCCGCCGACGACCAGCCCGGCGTCATCGGCGTGCACCGGCGCGAAGGGGGCGAAGCGGTCGCCCTGGCCCGGCACCTCCACCGCGTAGTCCACGTACCCGGCCGGCGGCGCCTGCGGGAACCGCCCGCCCAGCGGCCGCAGCGCGAGCGCCACCCGCTCTCCGGGGCACGCGAGACCCTGCTCCAGCGTGTCCGGCCCGCTGACGACGAGGTCCGCACCGGCCGGGTCCCCGCCGATCTCGGCCACGACCCCGACCGAGGCGCAGGCGAGCAGCCAGACCGCGCTCTGCCAGTGCGCCGGGAGCAGCAGCGCGAGCCGGTCACCGGGCTCTGCGCCCAGGTCGCCCTGGAGCAGATTGGCGGTCTTGGCCACCCAATTGGCGAAGGTCGCGACGGACAATTCGACGCGCTCGCCGGTGGCATCGTCGTAGAAGGTGACGAGCGGGCGGCCCGGATCGGCGGCGAGCGCGGATCGCAGCAGGTCGGCAGGGGTGCGGTCAGTGGCGTTCACCCGGCACAGGGTACGCGGGCCCGTCCCCCGTACGGGGGCCGCCGGCTCCACCGTACGGGGGAGGGGTACACGGCCGGCCACCGGACGCACCGTCAGTTCTCGGATGGCGCCGGGCCGTGCGGGTGTTCACCATCCTTTTCATGCGTGGATTCCTTGCTTCCTCGATCGGCGTCGCGACGGCCGCCGCACTGGCCCTGCCCCTCGCGCTCCCTACTCCGGCCCTGGCCACTCCTTCCACGGGCGCGGTCGCTCCCGTGACCCCAGGCGGGTCCACCCAGTCGCTGCCGCTCGTCCCCCTGGGACCCTCGGCGGACCGCACCCCCGGCGTCCCCGGCATGAGCGCCTCGCCCCGCGTGCCAGAGACGCAGGGCCTGGACGCCCGCGAGGTCAAGACGTTCTCGCTGGTCGGCGTCGTCTGGGACGACGCCGGCACCGAACTCAACGGCCGGGTCCAGGTCCGTACCCGCTCCGCCCGCACTGCCGCCTGGTCCGACTGGCAGGACGTCGAGATCCACAACAGCGAGCACGCGGCCGACCCCGGCGCGGCGGAACGCGCGTCCGGCCGCGTCCGCGGCGCCACCGCCCCGCTGTGGGTCGGCGCGTCCGACGGCGTCGAGGTCCGCGTCCAGGCCGAACCCGGCGCCCCGTCCACCCGCCCGGGATCCCGGCTGCCCTCGGGCATGCGGATCGAACTCGTCGACCCGGGCGCGGACGTGCCCGTCAGGGTGGCGGACGGCAAGAACGGCGGCCCGGTGGGCGACGACAAGGGCGAGGTGGTCGCCCCCGGCATGACGATGGAGATGGCCGAGTCCTCCGCGGCGAACGTGCCGCACGCCGCGCTCGGCGCCGACGAGATCCCGGAGCTGAACAAGGCCGACTCCACCGCCGACGCCGTCTTCGCGAGCGACGGCGAACTGACCGCGGCGGCCGCACCGTTCATCGGCCCGCGCCCGCGCATCGTCACCCGCAAGGGGTGGGGCGCCGACGAGTCCCTGCGCGAGAGGGCCTTCGTCTACACCAGCACGGTGAAGGCGGCCTTCGTCCACCACAGCGCCTCCGGCAACAACTACGCCTGCAAGGACGCCCCGGCGGTGCTGCGCAGCCTGTACCGCTACCACGTGATCAGCAGCGGCTGGCGCGACCTCGGCTACAACTTCGCCGTCGACAAGTGCGGCACGGTCTACGAGGGCCGCGCGGGCGGTGTCTCCAAGGCGGTGCTCGGCGCCCACACCATGGGCTTCAACACGAACAGCATGGGCGTGGTGGTGCTCGGCACCTACACCTCGGCGGCGCCCCCGGCGGTGGCGGTCGACGCGGTCGCCCGCCTCACGGCCTGGAAGCTCGGCCTCTTCGGCCGCGACCCGCGCGGGAAGACGACGCTGACGTCGGGCGGCGGCAACCGCTACCCCAAGGGCAGGAACGTGTCGATGAACGTCATCTCGGGCCACCGCGACGGCTTCGCCACGGAATGCCCGGGCAAGAAGCTGTACGGCAAACTCCCGACGACGCGGACGAGCTCGGCAAAACTCCAAGGCCGCTAGCCCCCGGCGGTCCGCAGTTTCACTCCGCATGGCCCGGCCCCGCCGAATCCAGCCTCGCCGGCGTTTGAGGCGCGGGGTGCGGGGCGGAGCCCGGCGGGGTTCGGGGTGGAGCAAGCGGCAGGGCTACGCTCGACGCATGGCCGGCCGCTTCGATCCACTCACCCGTACCGCCGTGCGCGGCGGCCGCACCGACGTCCCCCCGGGCCGAGGCGCCGGCGCCGGCGTCGGCGTCGGCGCCAAGGAACGCCGGTGGACCCCCGACGGCCCCCTCGACCTCGGCCTCACCCTCGGCCCCCTCAGACGCGGCCCCGCCGACCCCACCTTCCGCACCACCCCCGACGGCTCGCTCTGGCGCACCGCCCGCACCCCGCAGGGCCCCGCCACCCTCCGCGTGGCCCGCGCGGGCGAGCAGGTGCACGCCGAGGCCTGGGGCCCCGGCGCCGACTGGTTCCTCGAACAGCTCCCCGTGCTCCTCGGCGCCGACGACGACCCCGCCGCCTTCGTCCCCCGCCACCGCCTCGTGCACGCCAGCCACCGCCGCCGCCCGGGCCTGCGTCTCACCCGTACCGGCATGGTCCTGGAGTCCCTGATCCCCACGGTCCTGGAGCAGAAGGTCACCTCCGACGAGGCCTACCGCTCCTGGCGCCGCCTCGTGAGGCAGTACGGCGAGCCCGCGCCCGGGCCGCAGGACCTGTACGTCGTGCCCGACGCCCGCACCTGGGCCATGATCCCGTCCTGGGACTGGCACAAGGCCGGGGTCGACGCCAAGCGCTCCGCCACCATCGTCCGGGCCGCCCGCGTGGCGAACCGCCTGGAGGAGGCCGCCGCCATGGCCCCGGCCGAGGCCGTGCGGAGGCTGGAGGCCGTTCCCGGCATCGGCCCGTGGACCTCCGCCGAAACCCTCCAGCGCAGCAACGGCGACCCCGACGCCGTGACCACCGGCGACCTCCACCTGCCCGGCATCATCGGCTACGCCCTCGTCGGCGACCGCGACACCGACGACGACGCCATGCTGGAGCTCCTCGCCCCGTACGCCGGGCAGCGCCACCGCGCCGCCCGCCTCATCCTCCTCGCGGGCCACACCCCGCCCCGCCGCACGCCCCGCATGCCGCGCAGCGACATCGGCCGGCTCTGACCCACTGACCCGCCGGCCCGAGGACTCAGCGGACCTCGATGAACTCCTCCGCCGTCCGGACCGGCCGGCCGGCCGGAGCCGAGGCCGGGTGGCCCACCGCCACCGCGCCCATCGGGTCCCAGTCCCGCGGCAGCCCCAGCACCTCCCGCACCACGTCCCGGCAGAACATCGTCGAGGACACCCACGCCGACCCCAGCCGCTCGCCGGCCAGCGCGACCAGCAGGTTCTGCACGCCCGCGCCCATCGCGACCACGAACATCTCCCGCTCCGCCGCGTCCCGCCGCGCGTGCCCGTAGTGGTGCGCGCCGTCCGTCACCAGGCACGGCACCACCAGGTACGGGGCGTTGCGCAGCACGTCCCCGCGCCGCACCCGCTTCGCCACGGACTCCTCGGACTTGCCGTCCGCGCGCAGGTCCGCGATCCACGCGTCCCGCATCGCGTCCAGCAGCTCCGTCCGCGAGGCCTCGGACTCCAGCAGCACGAACCGCCACGGCGTCGTGTGGTGCGGGGCCGGGGCCGTCACGGCCGCCGCCACCGCCCGCCGTACCGCGCCCGGGTCCACCGGCTCCGCCGTGAAGGCCCGTACGGTACGGCGCTGCGTGACGGCTTCCCGTACGGCCTCCGAGGTGCCCAGCCGGAACATGTCGTCGGCGGGCGTGCGCACCAGGTCCCGGGCCGAGGAGCCCTCGCCCAGGACGTGGGCCAGGCCGCGCACGACGGCCACCGGCAGCCCGGCGGCCTTGCCCTTGACCAGGTCGCCGGCGGCGGCCAGCTCGTCCGCGGTCGCCACCACCGTCGCGCTCAGCGGATTGCCGTGCGCGTCCGTGCCCCCGCGCAGGTCGTCCAGGACCCGCACGCCGGCCGAGCCGATCGCCACGTCGGTGAGTCCGGTGCGCCACGGCCGCCCGAAGGTGTCGGTGACGACCACGCCCACGTCCACGGAGAGGACGTCGCGCACGCCGGCGCGGATCGCGGCGGCCGAGGCGTCGGGGTCCTCGGGCAGCAGCAGCACCGTGCCGGGGGTGGTGTTGGAGGCGTCCACCCCGGCGGCGGCCATCACCAGGCCCTGCCGGTTCTCGACGATGCGCAGGGGGCCGCGGCGCGCGACCACCCGTACGGTCTCCGCGTCTACGGCGGCCTCGCGCGAGTCCGCCTCGACGATCCGGCCCTCGGCCTTGGAGACGATCTTCGACGTGACGAGCAGGACGTCCCCGTCGCGCAGGTCGGGCGCGGCCGTCGTGATCAGCTTCGCCAGGTCGTCGCCCGGCCTGACCTCCGGCATCCCGCCGACGGCCCGCACCTCGTACGAAGGCACGCGTCCGGTGGTCGGCTCCGTCACCGGGAGGCCTCCGCCAGTTCCAGCGCGGCCCTGGCCATCTCGGCGGTGGCCTCCAGGTCGGTCATCATCAGCGGCACGGCGCGGCAGGTGATCCCGGCGGCCTCCACCTCGGCGACGGCGTCCGCGTCGGCGGTGTCCACCAGCCAGCCGTCGAGCAGCCCGGTCCCGTAGTGCAGGGCGACCGCCGCGGCCGTGGCCTCGACGCCGACCGCGGCCAGCACCTTGTCGGCCATCCCGCGCACGGGCGCGCCCCCGACGATGGGGGAGAGGCCGATCACGGGCGCCGCGGCGGTGGCCACGGCTTCCCGGATGCCGGGCACGGAGAGGATCGTCCCGACCGAGACCACGGGGTTCGACGGCGGGAAGAGGATCACGTCGGCGGCGGCGATGGCCTCCAGCACGCCGGGCGCGGGCTTGGCCTGCTCGGCGCCGACGGGTACGACGGCCTCCGCGTCCACCGCGGCGCGCAGCCGGACCCAGTACTCCTGGAAGTGGATGACCCGTCGCTCTCCCGTCCCGGCCTCGGTGATCGCGACGTGGGTCTCGACCCGGTCGTCGGACATGGGCAGCAGCCGCACCCCGGGCTGCCAGCGGTCGCAGAGGGCCTCGGTGACGGCGCTCAGCGGGTAGCCCGCGCCGAGCATCTGCGTACGGACGATGTGGGTGGCGAAGTCGCGGTCGCCGAGGCCGAACCAGGTGGGTCCGACCCCGTACGCCGCGAGCTCCTCCTTGACGGTGAAGGACTCGTCGGTGCGGCCCCAGCCCTGTTCCTCGTTGATGCCACCGCCGAGGGTGTACATCACCGTGTCGAGGTCGGGGCACACCTTGAGCCCGAACAGGTGGATGTCGTCACCGGTGTTGCCGATGACCGTGATGTCCGCGTCGGGCAGTGCCGACTTGAGTCCGCGAAGGAACCGGGCGCCGCCTATACCGCCGGCCAGAACAACAATGCGCATGCGGACAGTCTGTCAGCGGAGCGACGGACGGGTCAGGCGGGTACGGACTCGGACTCGGCCGGGGAGCAGCTGTGCATCGGCATCTCGGTCAGGCCGGGGAAGTACACGTGCAGGCTGACCGCGCCGTCGAGGGTGTCGTTGACGACCTCGTGCGCGAAGCCGGGGGCGAGGACGCGCTGGGTTCCTGGGCGGTGGGTGAGCCGTCCGCGTGAAGTGTGCTCGGTGAGCTCGCCTTCGAGCACGGTCAGGACGCCGGAGGAGGCGCCGTGGTCGTGCGGGCCGCTGCCCTGGCCGGGGACCCAGCTGAGCAGCCAGACCTCGTAGCCGGGGCCGGTGCGCAGCCGGTGGTACCAGCGCGTGGTGGCGTCGTAGCGGACGAGGTGCTCCCAGGAGGCGCGGTCCTCGGCGATGGAGCGGGCGAGGCCGACGAACTCGGCGATGGTGGCCGGGTGTTCCCGGGCGGGCTGGAGGAGGTGCTGGACGGCGAGGATGTCGCCGGCGATCTGCAGGTCGCTCTCGACGGGCGCTGCGGGCGCTGCGGGCGTCAGGGGCGCGGGAGCGGCAGGGGCGGCGGCAGTGGGGGTGGCGCTGTACGTGCTGTTCATCGTGGGGGTTACCTCGACGGATGTCAGTCGTGCTGGCGGTTGCTGTGGGGGCGGGCCGGAGCTCACGGGAGCCGGGGCTCCGGGGGCATCAACAGCTGCAACAGCAACAGCGAACCTGGGCAGCGCACAGGAACCCACGAATGGGGGTCCGGGTGGCGGCTGCGGGCGCTGACATGCGAACAAGGAGAACGGTTCGGAGGTCGGACTGTCAACCCAATGTCCGCTTTGGGGTAAAAGTTTCACCTCATCCGGTTACTGTGCGCGGAGAAAGGTTTGTGCAATCTCCGGCAGGGGATGTGGCGCTGTGCCAGGGCACAAACCCAACCCGTCATCTCGTGACCGGAATGTGATCTGCGCCGCTTCTCCGGCCGGATCGCAACCCCGCCCCCAGGGGGCACGTGGATAACGGGTGAAGGGGGGAGTCTCGCGACACCTGATGCATGTGTCACGATTTTTGGCGATATGAACACTTTCTGCATACGCTTGGTTCCGCAGAGTGAATAAGGGGCCCAATAGCAGATCCCGGCTTGACTGCTCCGGAGCCACGCACTTGTAATTTCACTCGTGTCGTTACGTAGCGATCAGTAACGGCATCACCACGGGGACGCACAGACAGAGCGAGGGGCGCACATGACCGAGCTGTTTCAGGAACTGCTGGTCGAGGAGGCGGACGAGGAGCTCGGATGGCAGGAGCGCGCTCTGTGCGCCCAGACCGACCCCGAGTCCTTCTTCCCCGAGAAGGGCGGCTCCACCCGCGAGGCCAAGAAGGTCTGCCTCGCCTGCGAAGTCCGCTCCGAATGCCTTGAGTACGCCCTCGCCAACGACGAGCGATTCGGCATCTGGGGCGGTCTGTCCGAGCGCGAACGCCGCCGGCTGAAAAAGGCAGCGGTCTGAAACGGCCGGGGCACCACCGACCCGGCACCCACCGCACAGCGCACGACATATCGCACGTACGAAAGACATCACAAAGACATCACACAGAGCACGTCAAACGGTCCGCCTCCTGCACCTTCCCCGCAGGAGGCGGACCGTTGTGTTGCCAGCCGTTAGGGTGGGGCGCTGTCCAGCAGCCTCCGAGGGCACACCACCCCCGGACCCTCCCCCCGGCCCCGTCCGGAGGGACCCCCAGGCCGGAGGGCCAGTAGCGCGATGTCCCTGCACAGCCAGTCGGCGGCCTCCCACCAGGCCCCCGCCACACCCGAGTTCCCCCGGCACGTAGTCACCGCGGTCCTCGTCGCCCATGACGGCGCCCGCTGGCTGCCCCGGACACTCGCCGGCCTCCTCGGCCAGGAACGCCCCGCGCAGAACCACATCGCCGCCGACACCGGCAGCGCCGACGAATCCGCGCGGCTGCTCACCGAGGCCCTCGGCGACGACCGCGTCCTGCACCTCGCCCGCCGCACCGGATTCGGCACGGCCGTGGACGAATCCGCCCGCAGCGCGGGCACCCTGACCCCCGAGGACCTCCCGTACCTCAAGCGCCCCAGCGGCTGGGACCCCGTCAGCCGCACCTGGCGCGACGACACGTACGACCTCCCCGAACTCCCCCACGGCGAACCCGTCCAGTGGCTCTGGCTCCTGCACGACGACAGCGCCCCCGAACCCGACGCCCTCACCGAACTGCTCCGCGTCGCCGAGGAGAACCCCGACGCCGCCGTCATCGGCCCCAAACTGCGCGGCTGGTACGACAAGAAGCAGCTCCTCGAAGCCGGCGTCACCATCGCCCGCAGCGGCCGCCGCTGGACCGGACTCGACCGCCGGGAACAGGACCAGGGCCAGCACGACCAGGTCCGCCCCGTGCTGTCCGTCTCCACCGCCGGCATGCTGGTCCGCCGCGACGTCTACGACGACCTCGGCGGCTTCGACCGCCGCCTGCCCCTGATGCGCGACGACGTCGACCTGTGCTGGCGCGCCCAGAGCGCCGGCCACACCGTGCTCGTCGCCCCCGACGCCGTACTGCGCCACGCCGAGGCCTCCGCCCGCGAACGCCGCACCGTCGACTGCGCCGGCCGCACCGCGGCCGGCCCGCACCGCGTCGACAAGGCCGGCGCCGTCTACACCATCCTCGCCAACAGCTCCGGCCGCGCCCTGCCCTACGTCCTGCTGCGCGTCCTCCTCGGCACCGTCCTGCGCACCCTCGCCTACCTCATCGGCAAGGCCCCCGGCCAGGCCGTCGACGAGATCACCGGCCTCCTCGCCACCCTGCTGCGCCCCGGCCGGATCCTCGCCGCCCGCAAGGCCCGCCGCCGCCCAGCCGTCCCCGCCGCCGACCTGCGCCCGCTCTTCCCCCCGCCGGGAGCCTCCCTGCGGGCCAACGCGGAACAGCTCGCCGGCTACTTCGGCGGCGACCGCGACACCGACGTCGCACCCGCCGGCCGGCACGGCGGAGGCAGCATCCTGACCGCCCCCGGCGAGGACGGCGACTACGCCGTGGCCGAGGAGCGCTTCGCCCGCCTCAAGCGGATCGCCCGCAACCCCGCGCCGGTCCTCTTCGGCCTCCTCCTGCTCGTCTCCCTCGCCGCCTGCCGCGGCCTCGTCGGCGGCGGCTCCCTCATGGGCGGCGCCCTGCTGCCCGCCCCCGACAGCGGCCCCGACCTCTGGCGCGCCTACACCGACGGCTGGCAGGCCGTCGGCACCGGCTCCACCGCCTCCGCGCCCCCCTACCTGGCCGTCCTCGGCGCCCTCGCCACCCTGCTGTTCGGCTCCACCCAGGCCGCACTGACCCTGCTGCTCGTCGGATCCGTCCCGCTCGCCGGCCTCACCGCCTACTTCGCCTCCCGGCCGCTCGTCGAGTCCCGGCTGCTGCGCGCCTGGGCCGCCGTCGCCTACGCCTTCCTCCCCGCCGTCACCGGAGCCCTCGCCGGCGGCCGCCTCGGCACCGCCGTCCTCGCCGTCGTACTGCCGCTCATCGCCCGCTCCGCCGTCGCCGCCTTCGCCCTCGGCGGCGGCGAGTCGAGCGCCGACAAGCGGGGCAGCTGGCGCGCGGTGTGGACGTACACGCTCCTGCTGACCCTGGCCACCGCCTTCACCCCCGTGGTCTGGCCGCTCGCCGCCCTCCTCGGGACCGCCGCGCTCGTCCTGCGCCGCGCGCACTGGAAGGCGTACGGCCCCCGGCTGCTCGCCACCCTCGCCGTCCCGCTGCTCGTCCTCGCGCCCTGGTCGATCGGCCTGCTCACGCACCCCGGCCGCCTCCTCCAAGAGGCCGGACTGCCCTACGGCACCGGCGCCGCCGGCGCCCTCGACCTGCTCGGCATCAACCCCGGCGGCCCCGGCACCGGAGCCGGCCTGCTGCTCGCCGGCATCGTCCTCGCCGCGCTGGCCGCCCTGCTGCGCACCGACCGCCAGTTCGCCGTCCGCACCGCCTGGGCCGCCGCCCTGGCCGCACTGCTCCTCGCCGTCCTCGCCAACCGGACCGCCTGGGCCGGCCCCGCCACCCTCGTCTACGGACTCGCCCTGCTCGCGGCCGCCGCGCTCGGCGCGGACGGAGCCAAGGAGCGGGTCGCCGCCCGCAGCTTCGGCTGGCGCCAGCCACTGGCCGCGCTCATCGCGCTCGCCGCCGCCGCGGGCCCGCTGGTCGCCGCCGCCACCTGGATGATCGCCGGCGCCGACGGCCCGCTGGAGCGCCGCGACCCGGTCCAGGTCCCGGCCTTCGTCGCCGACGCCGGCGGCGACGACAACCAGACCCGCACCCTGATCCTCGACCTGGACCCGCCCGCCACCGTCTCCTACAGCCTCGTCCGAGGCTCCGGCGGCCGCCTCGGCGACGCCGAGATCACCGCCCGGACCGGCGGCGACCCCCGCCTCGACAAGGTCGTCTCCAACCTGGTCGCCGGCTCCGGCGCCGACCAGTCCAGCCAGCTCAGCGCCTACGCCATCCGCTTCGTGATGTTCCGCCCCGGCGGCCCCGAAGAGATCCGCCGCGTCCTCGACGCCACCCCGGGCCTGAGCCGGCGCCACCAGCAGGACGGCACCTCACTGTGGGGCGTCGAGCCCTGGCTGCCCCGCGCCGTCATCGTCTCCGGCAAGCAGGGCGAGGCCCCCATCCCGGTCGCCGCCGGACCCGTCGAGGCCCACGGCAAGATCCCCTCGGGCGAGGCCGGCCGCGTGCTGCGCATCGCCGACCGCGTCGACGCCGGCTGGCAGGCCACCCTCGACGGCAAGCCCCTCAAGGCGAAGACCCTCGACGGCTGGGCGCAGGGCTTCGAACTCCCCGCCGCCGGCGGCCGCCTCGACCTCGTCCACGAGGACTCCCTCCTGCAGAGCGCCTGGTACTGGGCGCAGGGCCTGCTCGCCCTGGTCCTGCTGGTGATGGCCCTGCCGGGCCGCCGCGCCCAGCTCGACGACGACCTGCCCGAGGAGGAGGCCGCGATCCCGTCCCAGCCCGGCCCGGGCGAGGCCGGCGAGGGCCGCCGCGCCCGCCGGCTGCGCGCCGAGGCCGAGCCCGCCCCCGTACCGGTGGAGACCGCCGCGGTCGCCGACCCGTACGCGCAGATCCCGGCGCAGCCGGTCTACGGCGAGGAGTCGTACGCCTACCAGGCCTACGGCGACCAGGGCGGTTACGCCTACGAACCGCAGCCCCAGCAGCCGATCCCGTACGAGCAGTACCCGGGATACGACCAGCAGGGGCAGCAGGGACAGCAGGGGCAGCCGGGACAGCAGGCCTACGAGGCCCCGTACCCGCAGCAGCAGTACCCGTACGAGCAGTACGAGCAGTACGACCCCCACGCACCGTACGACCCCCACGCACCGTACGACCCCCACGCACCGCACGACCCGCGTCCTGACGGGAGCCCCCAGCAGTGAAGCAGCGCGCACCCCTGACGCTGGCCGCCGTGACCGCGGCGCTGGCCGCCCTCACCGGCATTGCCGCCCTCACCGCCCCCGCCGCCGACGGCAGGACCGCCGACGGCAAGGCGGCGGCCGCGGCCCGGATGCCGGTGGAGCGGTCCCTGCTGGTGTGCCCGGGGCCCAGCTCCTCCGACATCGCGGAGACCACGTACACCTCCTTCACCCCCGGCGCTCCCGCCGGAGAGGGCAAGGGCTCGGCCCGGCTGCTCGGCGCGACCAAGGACGCCAAGCCGGTGCTGGAGGCCAAGGAACCGGGCAAGCCCGTCGGGGCCACCGCCAACGGCGCCGACGCGCCCGCCCTCACCGGCAGCGCCGACGGGGCCCTCGCCCCCGGCTGGACGGCCCAGCTGACCACCAAGGTCTCGGTCGGCCGGGCCCGCGGCGTGCTCGGCGTCGGCTGCACCGCGCCCGGCACCGACTTCTGGTTCCCGGCGGTGAGCACGGCCAAGGGCCGCGAGGACTACGTCCACCTCACCAACCCCGACGACGCCGCGGCCATCGTCGACATCAAGCTCTTCGGCCCGGATGGACTGGCCAAGCCCGAGGGCGGCACCAGCGAGAACATCCGCGTCGACCCCAAGTCCACCAAGACCGTCCTGCTCTCCTCCCTCGTCCCGAGCGCCCAGCTCGCCGACGCCACCGCCCACGTGACGACCCGCGCGGGCCGGGTGGGCGCCTCGGTGCAGGTCGCCGAGGAGGGCGTGGGCGCCGACTGGCTGCCGGCCTCCACGGACCCGGCGGGCTCGCTGGTGCTGCCGGGCATCCCGGCCGACGCCGCCTCCGTACGGCTCGTGGCCTTCGTACCGGGCGAGGAGGACGCGGACCTGAAGGTGCGCCTGGCGGCACCCGGCGGCGCGATCAGCCCGGCGGGCAGCGAACAGCTGCACGTCAAGGCCGGTATGACGGCCGTCCTGGACCTCAAGGACCTGACCCGCGGCGAGGCCGGTTCGCTGCTGCTGGGCCCGGCCGACGCCAAGAAGGCCGCCCCGGTCGTCGCGGCGGTACGGGTGGTCCGCGGCAGCGGCGCCAAGCAGGAGCTCGGCTTCGTCCCGGCCGCCGGACCGGTCGGGACCCGGGCGACCGTGGCCGACAACCGCCCCGACGAGAACACGTCCGTGCTGTCGCTGACCGCCCCCGCCGCGGACGCCAAGGTCAAGGTGACGGCCTCGCCGGGCACCGGCGGCGGCGAGCCGGCCTCCCAGGAGGTCACGGTCAAGGCCGGCACCACGCAGACGCTGTCCCTGGCCCCGGCCGGCGGCAAGGGCTCCTACGCGCTCACCGTCGAGACCCTCTCGGGCGGCCCGGTCCACGCGGCCCGCACCCTGTCCCTCCCGGCCGACGGCATCGCGATGTTCACCGTCCAGACCTTGTCGGACGACCACTCCACGGTCGCCGTCCCCCGGGCCGCCCAGGACCTCTCGGTCCTGACCAGGTAACCCGGCTCCACCGGACGACGAGGCGGGGACCCCCACGGGTCCCCGCCTCCGTCACTCCTGCCCGTACCGCGGATCCACGGTCTCGGGCGACAGCCCGAGCAGCTCCGCCACCTGCTCCACCACGATCTCGTGGACCAGCATCGCCTTCTCGTCCCGCGTCTTCGTACGGATCTCCACCGGCCGCCGGAAGACCACCACCCGGGCCGGCCGCCCCTCACGCGACTCCGACACCGCACCCAGCGGCACCGCCTCGTCGTTCCAGCCGCCGTCCGCACCACCCGGCGGACCCGGAACGTCACCGACGAGGAACTCCACCTCGCCCAGCTGCGGCCAGCGCCGTTCCAGCCGCTCCACGGAGTCCCGTACGAGGTCCCCGAACAGCTCCGCCCGGCTCGCCGACAGCGGCACCTGAGGAGGGGCCACCGGCCCGCGCATCCCTCGTCCGTGCCGGTCCCGCCGGCGCGGACGCGGCTCGGTGGGGGCCCCTGCGGGGGGCTCGCCGGGGCAGGGAGGCAGAGGGGTGTCCATCACCCCCGCAGGGTATCCCCGAGGACGACACGGGGGAGTGAGCGGCGGTGGAGTCGTCGCGGCCCGGTCAAGAGTGCGGTACCGTCCAACGTCGTGAGCCTTGTACGTCGCTGTTCGCGCACCGCGTGCGGCCGCCCTGCCGTCGCGACACTGACGTACGTCTACGCCGATTCGACCGCAGTTCTCGGCCCGCTCGCCACCTACGCCGAACCCCATTGCTACGACCTGTGTGCCGAGCACTCGGAGCGCCTGACCGCCCCGCGCGGCTGGGACGTCGTCCGCCTGTCCGACGGCTCCGGGCCGTCCCGCCCCAGTGGCGACGACCTCGAAGCCCTCGCCAACGCGGTCCGCGAAGCCGCCCGTCCGCCCGGGCGCGCGGCCGAGGCCGGCGGCTCCGGCCAGGGCCGCCCGGTCACCGGCGAGACCCGTCGTGGACACCTGCGCGTCCTGAGATCGCCCGATTCCTGACGCCCCGCTCGCCTCGGAAGGCGCTTCTGGTTCAGGGTAGGTTTGCCGAACCGCACAGAACCTCAGGAGGGCAGGCAGTGGCCGCAGATCTTTCGAACATCGTCAAGGCGTATGACGTGCGTGGCGTTGTGCCGGACGAGTGGGACGAGTCCTTGGCGGAGCTGTTCGGTGGTGCGTTCGTGGA
>NZ_JBEZKE010000051.1:0-29745 GCF_040651555.1 Streptomyces sp. NPDC048424 | reverse complement strand
CGAACGCACTGCCGCCGAGCTCTCCGACCTCCCGACACGTTCGACGTCCGAGGAGACACCCCGGCGCGCGCCCGGCCCCGTCACAACCGGCCCCCACGCACCCGGCCCGAGCGGCGCAGCCAACCGGCGCCCGGCCCCGTCACAACCGGCCCCCTCCGTATCCCGCCCGAGCGGCGCAGCCAAGTCGCGGTGCAGCCAACCCGCGGGGCAGACGGCCCGCGCCGCCCCTGCCGAACCGCCGGAGGCAACCCGCGCCACGCCGAGCGATCTTGGAGGATCGATTCGCCCCGTTCCGTCCTCCTAGGGTCGTGCCCGCATGCCCCCGCCCCCTCGGAAGGGATTCCTCCCCATGAAGCTCCGCAATGCCGCCGCCACCGCCGTGGCCGCCTTCGCCCTGGTCCTGTCCCTGCCGACGTCGGCGCTGGCCGCCACCGGCGACTTCTCCTACAAGTACGTCGACGGCTTCGGACTCGAGCACAAGGTCGTGCTGCACGACCCGCACAGCGGCAAGTGCATCAACCTGTACGCCGTCGGCGACGACGAGGTGCAGCCCGGCTACGGCCCGCACAACCGGACCGACGCCGCGGTGATCGTCTACAAGGGGGCGAACTGCGCGGGCGCCGAGTACCGGCTCCGGGCGAACGGCAACCCGGCGCGCGACGACCTCGAAGTGCGCTCGGTGAAGTTCGAGCCCGCCGCGTAGCTCCCGGCCCCGTCCGCGGCCCCGTCCGCGCTACCCCTCCAGGATCACCAGGGGGATCTCGCGGGGCCGGGCGGCCCTCTGGTCGTCCTCGAACGGGGGCCAGAGGGCCGTCATCATGTCCCAGTACGTCTCCCGCTCCTCCGGCGTGGCCGTGCGCGCCGTCGCCTTGACGGTGGCCGCGCCGACCTGGAGGCGGACCTCCGGGTGGGCCGTGAGGTTCCGGTACCAGCGGGGGTGGTCCGGGGCGCCGTGGCCGGCGGCCAGGACGATGAAACGGCCCGCGTCCTCGCCGTAGATCAGCGGGGTGCGGACGGTGCGGCCGGTGTGGCGGTCCACCGTGGTGAGCAGCAGGGTGGGGACCCCGTGCCACAGGTGCCCGTCGGCGCCCGCGGTGGTCACGTACGCGCGGACGTGGTCGAGCCGTGGGCCGGGTCGCGGGTCCGTGGGGTGTTCCCAGTCGACATCGAGTGCGTGCATTTACCTGTCCTTAGGGTCGTGGCCCCCTGGCGGCTAACGAGCATTAACGATTCTGGATGCGCACGACCCGTAGCGCACCCTTGTAGGTCTGGACCAAGCTCGACGCATGGATCTGGAGCTGAGGCACCTCAAGATCGTCAGGGCCGTCGCCGACGCCGGGAGTCTGACCCGGGCCGCCACCGCCCTCGGCCTCGCGCAGCCCGCGCTCAGCACGCAGCTGAAGCGCATCGAGCGGGCACTGGGCGGGACGCTGTTCGTGCGCGGGCGGGAGGGCGTACGGGCCACCCCGCTCGGGGAGCTCGTACTGGAGCGGGCGCGGGTACTGCTGCCCGCCGTGTGCGAGCTGCAGGAAGAGGCCCAGCGGTTCGCCCGGCAGGGGGCGCACGGCCACCGGCTCGGCGGGACGCACGGCCCGCTGCTCGGCGGCCTCGTGGACCGGCTCGCGCGCGCGGAGCCCGGGGTGCCGGTGACCACGTACACCTCCTGGTCCGAGCGCGAGGTCGCCGGGGGCGTCGCCGACGGGCGGCTCGACTTCGCGCTGGTCGGGGTATGCGGGGAGAGCGCGCCGCCCGAGCCGGGGCGGCTCGCCTGGATGGAGGTGGCGCGGGATCCGGTGCACGTGATGCTGGCCGAGGACCATCCGCTGGCCCTCGCCCCGCGCGAGGAGGTCGACCTGGCCGAGCTGGCCGCCGAGGCCTGGGCGGACGTGCCGGGGGACGGGTGCTTCGGGGACTGCTTCGCCGCGGCGTGCGTGCGGGCCGGGTTCACGCCCGCCTGCGTCTACGAGACGGACACGGCGTCGTGCGTGCACCTGGTGCAGGTCGGGCGGGCGGTCGGACTGTGCCGGGCGACGTTCCCGGCGACCCCGGGGGTGGTGACGCGGCCGCTGGCCGGGACGCCGCTGGTGTGGCGGCACCTGCTGGGCTGGCACCCCGCCGGGCGGGCTGCCGCCCGGGCCGCGGATGTGCTGGAGCAGGCTCGGGCCGCGCATGCGGAGGCTCTGGCGAGGGCGGGCGGGGGGCTGCGGCCCGCGCTGCCGTGGTCTGCGGCCTAGCCCGTCGCCCGGCCGCGGCTTCGCTGCCGGGGCTCCGCCCCGGACCCCGCGCCTCAAACGCCGGCGGGGCTGGAGTGGTGCGGCGGGGCTGGAGTGGTGCGGCCGGGCTGGAATTCGCGGACGCCCCCGGCAAGGTCGGACGCCCCCGGCAAGGGCGGGGGCATCCGGGCAGCCTTGGGTGCTGGTCTGCCTAGGGCAGGTAGCGCTCGATGACCTGCGGGCCTTCCTTCTCGATCAGCTTGCGTGCCTTCTCGACCCGCTCCGGAGTCGGGTCGTGGCCGGTCGCCATCACGAGGTCCTCGGGGTCGTACGGCCGTTCCCCGCCCGTGAAGAGGCGGTCCGACCGTGTGGGCTGCTCGTCGGGTTCACTGACCATCGCGTACCTCCTACGGTTTCCCCTTCCCCTGGCCCCATACTCCGACCGCCGGCCCATGAACGCACTTCGGCGCCCGCGACGCCGCGGGCATAGCACCGAGGGAGGGGCCAACCGGCAGCTCCCGTACGCCGGTTCGGATTTCTACGGTTTCCGCAGACGCCCCCGGAAACCGAGGAGATCCCCCATGCTCAAGCGACACGCCCGCACGGCGTGTACCGCCCTGGCCGCCGCCGGGCTGCTGCTGGCCGGGACGGGCGGCGCCACCGCCGACTCCGCCCCCGCGGCCCCCTCGGCGGCGACCACCCTGCGCACCGCCGACGCCCCGCCCGAGCTGCTCGCCGCCATGCAGCGCGACCTCGGCCTGACCCCCACGCAGGCCAAGGCCCGACTGGCGCACGAGGCCGAGGCGGGGGCGACCGCCGCCCGGCTGCGGGACCGGCTCGGTGCGGCCTTCGCCGGGGCCTGGGTGGACGGGGCCGACGCCGCCACCCTCACCGTCGCCACCACCCGCGCCGCCGACACCGCCGCGATACGGGCCACCGGCGCCGAGGCGAAGCTCGTCACCCGCGCCCTCGCCGACCTGGACTCCGCCAAGGCGGCCCTGGACCGGGCGGCCACCACCGGGACCCCCGTGCGGTACGTCGACCCGCGCTCCAACACCCTGGTCGTCGAGGAGGCCGAGCCGGGCGCGGCGGCGCGGCTGCTGGCCGCCACCGGAACCGACGCGGCCCTGGTCACGGTGGTCCGTACGGCCGAGGCCCCGCGTCCGCTCTACGACCTGCGCGGCGGGGACGCGTACTACATGAACGGCAGCGGCCGCTGCTCGGTCGGCTTCCCGGTCACCAAGGGAACCGTGAACGGCTTCGCCACCGCCGGGCACTGCGGCCGCGCCGGCACGACCACCAGTGGCTTCAACCAGGTCGCGCAGGGCTCCTTCCAGGCCTCGGTCTTCCCCGGCAACGACATGGCCTGGGTGGCCGCCAACACCCAGTGGGCCTCCACCCCGTACGTGAAGGGCAGCGGGGGTGCGAACGTGCAGGTCACGGGCTCGGTACTGCAGCCGGTCGGGGCCTCGGTGTGCCGATCCGGCTCGACCACCGGCTGGCACTGCGGCACGATCCAGCAGCACGGCACCAGCGTCACCTACCCCGAGGGCACCATCTCCGGGGTGACCCGTACGACGGTCTGCGCCGAGCCGGGCGACTCCGGCGGCTCCTACATCTCCGGGAGCCAGGCCCAGGGCGTCACCTCGGGCGGCTCCGGGAACTGCTCCAGCGGCGGGACCACCTTCTTCCAGCCGCTGAACCCGATCCTGTCGGCGTACGGACTGACCCTCAAGGTCACCGGCAGCGACCCGGGCCCGGGCCCCGGCCCCGGCGAGCCCGAGCCGGGCGGCACCTGGAAGGCGGGCACCGTCTACGCGGCCGGCGCCACCGTCACCCACGGCGGCGCGAGCTACCGCTGCATCCAGGGGCACCAGGCGCAGCCGGGCTGGGAGCCGCCGAACGTCCCGGCCCTGTGGCAGCGCCTGTAGCAGCACGGGAGCGTGCCGGTGCCGTGGCTGCCAAGGGGGGAGTCACGGCACCTCCGCGTGCCCGGGGTCAGACGAGGACCGCGGCCAGGGTGCCGAGCGCGCCGAGCACGGTCAGCAGGCCGCAGATCGAGAGGTTCACCGTCCGGTGCTCCCAGAAGACCGCGACGAACTCCCGGATGGTGGCGCTCGGCCAGTAGTACTTCGCGGTGGGGGAGCCCAGCACCTGCCCGTTGACGCCGGTCTTGCGCGCCAGCATCGCGGCCCGGAAGGCGTGGAAGTTGTTGGTGACCACCACGCACCGGTAGGCCGGATCGTGCGCCTCCATGAGCTCCTTGCTGAAGAGCATGTTCTCCTCGGTCGTGGTGGACCGGTCCTCCAGCACGATGTGCTCCGCCGGCACGCCCTCCGCGATCAGCCAGTCCGCCATCGCCCGGGCCTCCGCGACCTTCTCGTCCGAGCCCTTGCCGCCCGAGACGAGCAGCACGGGCGGGCGACCGCTCCGGGCCAGCTGGCCCTCGTAGATCTGCCGGCCCTTGCGCAGGCGCGAGGCCAGCAGCGGCGGTACCCGGTCCCCGCCGATCAGGCCCGAGCCCAGCATGACCACGTGGTCGACGTCGCCGCGCACCTTGATCCGCCCGTAGAGGAAGGCGTAGCCGAGGAAGCAGAAGAAGACGAAGGAGACGTATCCGGCCACCACGGTGAGCGTTCCGGCGATGCCGCCCAGTACGGGGGAGCCGACCACGCCGACGAGGACCAGCAGGGCGATCAGCGCGAAGATCGCGAGGCCCGCGAGCATCGACAGCATGTTGGCCGGCCGGAGGCCCTCCTTGCGGACCATGGTCACGCCGTTGCGGACGAGGAAGCCGCCCAGCGCCAGGACGCCGAACGCGGGTGATGCGAAGGCGAACACGGCGACCGTGACGGCCGCCCAGGTGGGCAGCTTGCCCACCTGGAGGAACAGCGCGGAGCAGGCGCTGAGGAAAGTCAGTCCCAGGAGCACGGCGTTGCTGAAGCGGCGCCGGTCCTGCCGGACGCTTATGCAGAACGCGAGGAACAGCAGGGCGGCGAGGGCGAAGGCGACCATGCCGCCCATCGTAGGCGTCTGATCTACCGAGGATCCCGAGCGGTGCGGCGCACCGAACGCCCGGCCGGCACGTCCGTCCGGCGCACCGAACGCCCGGCCAGCACGTCCGTCCGGCGCCCGTCGCGCATGACGAAGCGTCCGTCGATCAGGACGTGCGGGATGCCCGTCGGCAGCGCCCGCGGCCGCTCGTACGTGGACCCGGCCGCGACCGTGTCGGGGTCGAAGAGCACGAGGTCGGCGCGGTGGCCCACCCGGACCAGGCCGCGGTCGGGCAGGCGCAGGCGCGCCGCGGGGCGGCCGGCCAGGTGCGCCACGCACTCCTCCAGGGAGAGCAGGCCGAGTTCGCGGACGTAGTGCCCGAGGTAGTGCGGGAAGGTCCCGTAGGCGCGCGGGTGCGGTTTCGCGCCCTGGAGGATGCCGTCGGAGCCGCCGGTGTGGACGCGGTGGCGCATGATCGCCCGGACGTTCTCCTCGTGGCCGACGTGCTGGAGGACGGTCGGCGCGAGGCGGTCGTCCAGCAGCAGCCGGCGGGCCGTCTCCCAACCGTCCACGCGCGTGCCGACGTACGGGGCGAGGGCGGGATCGGCGACGCCCGAGATCTCCACCGTCGACCAGTCGACGGGGACCCCGTGGCAGCCGTCCGCGCCCTCCACCTCCAGCGCGTGGCGGATCCGCCCGGCCTGGGCGTCGTCGCGCAGGCGGGCCAGGACCGCCTCCGGTCCGCCCTCGTTCGCCCAACTGGGCAGGAGCGCGACGAGGGTGGTGCAGCCGGGGGTGTACGGGTAGCTGTCGAGGGTGATGTCTGCGCCCTCGGCCAGGGCCGAATCGAGCAGGGCGAGCAGCTCGGGGGCGCGGCCCTCGTTCTCGCCGAAGTTCATGGTGGCGTGGGCCAGGTGCAGGGCGCAGCCCGCTTCCCGGGTCAGCGCGACCATCTCGGCGTACGCGGCGAGCGCGCCGTGGCCGTACGAGCGGTGGTGCGGGCAGTAGTAGCCGCCGTACCGCGCCACCACCCGGCACAGCTCGGTCAGTTCGGCGCCGGAGGCGTACATGCCGGGGGTGTAGGTGAGGCCGGAGGACATGCCGACGGCGCCCTCGGCCAGGCCGTCGGCGACGAGCCGCCGCATCCGGTCCAGTTCGGCCGCGGTCGCGGGGCGGTCGTCCCAGCCGAGGACGTGGGCGCGGACGGTGCCCTGCGGGACGAGGTAGGCGGCGTTGACGGCGATGCCCTCGCCGCCGAAGCCGCGGTCCAGGCGGTCGAGGTAGCCGCCGACCGTGCGCCAGTCGAAGTCGATGTCGTCCCCAGTGCCGTTCCACCCCGCGATGGCGGCCCGCACCTCGCCCAGGGTCCGGTCGTCGGCCGGCGCGTACGACAGGCCGTCCTGGCCCAGGACTTCGAGGGTCACGCCCTGGGCGGCCTTCGCGCTGTGGTCCGGATCGCGGAGCAGGGCGAGGTCGCTGTGGGCGTGCATGTCGACGAAGCCGGGCGCGAGGGCGAGGCCGTGCGCGTCGAGCGTCCGGCGGCCCCCGGGGAGGGAGCCGATCTCGGCGATCCGGCCCTCGTGGACGCCGACGTCCGCGGTGTACGAGGGCCCGCCCGTGCCGTCGACGACGCGGGCCCCCCGGATGACCAGGTCCACCGGTCCGTTCCTAGAAGAAGGTGCGGACGTAGTCGGTGACGGTGCCGTCGGCCTCCACGACCGGGATCAGCGGCCACTTCTCGAAGATCGTGCAGGGGTGGGACATGCCGAGGGCCACCCAGTCGCCGACCTGTACGTCGTCGGCCGAGCCGGTCTCCAGCCAGGCGTGCTGGTCGGACAGCTTGACCACGCGGATGCCGGTGGCGGGGCGTTCGACGCCGGTGAGGGCGTCGCGGACCAGCTCGGCCTCGGGCAGGCCCAGGTCGTAGGCGATGTCGCGCTTGCCCGCGTTGACGAAGGCCTGGGTGGGGGAGGGCCGGGAGACGACCTGGGTCCACAGCCGGAACGCGGGGCGCAGGCCGCCCTCTTCGGGGTGGCGGTTGAAGGGGGTGAGGCGGGTGTACCAGCCGTGGTCGTGGGAGACGTACGCGCCGGAGCGGAGCAGCTTCAGGGTGGGGCGGGACAGCTCCGGGAGCTCGGCGAAGACGTCGGCGACGGCGTCGAACCAGGCGGAGCCGCCGGCGCTGACGACGATCTCCTCGAGGTCGGCGGCGTACCGGCCCGCCTTGTCGAACTCGACGGCCAGGGCGGTGAGCCGGCGCAGGTACGCGTGGACGCGGTCCGGGTCGGCTTCGGGCACCTCGGCCTCGTAGCCGCCCACGCCGACCAGCCGCAGGGTGGCGGTGGCGGCGACCGCGTCGGCGACGGCGCGGCAGTCCTCCTCGGTACGGGCCCCGGTACGGGCGCCCTCGCCGGCGCCGAGCTCGACGACGACGTCGACGACGGCCGGCGCGTCGCGCAGGGCCCGGTCCATGAGGTGGACCCCGCGCACGGAGTCGACGTAACAGACGAAGCGGAAGTCGGGGTCGGCGGCGAGCTCGCCGGCCACCCAGCGCAGGGCGGCCGGATCGACGAGCTCGTTGGCGAGGAAGATCCGCTGGATGCCGAAGGCGCGGTAGACGCGGGCCTGGTGGGGAACGGCCGCGGTGATGCCCCACGCGCCGTGGTCCAGCTGGCGGCGGAAGAGCTGCGGGGCCATGCAGGTCTTGCCGTGCGGGGCGAAGGCGAGGTCGTGCCGGGCGGCGTAGGCGCCGAGCGCGGCGAGGTTGTGCTCCAGCGCGTCGGCGTCGAGGGTCAGGACGGGCGTGGTGAAGCCGCCGGTGTGGAGGTCCCGTCGCTGGGCGGCGAGCTGCCCGACGGTGAGGCCCTGCGTCTGGGCGTCCGGCGGGAGCCCCTTGAACCGGTGGTCGACCGGCTCGTCGGCGAGGTCCTGGACGGGGTCGCTGGCGCTGGCCATGCGGGTGCCTCCCGGAGGTTGCGTGGTGTGCAACGGTCGTTGCGTATGCCGCTGCATGCTGTCTAACATCCCGGGTGACGGCGGGTCAACGCGCGGCGCCGCAAACCAAGCCCCGCCGGCGATCGAGGCGCGGGTCCGGGCGGAGCCCGGGGCCCGGCGGAGCCGGGTCGGTCCGGACGCGTACGGAAGGGGACGAGCAATGAGCCAGTCCGTGGCACGGGCACTCGCGGTCCTGCCGCTGCTCGCGAAGGGCCCGGCCCCCCTCGGGGCAGTCGCGGACGAGCTCGGCGTACACAAGAGCACCGCCCTGCGCCTCCTGCGCACGCTGGACGAGCACGGCTTCGTCTACCGCCAGCCCGACGGCCGTTACCGACTGGGGTCGAGGCTCTTCGCGCTCGCCGCCGAGGCCATCGAGAACCTCGACGTCCGGGAGATCGCGCACCCCCACCTCGTCGAGCTCAACCGCACCACCGGCCACACCGTTCACCTCGCCCTCCACCAGGACGACGAGGTCGTGTACGTCGACAAGGTCGACAGCCGCTACCCCGTCCGCATGTACTCCCGCATCGGCAGACCCGTCCCCCTCACCGTGGCCGCCGTCGCCAAGCTGCTCCTCGCCGACCTGCCCGAGGCCGAGCGCCGGGCCCTCGCCGAGCGGATCGAGTACCCCCGCTACACCCCCCGCTCCACCCCGGACGCCGCCGCCTTCCTCCGTGAGCTGGACCTCGTGCGCGAGCAGGGCTGGGCCACCGACCTCGGCGGACACGAGGAGTCCCTCAACTGCCTCGGCGCGCCCGTGCACGGGCCGGACGGGCGGGTCGTCGCCGCGCTGTCCGTCTCCGCGCCCGGCGTGGTCGTCTCCGCCGAGGGACTCCTCGAACTGCTGCCGCAGGTCCTCCGTACCGCCGATGCCATCAGCCAGGACTATTCAGGAGCACAGGAGAGAACGTGACCACGAACGCCGCAGGCAGCGCAGGCACCGCGAAGACCGCCATCACCCCGGACACCCACACCGTCCCGCCCGCGAAGTTCTCGCACGGCGTGCGCAAGGGGAACATCCTCCAGGTCGCCGGCCAGGTCGGCTTCCTCCCGCACGTCGACGGGCAGCCGCCCACCCCCGCCGGGCCGACGCTGCGCGAGCAGACCCTCCAGACGCTGGAGAACGTCCGCTCCGTACTGGAGGCGGGCGGCGCGAGCTGGGACGACGTGATGATGATCCGCGTCTACCTCACCGACACCGGGCACTTCGCCGAGATGAACGGCATCTACAACGCCTACTTCGAGGAGCAGGGCCTGAAGGAGGCCCCCGCCGCCCGCACCACCGTGTACGTGGGCCTGCCGGCCGGGCTGCTCGTCGAGATCGACGCCCTCGCCGTCCTCGGCTGAGCCGCGGCCGGACATGCGGGTGGGGCGCCCCCCTGGCGGCGGGGCGCCCCGTTCACGTGCGGGCTACGCGCAGTACTGCGCTTCCTTGCCGATCGAGCGGTACATGCAGTCCGCGTTCTCCAGCAGCTGGAGGACGGCGTCCTTGTTCCGCGCGGTCTCGCGGTCGATCACCTCGTCCGGCGGGTAGAAGCCGCCCCCGCCGCTCTCCGGGTACATCTCGAAGGTGTAGGCGAAGATCTTCTGGTTGCCCCACAGCCAGTCGTCGATCGTGCCGTCGGTGATGTACAGGTCGCTCGACTGCTCCGGCGTGTAGCCGTTGCTCGCCGCCATGCTCGTGCCGATCTTCTTGTAGACGGCGAGGTCGTCGGCGGTCAGGCCCGGGGCGGTGTCGTTGTAGGTCCAGCCGAAGGGCCACAGGACCAGTTCGCTGTACGTGTGGAAGTCGATCGCGGCCTTGATCTGCTGCTTGCCGCCGATCACCCGGCTGCGGACGAAGTCCGAGACGACCTTCACCTCGGGCGCCGACTCGGCGGCCGCGCCCCGGTAGGTCTCGGAGCTCTTGCTGCTGCTGGATCCGCCGCAGCAGCCCCACTTGTAGTTCCAGTTCCGGTTCTCGTCCGTGCCGATGTACGAGGATCCGCTGTTGGGCTGGCGGTTCTTGCGCCAGGAGCGGTAGGAGCCGGTGGCGATGTCGTACTCGCCGCCGTCCGGGTTGAGGTCCGGGACGATCCAGATCTCGCGGCCGTTGACGGCGTTGGTGACCCGGGAGTCGGTGCCGTACTTGGAGCCGAACTCCTTGAGCAGGTAGAGCGCCATCTCGACGGTCAGGTGCTCGCGGGCGTGCTGGTGGTGGGTGAAGAGCACCTCGGGTTCGGCCTCGTCGGTCGCGACGTTGTCGCTGATCTTGATCGCGATGAGGTCGCGGCCCTGGTACGACTTCCCGATCACCCGCTTGCTCATGATGCCCGGGTACTGGGCGATGCGCTGGTCGATCTCCGTGTTCATCTCGGCGTAGTTGTGGTACTTCGCGTCCGCCGAGGGGAAGTCCATCGGGCTGGCCGCGATGCCGGGCAGCGAGCGGTCCGGCGGCCCGGGCAGCGCGGTGAGCCGGTAACCGAGCGCGCGCAGGTTCTTCGCCTGCATGGTGTCCGCGCTGACCACGACCGTGTGGTCGTCCACCTCGTCGATCGAGACGCCCGTACGGAGCAGGGCGGTGCGGTCGGCGGGGGTGGAGGGGCCGTGGATCCGGTACTGGACGATGGCCTCGTCCTGGGTGGCGGTGGACGGGGTGGGCGGTGGCGATGCCGTCGCGCTCATGCCGTAGGCGGGTGCGCCCAGCGCGAGCGCCAGCAGGGCCGCCGTGACGGCGGCCCTCCGGCGGGTATGGAGCCGCATGCGTTCTCCTGGGTGGGAGTGTGGGGGTAGCCGTGCGGACGCGCACAGCGTGCTCTCATGGCATGTCCCGGTCAAGGACCCGCCGCGCGGGCCGAACCGATCCGGCCACCCCCACACGTACCGCCTACGGGAGCCCGTGGACCTTCGGACCCACCGAGTTCGACCAAGCACTACCCGCCTTGGCGTCCCAGTTGGTCGACCATGTCATCGCACCGCGCAGCCCCGGGTAGGTCTTCGACGGCTTGAAGGACCCGCAGCCCGTGCCCCTGGCCAGGCAGTCCAGGGCGTTGTTGACGATGGTCGGGGAGACGTAGCCGCTGCCCGCGCCGCTCGGCGAGGCCGGGACGCCGATGCCCACCTGAGAGGGGTCGAGGCCGCCCTCCAGCTGGATGCAGGCGAGCGCGGTGAGGAAGTCCACCGAGCCCTGGGAGTAGACCTTGCCGTCGCAGCCGTTCATCGAGCCGCTGTTGTAGTACTGCATGTTGACGACGGTGAGGATGTCCTTGATGTTCAGCGCCGTCCTGAAGTAGCCGCCCTGCGTGGACTGCATGTCGATCGTCTGCGGGGCCATGGTGATGACCAGCGACGGGCCGGCCTTGGCGGACAGCGAGCGCAGCGCCTGCGTCATGTAGGTGGGGTTGAGGCCGTTCTCCAGGTCGATGTCGATGCCGGTGAAGCCGTACTCCTGCATCAGGGCGTACGCGGAGTTCGCGAGGTTGTTCGCGGAGGTCGAGTCGTTGACCGAGATGGTCCCCTTCTCGCCGCCGATGGAGAGGATGACCGACTTGCCGGCCGCCTTCTTCGCGGCGATGTCGGCCTTGAACTGGGCGACCGTGTAGCCGCCGAGGCCGGCCGAGTCGAGGTTGAAGGCGATGGCGCCGGGCGTGGTGGTGGCGTCGGCGAAGGAGACGGCGATGATGTCGTACTGCGCGGAGACGTCGGAGATCTTCTGGACGGTCGCGCCGTTGTTGAAGTTCTGCCAGTAGCCGGTCAGGGCGTGCTTGGGGACCGAGGGGTTCGGGTTCGGGTTCCCGCCGCCGGTCGTCGTGCCGGTCACCGCAGCCGACTTCGGGCCCTCGCCCGCCGCGTTGTACGCGCTCACCTGGAAGGAGTACGAGGTCGAGGCGGCGAGCCCGGTGATCTGGGTGGAGGCGCCCGAGGTGACGGTCTGGACGCGGACGCCGTCCTGATACACGTAATAGCCGGCGGCCCCGCCGACCGCGTTCCACGAAAGGGTGAGAGCGCTCGCGCTCTGGCCGGAAACGGCGGTCCCGGCGGGGGCTCCGGGGATGCTCGGGCCGGGGTCCGTGCCGCCTCCGCCGTCCGGTCCGAAGACGCTGAACTCGTCGACGACGTAGGCCGGCTGGCCGTACCAGCCGTGCGTGTAGACCGTGACCTGGGTGGTGCTCGGCCCGGTGGTGAAGGTGGTGGAGAGCTTCTGCCAGCCGGCGCCCGATCCGGGGGTCCAGGTGGAGACGTCCTGGGTGCCGGTCCCGGTCGCGCCGAGGTAGACGTAGCTGCCCTGGACCTGCGTACTGAGCGTGTAGGTCGAGTTCGGCTTGACTGTGACGGTCTGACTACAGCGGGCGTTGTCCTGTCCGGCCGGGGTGGCCTTGAGGGCGCCGGCTCCGGCGTAGACGGGCGAGGAGACGGAGGCGCCGGTTCCGCCGGTGCAGGACCAGTTGGCGAGACCCGACTCGAAGCCGCCGTTGCGGGCGACGTTGACGTCCACGGCCTGTGCGGTACCGGCGGCGAGGGCCGTCAGGGCGCCCGCGGTGAGGGTGACGGCGAGGGGGAAGGCGAGGGAGCGTATGCGGTTCACGTGGGCTCCGGTGGGGGGAGGAAGGTGGAGAAGGGGGAGGGGGACCGGGTGGGGTGGGTCCGACTCAAGGCGTGCGCTGCCAAGTTGGTCCAGACCAATCCCCGTGTCAAGAGTCTTTGCGATGTGGCTTGAAATGACCGAAGGGTCGATCCCTGTTGTCCGGGTTTCCCGCCACCTGTGACAGAGGGCGGCCGTACGGGAATTGGCAAGGCCCTGCCCCGCCTGGGGTGACGCGGATATGGTGCTGAGGCAAGGGGGAAGCTCGTCGATCGTTTGCGGTCGCGCAGGACGTGCGCGTGCGCGGCGTCTTCGCGTCCAGCGCGCGACGGGCCCGTGGCACACGGGGTGAACGTGGGGGAACGGGGGAATTCACGTGCCGACCGCCATCGCTGTCACCAGCGCCGATCTGGTCCTTCCGGCCCCTGACCGGCACACGCCCGGGGCCGCCGTACTGCACCCGCCCGAGCAGCTCGACCTGGCGGGCGCGCTCGCCGAGACCAGCGCGCTGCTGGAGCGGCACGGCCACCTCGTGGCCCTCGTGCCGCCCTGGCTCCCGCGCGCGACCGTCCAGCGGCTGCACACCGTACGCGCCATCCTGGAGACCGACCGGATCGCGCTCCTCGGCATCGATCTGCCGCCGCTGGGCACGGCCCTGCTGGTCCGTCAGCTGCGCCAGCTCAGCGTCTGCGACTTCAGCCCCGGAATCATCGCCTCCGCGGCCCGGCTGCTGTCCCACTACGTCTACGCGGGCGCCCTGCTCGGCTCGGTCGCCAAGCTCGACCGGGTCCGGGTCCCGGTCGGGCTGGGGGCGCACGCCAGGTCCTGGTCGCCGAGCGCGCAGTTCGCCGTACTGGCCCACCCGACGCCGCACCTGGCCAAGCTCGGGGCCGCCGGGGCGCAGGCGTCGGCGGCGGTGCCCGCCGGACCCGGGTTCGCCACGCAGCTCACCTTCGCCCGCGGCCAGCTCACCTCCGACTGGGTCACGGCCGAACTGGCCCCCGCCTGGCAGGTGCAGGGCGTCCTGGAGAACCCGCTGCCCGCCGGCTCGCCCGGCTGGTGGGGCACCCAGAAGCTCGTCGAGTTCGCCGCCGGCATCCCGGACCTGTCCGTGCTCTACCAGCTGGTCGCCTCGGTCCGCCGCGAGCAGTGCCGCTGGTGCGGCCTCGAACTCATCGGCGACCGCTGCGGCTTCTGCGCCGCCCCGCTCACGGCCGCGCCCGCCGCGCCACCGCCCCCGGCGAGCACCGCCCGATCCAGACCCTGACCGACCGACACCTGCGAACGAACGAAGAACGGCGAGGTAGGAAGACCGATGAACTCACGCCAGCGCCGCGGCGTCATCCTGCTGCTCCTGTCGGTCCTGTGTGCCCTGGGCGCCTTCGCCGGAGTCCTCGTCGTGATCGGCGACGTCAACTCCAAGGTCGGCGCCGAGGTCGTGGCCTACCGCGCCAAGGGCGACATAGCGCCGTACAGCCCGCTCGCCGCCGGGCAGTTCGAGGAGGTCAGGATCCCCAAGCGCTGGCTGTCCGAGACCGCCGTCACCGACCTCGGCACACTCAAGGACAAGATCGCGCTCACCACCCTGAAGAAGGGCTCGCTGCTCCAGGCGGACATGTTCGTCGACCGTCCGCAGCTCCAGCCCGGCGAGCAGGAGATCGCCATCATGATCGACGCGGCGACGGGTGTGGCCGGCAAGATCACCTCCGGCGCCAAGGTCAACATCATCGCCACCTTCAAGGGCGCCAAGGACACCGACCCCTCGCGGTCGGTGATCATCGTCGCCAACGCCCGGGTCCTGGGCGTCGGCCGGCTCACCGCCCTCGAATCCAAGGACAGCGACCGCAAGGGCCCCGCCGAGGCGGTCCCGATCACCTTCGCCCTGAACACCAAGGACACCCAGCGCGTCGCGTACGCCGAGTCCTTCGCGGAACACGTGCGCTTGGCCCTGGTGGCCCCCGGCACCGACTCGGCACCCGCCCCGGGCGACCGTACGTACACCCTCGACGGGGACAAGTGAGGCATCACGGATGACCACCCGAATCCTCCCCGCGGTCGGCGACCCGGACGCCGCGCGTGCCATCTCCACCCTCCTCAGCCAGCTCCCGTCGGCAGAGCCGTCCGCACCGGTCCCCGACTCGACCTCGCTGCTGGACACCCTCGCCCGGCTGGCCGTCGACTCCATCGACGAACTGCCCGAGGTCGTCCTCGTCCACGAGCGCATCGGCCCGGTCCCCGCACTGGAACTGATCCGCGAAGTCGCCCTGCGCTTCCCGGCGGTGGGCGTCGTCCTGGTCTCCTCCGACGCCGGCCCGGGGCTGTTCTCCGCCGCCATGGACTCGGGCGCGCGCGGCCTGATCGGCCTCCCGCTCTCCTACGAGGAACTCGCCGCCCGCGTCCAGGCCGCCGCGCAGTGGTCCGTGGGCGTACGCCGCCACCTCGGCAAGGGCTCGGCCGCCGACGTCTTCACGGGGCCGGGCGGCCGCGTGGTCACGGTCACCGGAGCCAAGGGCGGGGTCGGCACCACCTTCACCGCCGTGCAGTTCGCACTGGCCGCGGCCGCCTCGGGACGGCGTACGGCACTGGTCGACATGGACCTCCAGGCGGGCGACGTGGGCTCGTACCTCGACGTGCAGTTCCGCCGCTCCATCGCCGACCTCGCCGGGATCCAGGACATCTCCCCGCGGGTCCTCCAAGACGCCGTCTACGACGACCGTACGGGCCTGGCGCTGCTGCTGGCCCCGGCCGACGGGGAGCGGGGCGAGGAGGTCGACGACCGGGCCGCCCGGCACATCGTCGGGGCCCTGCGCAGCCGCTACGAACTCGTCGTCATCGACTGCGGCACCCAGGTGACCGGCGCGAACGCCGCCGCCGTGGAGATGGCGGACGTGGCGGTGCTGGTCACCACCCCGGACGTGGTCGCGGTGCGGGCGGCGAAGCGGATGGTGCGGATGTGGGAGCGCCTCCAGGTGCGCAAGGCCGAGGACACGGCGATGGTCGTCAACCGCTGGAGCAAGCACACGGAGATCCAGCCCGCCCTGATCGAGAAGATCACCAAGACCCGCGCCACCCGCACCCCGGTCCCGGCCGCCTTCAAGGAACTCCAGGCGGTCGTGGACGCGGGCCGGGTCCAGGACCTCGACAACCGCTCGACGGTCAAGCAGGCCCTGTGGACGCTGGCGGGCGAACTCGGCCTCCTCCAGGCCCCGGACGCCGCCGCCCCCGCCACCCCGGGCGCGGCGGTGGCGGTCCGCGCGGCCGGCCCGGTCTCCCGCCTGCGCCGCGGCCGGGAGGGCTGACGGATGCCCGCCCGGAGAGGGGACCGGGGCCAGGTGGCGATCGAGTTCGTCGGCATGGTCCCGCTGATCCTGCTGCTCGTGGCGGCGGTGTGGGAGTGCGTACTGATCGGCTACGCGCTCTCCCTGGCGGGCAACGCGGCGGACGAGGCGGCGCGGGCGGGGGCGGTTACGGGAGATGCCGGTCTCTGTGAGGCGGCGGCGAAGGAGCACATCGGGGACGCGTGGAAGTTCGACGTGGACTGCGGAAAGTCCGGGGACATCTACCAGGTGAAGGTCCGCCTGGGGATCCCCGTCCTCTTCCCGGGGCTCGACTTCGGCGAGATCGACGGCACCGGCGGCGCGGCGTTGGAGAAGGAGGCGAAGTGACATGAGAAGGCGACGCATCCGTTCCGACCGGGGGCAAGTGGCCCTGGAGTACATCGGTTTCGTGCCGATCCTGCTGTTCGTCGCCCTGTGCGCGATCCAGCTCGGCTGGGTCGCGTACGTCCACGAGCAGGCGGACACCGCCGCCCGTACGGCGGCGCGCGTGGAGGCCCAGCACCCGGGACGGGGGGAGGCCGCGGGATACGCCGCAATCCGCGAGGGGCTCCCGGCGACCGTCAGTGTGCCCGGAGGGGGAGACGCGATCACCGCGACCGTGACCATCCGGATCAACTCGATCATCCCCGGGCTTCCCACCGGCGAGGCCAGGGCCACGGCAGTCATGCCCAACGACGACCCGAAGGTGACCGGACCATGAGCCTGCGTTCCCGGGTCAACACCCCCGACGACCGCCACAGCCCCCGCGAGGACGGCCGGCTGGTCTCCTCCTACCGCGCCAAGCTGCTGGAGGAGATCGACCTCGCCGAGATGTCCGCGCTCGCGCCCGCCGAGCGCCGGGCGCGCCTGGAGCGCGTACTCGGCCACATCATCAGCCGCGAGGGCCCCGTACTCTCCACCGTCGAGCGCGCCCAGCTGATCCGCCGGGTCGTCGACGAGGCCCTCGGCCTCGGTGTGCTCGAACCGCTCCTCGAAGACGCCTCGATCTCCGAGATCATGGTCAACGGCCCCGACCACATCTACGTGGAGCGGGCCGGCCGGGTCGAACAGCTCCCCATCCGCTTCGCCTCGCACGAGCAGCTGATGCAGACCATCGAGCGCATCGTCTCCACCGTCAACCGCCGCGTGGACGAGGCCAATCCGATGGTCGACGCGCGCCTGCCCAGCGGCGAACGCGTCAACGTCATCATCCCGCCGCTGTCCCTGACCGGCGCCACCCTCACCATCCGGCGCTTCCCGCGCGCCTTCACCCTGCACGAGATGATCGCGCTCGGCTCGCTCGACGAGCAGATGCTCCTCCTGCTCTCCGGCCTCGTCGCGGCGAAGATGAACGTGATCGTCTCCGGCGCCACCGGCACCGGCAAGACCACCCTGCTCAACGCCCTCTCCGGCCTGATCCCGGAGGGCGAGCGCATCATCACCATCGAGGACTCGGCCGAGCTCCAGCTCCAGCAGGCGCACGTGATCCGCCTGGAATCCCGCCCGCCGAACGTGGAGGGCAAGGGTCAGATCACCATCCGCGACCTCGTACGCAACTCCCTTCGCATGCGCCCCGACCGCATCATCGTCGGCGAGGTCCGCGGCGGCGAGACCCTCGACATGCTCCAGGCGATGTCCACCGGCCACGACGGCTCCCTCGCCACCGTCCACGCCAACAGCTCCTCGGACGCGCTCATGCGCCTGCAGACCCTCGCCTCCATGTCGGAGGTGGAGATCCCCTTCGAGGCCCTCCAGGACCAGATCAACAGCGCCGTCAACGTCATCGTCCAGCTGACCCGCTTCGGCGACGGCTCACGCCGCGTCACGGAGATCTCCATCCTGGAATCCCACGGCCGCGAACCCTTCCGGATCACCACGGTCTGCCGCTTCGCCGCCCAGCCGATGGCGGCGGACGGGCGCGTGCACGGCTACTTCGAGTACTACCCGCTTCCGCGCCGGATCGCCGAGCGGCTCTACATGAACAACCAGCCCATCCCGCAGGCCTTCGGGGTCGCCCTGCCGGACGACCCCCTCACCACCCCGCACATCACCCGGACCGCCCTGTGAACCCACTGATCCTCCTCACCCTCGGCGCCACCCTGCTCGCGTGCGTGCTCGTCGTCGCGGGCCTCCAGGCGTACGTCGCCGGGCGCGCCCAGCGCGCCGCCCTGATCGAGCGCCTCTCGTCGAGCGGAATGCCGGAACCCCTCGGGCGGCGGCGCCGCTTCCGGGGCGTCGACCGGCGGCTGCGCAAGACCAAGCCGGGCCGCCGCATCGAGGTGAAGCTGGCGACCACCGGACTGGACCTCACCCCGGGCGAGTTCTTCGTCTACATGCTGGGTTCGATCGCGGGCGTCTGGCTCGTCGCGTCCGCACTCCTCGCGCCGTTCTTCGGTCCGGTGGCGGGCGTGATCGGCATCTGGGCGGCGAACGCCTTCCTCAACTGGCAGCGGGCGCGGCGTACGGAGCGGTTCATCAACCAGCTCCCCGACCTGGCCCGCATCCTCGCCAACGCCACCCAGGCCGGGCTGGCCCTCCGTACGGCCATCGGCATCGCGGCCGAGGAGCTGGAGGCGCCGGCGGGCGAGGAACTGGCGCGCGTCGCCGACCGCCTCGCCGTGGGCCACTCCATCGAGGAGTCCCTGGGCGAACTCACCGAACGTCTTCCGTCACGGGAGCTGGTCGTCCTCGTCTCCACCCTCGTCCTGTCCGCCCGCGCGGGCGGCGCGATCGTGGACAGCCTGCGCAACCTGACGGTGACGCTCGAACAGCGCAAGGAGACCCGCCGTGAGATCCGTACCCAGCTGTCCCAGGTGACGGTGACGGCGTACCTCGTCCCGTCCATCGGACTCGGCTCGCTGCTGCTCGTCGACATGATGATGCCCGGCGCGCTGGACCGGATGACGGGCGCGTTCCTCGGCCAGACGGCCGTACTCGTCGCCCTCGGCCTCTTCGCCCTGGGCTTCGTCCTCATCCGCCGCCTGTCGAAGATCGACGTGTGAGGGGGCGGACGGAACGATGATCGGACTTCTGCTCGCACTGGCCGTGGCCCTGTCGGTGCTCGGCGCCTTCCACGGCATCCGCCTCTACCGCGCGGACGTGAAACTGCCCACGGACCTCGCGCTCGCCCTGGAGGTCGGAGCCACCCGCACGACGGCGGTCGGCTCCCTCGTCGACCGCATGGGCATCCGCTGGGCCCCGCTGGTCCTGAGCGCGATGGGCCCCGTACGGGTCGCCCGCAAGCGCCGCCAGATCGACATGGCGGGCAACCCGGCCGGGCTCACGATCGACCGGTACGCGGCGCGGCGCGCGGTGTACGGGGCCCTGGGCGCCCTCGGTGCCTTCTCCATGCTGATCAACGGCCAGCTGGTCGCCGCGCTGCTCATGGTGGCCTTCGGGCTCTTCTGGATCGAGGCCGGCCTGTGGTCGGCGATCCGGGTCCGCCGCGACCACATCGAACGCACCCTGCCGGACTTCCTGGACGTACTCGCGGTCGTCGTCAGCGCCGGGCTGGGCTTCCGGCAGGCGCTGGAGCGGGTGGCGGACAAGTACGAAGGCCCCTGGGCCGACGAAATCCGCATCACGCTGCAGCAGATGAACATGGGCGTCAGCCGCCGCCAGGCCTTCGACGAACTGCGCCGCCGCAACGACAGCGAACAGGTGGCGCAGTTCGTGACGGCCCTCCAGCAGGGCGAGGAGCTCGGCTCCCCGATCGTCGACACCCTGATCGCGATCGCCGAGGACATGCGCCGTACGGACGCCCAGAACGCCCGCCGCCGCGCGGCCCGGGCCGTCCCGAAGGCGACGTTCGCGGTGACCATGTTCATGCTCCCCGGCACGCTGATCCTGCTGGTCTGCGGCTTCGTCTACGGCGCGAACGTCGACTTCGGCGCGCTGTTCGGGGGTGGCTGAGCCATGACACGGCTGAGCGTGCTCATCGCCGACGGCAACCCGGTCATCAGGGCGGGCCTCGCGGCCATCCTGAGCGCGGCCGGGGACCTCGACGTCATCGCCCGGGCGGCGGACGGCCGCGAGGCCCTGAGCCTGACCCGCCGGCACGCCCCGGACGTGATCCTGCTGGACGTCCGGATGCCGGGCGTGGACGGGATCTCGGCGCTGCCGCACCTGGTCCAGCTGGCCCCGGTACTGATGCTCACGTACAGCAGGGAAGCCGACATCATCTGCGAGGCCCTGTCGTTGGGCGCCGGCGGCTACCTCGTGCACGGCGAGTTCACGACGGACGAGCTGCTGAGGGCGGTGCGGGACGCCCCGCTGGGCCGCCCCCACTTCACCCCGACGGCGGCGAGCGCCCTGCTGGCGGAGCTCCGGGCCTCTTCGCATCCGCAACGAGCTGTGGCACAGTCTTCTGAGCGGATGCACAACTCTGTTGTCTTCGGGCTGAGTTCCCGGGAGGTTGAGATCATGGATCTGATCGCGTCCGGGATGAGCAACCAGCAGATCGCCGCCGCCTGCTTCATCAGCGAGAAGACGGTCAAGAACCACATCAACCGCATCTTCGCGAAGCTCCAGAGCGCCACGCGCAGCGAGGCGATAGCCCGCTGGCTGGGAACCGCCCGTCCAGGAGTGACCGGTCATGGGTAGACAGAGTGCGCAGTGGGTCCGTAATTGGGTCCCGGGACCCTTGGTTACGACTGGTGACTCGCCGTACCGTCCGCAGATCGACACCGGTACCGGCCCGGGAGGGAACCCCCATGTTGCAGAACACCGTGGCGAGGATGCGCAAGCGGTACGAGGGCAAGGGTGCGAGGGATCGAGGCCAGACGGCATTCGAGTACCTGGGGATCATTCTGGTGGTCGTCGTGATCATCGGCGCGATCATCGGTACGGGCATCGGGCAGGCCATTACAACCAAGATCACTGCTGCCGTCGCGAGTATTACGGCAGGAAAGTGACGTGGCGCCGATTCGACGGTGACCGCGGTCAGGCCTTCCCCATCTACGTCGTGCTCGTGGCGGGTCTCCTCTTCGCCGCTCTGGCGTATTTCACGATCGGCAAGGCGGCGATCGTCCGCAGCAATGCCCAGGGCGCTGCGGACGCCGCCGCGCTCGCGGCGGCGCGCGAGGCCAGAGACACCCTGGTGCCCGGCATCGACCTCGTCACTCTCTCGCCGGAGGACTGGGAACAGGTCCTGCTGGGCAATCGGTTCGACACTTCGGGCGGCGCATGTGTGGCAGCGCGGGACTTCGCCGCCATGAATGACGCGACGACGATGTGTAGCCGGTCGGGCACCCGGTTCAGTGTCCGGGCGACGACGAACGGAACGGTGGGGGACTCTGTTGTCCCTGGGACGAGTGGAAAGCACGGCGAAGCGGACGCGACAGCGGAGATCGTTCCTCGCTGTCACGTCAAACCCGGGGGATCGGAAAGTGGCGGCGGCTCGGCGCCGACACCGGAGTCGCCCGGGCCGATCAAGTTCTTCTGCGCCAAAGGGGTCGTCGTGGACTACGACCCCGCCCAACCGCGCGCGTGGCGCTCGCTGGCTGCGGCCCTGTTCGACATACGCCTGATCGACTGACGACTGAGAGACAAGGAAGCCAAGTACATGAGTGTTCGGAGGCGACGCGCGGCCCATGGGAAGGCGGCTGTGGGGATGGTGGCGGTCCTGTCCCTTGCCCTGACCGGGTGTGGGGGCGAGGGGAAGTCAGACAAGCCCGCTGCGTCGACGTCGGCGAAGCCGAGCGCCGGCGAGGCGTCCGCCTCCGGAGCGGTGAAGAGCACGGATGCCCCGCCGCCTCAGATCATCGCCACGGTGAACGGCGAGGCGGGCATGGTGCTGACAATCAACAAGGCTGCCCGGGACGCCGGAGGATTCCTGACCGTCGAAGGGCAGTTGAAGAACACCGGCAGTGCGGCGTATGTGAACACCGCGCCGTGGCGCGGTAACGAGCTGAACTCCAGTGGTGTATCCGTAGCCGGCGTGACCCTGGTCGACAAGGCTGGCAAGAAGAGGTACTACGTGCTCCGGGACACTGATGGCCGGTGTCTGTGCACGACTGGGCTGAACATCATCGAAGCCGGCCAGACCATGCCGTTCTTCGCGCAGTTCCCCGCTCCGCCGACCAACACCGTTGAGGTGGACCTCAGCCTCCCCACCTTCGCCACGGCGACCGTCAAACTCTCCGGGTGACCCCATGACCAAACGCCACCGCGTCCTCGCCGCCACAGCCGTCGTCGGGCTCGTCGTTGCCGGCGTTCAATCAGCCGGTGCGGCGGTCGCCCATGCCGATGACGTGAAGCCATCCGTACCCCCCGGCACCGAGCCATCCGCCTCCGCCCCCGTGGCCATCGACTCCAACGCCCCCGGGCTCAAGATCCCGCAGGGCGGCACGCTCGCCCCCGTCAAGGTGCTGGACATCGCCGAGGTCGTCGAAGACCTCGGCGGGGAGCAGCGGCGGCAGGAGACGAACCAGACCGTCATGATGGCGCTACAGTCCGAGGTGCTGTTCCCGGAGAACAGCGCCGTCTTCAACGCCCAGGCCGCCGCCCGCATCCAGGCCGTCGCCGCCGAGATCAACACGCAGAAGGCCACCCGCGTAAGGGTGTTCGGCTTCACCGACGACCAGGGCAGCTACGAGCACGGCAAGGAGCTGTCCAAGCAGCGCGCCGACGCCGTGCAGGCCGAGCTCTCCAAGACCGTCACCAACCCCTCCGTCGTCTTCGACGTCCGCGGGTACAGCGAGGACTACCCGATCGCCGACAACAGCACCGAGGAAGGCCGCAAGAAGAACCGCCGCGTCGAGATCACCTTCCCCCGCGGCGCAGACGGCGCCTAGGGAGTCGGCGGCTTGCCGAGGTCTCCCTCGACCGCGGCCCGGACGTAGATGTCCTCCGGCGTCCGCGCCTCATCGTGGCGGACGGGCCTGAGCGCCGCGCCGGAGGCGGCCGCGGGCGGCCTCCACCGTCGTGCCGAGGGCGAGCGACTGGGCCAGTACGCACAGCACGAGTTCGGTGAGGAAGACCCACGTGGCGGGTGGTTCCCCTGCGTGCACCAGCGGCACGAAGAGGAACAGCGGGAAGGCGAACAGGGAGGGCAACACCCATACGAAGCCGGGATCCGCGGCGAACAGCGTCACGGCCGTCGCGTAGGCCAGGGCGGCGCCGACGAGCCCCAGGTAGATCGCCGAGGCGGGGTTGGCGAAGGTCAGGCGGACGAGCGTGCGAGCGGTCATCGGTTCTCCCCGGGCCGGGTGGGTTCCTCCCATGGTCGGCAGGATCCGGGGATCTGTCGTGAGTACGCGTACCCAGCCCGCCGCGGTCCGGCCCCTCCCCTGTTGGGGCCGGACCGCGGCGGGCCGGGCCGGGGATCAGTCGAACTGGCCCACCTGGTAGTCGCCCGCCGGCTGCTGGACGATCACGTTCATGCGGTTGTACGTGTTGATCAGCGCGATGAGCGAGACCAGGGCGGCCAGCTGGTCCTCGTCGTAGTACTTGGCCGCGTTCGCCCAGGCCTCGTCCGATACGCCGCCCGCCGCGTCGGCGATGCGGGTGCCCTGCTCGGTCAGCTCCAGGGCCGCCCGCTCGGCGTCGGTGAACACCTTCGCCTCGCGCCAAGCCGCGACCAGGTTGAGCCGGATCGGGTCCTCCCCGGCGTGCGAGGCGTCCTTGAAGTGCATGTCGGTGCAGAATCCACAGCCGTTGATCTGGCTGGCGCGGAGCTTCACCAGCTCCTGCGTGGCGTGCGGCAGTGTCGAGTCCGAGATGACCTTGCCCGCGGAGTTGATGTACCGGGCGAACTTGGCCGCGACCGCGTTGCCGAAGAAGTTGAGACGCGCTTCCATCGTTCTCTCCTTGCCGTGTCGACGGTTACACAGCTTTGACGGAAAACGCGGCCCGGATGTGACAGCCTCGCGCGCCGAACGCGTGTGACCTGTGTCACATCGCCAGGAGGAGTTCCGCGATCTCCCGGGCCCGGTGTGCCGGCTCCGGGCCGGGGTTCAGGGCGGCCACCGCCGTCGCCCCCTCCGTCAGGATCAGGAGCTGATCGGCGAGGGTCGGGTCGGCGGCCAGGTCGGCCAGCAGGGCGTGGAGCTCCGCCTTGTGCACCCGTACGATCTCCGGCGCCACCGCGCCCAGCTCCCCGTACGCGTTGTGGAACGCGCAGCCCCGGAAGTCGGGCTCGGTGAACCAGTCCGCCAGCCAGTCGAAGACCGCGAGCACCCGTGCCCGCGGCTCCGCCGGGGCGAGCGCCGCCGTGCACAGGGAGTCCAGCCAGCGCTGGTCGCGGCGTTCCAGGTAGGCCGTGACCAGGGATTCCTTCGCCGGGAAGAGCCGGTACAGGCGCTTGAGGGGGACCCCGGACGCGGTGCGGATGCGGTCCATGCCGACGGCCTGGATGCCGTGCCGGTAGAACAGCTCCTCCGCCGCGTCCAGCAGTCGGGTCCGTGCCTCTTCGTCGTCCATGAGGGCAGGGTAGCCCGTTTCCCCTTGCGGCGAGAACGCTCGTTCTCGTAGCCTGGAGAACGATCGTTCTCGCCCACTCCACCCCAGAGGATCCGCCGTGACGCGTCCACCCCTGCCCCCCTTCACCGAAGAGTCCGCCCGCGCCAAGGTCCAGGCCGCCGAGGACGCCTGGAACAGCCGCGATCCCGGGCGCGTCGCACTCGCGTACACGGAGGACTCCGTCTGGCGCAACCGCGACAGGTTCCTCACCGGCCGCACCGAGATCCGCGCGTTCCTCGCCGACAAGTGGGAGCGCGAGCTCGACTACCGCCTGCGCAAGGAGCTTTGGGCCTTCACGGGCAACCGCATCTCGGTCCGCTTCGAGTACGAGTGGCACGACGCCGCGGGCCAGTGGTGGCGCAGTCACGGCAACGAGCAGTGGGAGTTCGACGACGACGGTCTGATGAGGCGGCGCGAGGCGAGCATCAACGACGTCCCGATCACGGCCGAGGACCGCCGCCTGCTCTGACCCGCCCACCCCCGGCGCCGGGGCCCCGGTGGGTGCCCGGGCTCAGGCGCCGGGCCTGGAACTGAGTACGTGCACTCCTTGCCGGCCGCGACCCCGGCTGCTACGTCATCGCAGGTCAAACCCCATGTCGATGCCTTTTGAGCTTGCGTGCGAGATCCCGGTGTTGGTTTCGTACGAGGTGTAGGTGCGGGGGAGCGCCCCGGGGGGAGCGGCACAGCATATGAGCACACAGACGCATCTGCCGGCGCGCTGGCAAGAGTTGTTCGGCGAACCGGCGGCGATGCGGCTCGCGTCGGCGGACGCCCCGGGCGGTGGCAGCGGCGCCGGTGGAGAGGACCTGGCCCACTCCGGCGGGCCCTGGTCCAAGGCCTCGGTGACGGCCGGTGAGTTGCGCATCACCACCGCGGAGGGCCGCCGCGTCACCCGCCGCGCCGGAACGACCTCAAGCGCGCCCGCGACACCGCCGCGGGCGCCCGGATCCACGATGAAAGCTCGGCGTCGATCGTCTGGCTCGGCTACGACGCGCCGCAGCTTCCGGCGGCGGAAGTCATCGACAACACGGACGTCATGTTCACCGAGCACGCCGAGAAGGGTGCGCCCGCGTACAACCAGTTCATGGCGGGGATCAGCGCCACCAACCAGAGTCCCGACCCCCACGTCACGGCCATCGGCCACTCGTACGGGTCGGTGACCTTGGGGCAGGCGGCACTACAGAGCGGCGGGATCCCGGGCGTCGACGACATCGTGCTGTTGGGCAGCCCCGGCACAGGTGCCCACCGTGCCGACCAGCTGGGCGTGGGCAAGGAGCACGTGTTCGTGGGGGCTTCCGACCACGACCCCGTGTCCATGGCTCCCAACAAGGTGCAGTCCGGGGCGTTGTTGGTGGGTGCCGGAGCGGGTGCCGTTGTCGGTGGTACCGCGGGGTCGGCCCTCGGGCCGGTCGGTGCGCTGGGTGGAGCGCTCATCGGAGGCGCCGTCGGCGGTGTCCACGGTTGGGTCATGGGCGACGCCGTCACCGACGACAGCCAGAACTACTTCGGCACGGATCCGGCACGCAAGGAGTTCGGTGCCAAGCGCTTCCTGGTTGACGACGGGCCCTTCCCCGTCATCGAAGGCGGCGGCCCCATGGACGCGCACTCCAACTACTTCAACCCGGACAAGGGCAGAGTGTCCGCTGGCAACATCGCGCTGATCGTCTCAGGCAAGTCCGACGCGATCGTGATCGAGGAACATCGATGAGACCCGGACGGCGGCACCTCCGCATCACGCGAGCCCGACGCTCGGCAGCCTGTCTGTTGGCGCTCGTCGCCCTCGCCGGTGGCTGCGGGCTGAGCAGTGGCGGACAGACGGACAGGAAGACCACCATGAACATGCAAGAGGGCGCGGAGCGCGCCGATGCCATCCTTCAGGACACGCTCGCCGCAGTGCAGCCCGAACTGAAGTGGAATCACGGCCCGAGCAGTGACGGCGGCTGCACCAAAGGCGTGGCCGGCGCAGCCACGGGTACGGGGTCGGTCAGCCGGACGATCAGCATCATGACCATCGTCTCCGAGCAGCGCCGCGGCGCGCTCCTGGGAGTGATCGAACGTGGCTGGAAGAGCCGCGGGTACAAGATCACAAGCGTCCGGAACAGCGCGGAGGTACCTGCCGTCTACGCCGAGACCCCGGAGGGCTACTCCCTCGAGGTGCAGGTCGGCGGCAAGGGGCAGTTCTTCCTGTCAGTCGGCACCCCCTGTCTGACCGATTCCTCCGTCCAACAACCCGCAGGCAAGCCGAACACCCCGGACCGTCCTGCCCCGTACCCCGCGCGTCCGGACGTTCAGGACGAGTTCTGGTCCGCCACCACGCCCGTGCCGGCGGGTAGCTGATCCTCCGGGGGTGACTGCCCGCCACCGGACCGCCACCGGGCCGGCGCCGGGCCGGTCGGCCGGGTCGGCGTGCGGCAGGCCGAGTCCGCCTACGCCGCACCCCACCGCGGCGCCCAGAGCGGCCCGGCAGCCGACGCCGCCGTCGCCGTCACTACGCCTCGTGGTGGGCCTGGGTGATGAGGTCCGTGGCGACCTCCAGGGCTGCCAGGCGGGTCTCCTCCGGGTCGCCCTCCACGTGCTGGAGGAACATCATCCCGGCGTGCAGCGTGAACAGCGCGCTGACGCAGCGGACCTGGTCCGTCAGCGGGCCGTCCTGCGTGCGCAACAGCTCCACCAGGCGGAACAGCCGCGCCTTCACCGTCTCGCCGATGCTCAGCTCGCGCATGGTCGCCTGGTTCTCCTGCATGAACCGGTACAGGGCCGCGCCGGCCGCCATCGCCTCGCTGTAGCGGCGCAGCACCTCGCGCTTGGTTTCCAGGGTGCGCGGTTGTTCCTCGGCCCACGTGATCAGCTCGTCGATGGGACGGGTCAGGTCCTCGAAGATGCTGATGATGATGTCTTCCTTGGTCTTGAAGTGGTAGTACAGCGCCGCCTTCGTGACCTCCAGCCGCTCCGCGATCTCGCGCAGCGACGTCTTCTCGTACCCCTGCTCGACGAAGAGCTCCAGCGCGACGTCCTGGATGCGCTGGCGCGTGTCGCCGCGGCGGCGCTGCGGACTGCTGCTGGACATGGCTCTCCCCACTTACTTACTTGACGCCCGGCTAGTTACGGGTTTACCGTCCCCAGTGTAGTGAACTAGCCGGGCGGCAAGTAAGTGCCGGTGCGGGACGAAGTGCGAGTAGCAGGGCCAGGCGGCCAGGGGAGTGGACATGGTGGACTCAGTCAAGCCTGCGGCGACTTCGGGGGAGGTGAAGCCGCGCAGCGTACGGGTCGTCCTCATGGCGCTCATGATCGCGATGTTGCTCGCGATGCTCGACAACATGATCATCGGTACCGCGATGCCCACGATCGTCGGCGAGCTCGGCGGCCTGGAGCACCTTTCCTGGGTGGTCACGGCGTACACGCTGGCCACCGCGGCCTCCACTCCCATCTGGGGCAAGATCGGCGACATGTACGGGCGGAAGGGCTCCTTCCTCACCTCGATCGTCATCTTCCTGATCGGCTCCGCGCTGAGCGGCATGGCCCAGGACATGGGCCAGCTGATCGGCTTCCGCGCGGTCCAGGGCCTCGGCGCCGGCGGTCTGATGGTCGGCGTCATGGCGATCATCGGCGACCTGATCCCGCCCCGTGAGCGCGGCAAGTACCAGGGCATGATGGCCGGCGTGATGGCCCTCGCCATGATCGGCGGCCCGCTCGTCGGCGGCACCATCACCGACCACATGGGCTGGCGCTGGTCCTTCTACATCAACCTGCCGCTCGGCGCCGTGGCGCTCGCCATGGTGACGGCGGTGCTGCACCTGCCGAAGAAGACGGAGTCGGGGGTCCGTCAGAAGATCGACTACCTCGGCGCGGCGCTGCTGACCATCGCCATCACCTCCACCGTGCTCGTCACCACCTGGGGCGGTACCGAGTACGCCTGGGGCTCCGGCCAGGTCATCGGCCTGATCGTCGTCGGCGTGCTGTCGACCGCCGCCTTCCTCTACGCCGAGACCAAGGCCGAAGAGCCGGTCATGCCGCTGCACATCTTCCGCAGCCGCAACTTCACCCTCATGTCGGTGATCGGCTTCCTGGTCGGCTTCGCGATGTTCGGCGGCGTGCTGTACCTGCCGCTGTTCCAGCAGTCGGTGCAGGGTGCGTCCGCCACCAACTCGGGCCTGCTCCTGCTGCCGATGCTGCTCTCGATGATGGTCGTCTCGCTGATCGCGGGCCGCGTCACCACCAGCAGCGGCAAGTACAAGATGTTCCCGATCATCGGCGGTGCGCTGATGGTCATCGGGATGTTCCTGCTCGCGACGATGGACACCGGCACCACCCGCCTGGTGTCCGGGCTCTACATGGCCGTCCTCGGCGCCGGGCTCGGCTTCCTGATGCAGATCACCATGCTGGTCGCGCAGAACAGCGTCGAGATGAAGGACATGGGCGTCGCCTCGTCCTCTGCGACCCTCTTCCGTACGCTCGGCGGGTCCTTCGGCGTGGCGCTGATGGGTTCCCTCTTCACCACCCGGGTCACGGACACCATGTCCGAGCGGCTCGGGCCGGAGGCGGCCGGGGCCGCGGGGTCCGCGCAGCTGGACGCGGCGAGCCTGGCCAAGCTGCCGGAGGTCGTGCGGGACGCCTACCAGCACGCGGTGGCCGCCGGTACGCACTCGGCGTTCCTGCTCGGCGCGGGCATCGCCGTACTGGGGTTCGCGGCGGCCTGGTTCGTCAAGGAGGTGCCGCTGAGGGGCGCGGGGCCGGCGGCTCCGGCTGCGGCTCCGGACGAGGCCGCCGCTCCTGCGGCGCAGGAGTCCGTCGCGCGCTGATCGGTTCAACAACGGGCGGTACCACCGGAAGGCCGGTGGTACCGCCCGTTGCCGTGTTGCCTCCGGCGGTTCGGCAGGGGTGGGGCCGGTCGGCTGCGTGGGTCGGCTGCGCGGGTCGGCTGCGCCGCCGGTCGGCTGCGCCGCTCGGGCCGAGGCGGGCCAGGCAAGGCTGGGGCCTGGGCCGGGCGGGGGTCGGGTGTGCGGGTTGGCTGCGCCGCTCGGGCCGGGCACGTGGGGGCCGGTTGTGACGGGGTCGGGCGCCGGTTGGCTGCGCCGCTCGGGCGGGATACGGGGGGCCGGTTGTGACGGGGTCGGGCGCGCGCCGGGGTGTCTCCTCGGGCGCCGAACGTGTCGGGGGGTCGGAGCGTCTGGGCACCTTGCGTTCGACGCCCTGCGGGGATCACCCC
>NZ_JBEZKE010000050.1:0-32066 GCF_040651555.1 Streptomyces sp. NPDC048424 | reverse complement strand
TTCTTATACGGCCACCACCGAGATAAACACCATCATAACCACCCTCTTCCCCTCCACGACCCTCTTCCTATCTGCCTAATTGTGACGCCCCTCCGCACGCGGAGGGCCGGCCGTGCTGACGCACGGCCAGATTCCCGCGCAAGCGCGGGAATTGAATTCCGCAAGCGGAATTCAGAGGGAATGCAATTCGCGCAAGCGCGAATTGCTGGGAGTCCCCGCAAGCGGGGCCTCCATGGCTGGCAGCAAGGGGCCGGTGCATCATCTGCGGCAGTGTGTAGAGTCTGGGATTTGAAGCCACCACCCTGTGAGGGAGGGTGGTGGCTCCTCGGCCGGGTCGAAGGCCGGCCCATCGTAGTGACGGGCTCCGCTGCGCTCTACCCAAACCCCCTTCCTGACTCTGCCGATCGTGTGGCCACATCCAACGGAATCCCGCCATCATACACTCACAACTCCCGTTCAGGGGGCGGAACTGTCGAAGCATCACCCGCACGACGGACCATCGGCAGAGATGGATGCATCATGATGATGTAGTGTGTAGAGTCTGGGATCAGACGGCATCACCACCAGGGGCCCGCGTCACGCCTCCGAGGAAATCGCTGCCGAAGCACGCCGGATTCCTCGAGAAGGAGAGCACGGTAATGACCGTGAAGCTACGTGATCACCAGGTCGAGGCCGTTGACGCCATTGTGCGCGGCCTGGATGTACCGCCGGGAGGGATTCCAGCGAATGGTCTGCGGGGGCAGGTCATTGCCGCGTGTGGGACGGGAAAGACCATCATGGCCGCCTCCGCGGCGCAGCGGATGGTGCCGAGTGGGCGGACGCTCGTCCTGGTGTCGACGCTGGATCTTCTGACTCAGACGGTGCAGGCGTGGCATGCGGCTGGGCACAGGGGGCCGGCGGTTGCGGTCTGTTCGCTCCAGGACGACCCGGACCTGTGGAACCTGAGGGTGCGGTGCACGACGAGTCCGCCGCAGCTCGCCCTGTGGCACGGCACCGGGCCGGTCACCATCTACGCCACCTACGCCTCCTTGGGTGTGCTGGCGGAGGCGTTCGAGGGCGTCTACGGGCAGCAGCTGGCCCCGATGGACCTCGCGGTAGTCGACGAGGCGCACCGGACGAGTGGGTCGATGGGGAAGGCGTGGGCGGAGATCCACGCGCAGAGCGTGATCCCGGCGGCGCGCCGGCTGTATCTGACGGCGACGCCGCGGATCTGGCAGGAGCGGCCGAACTGGGAGGTGTCCGAGGGGGTACGGGAGGCGCTGCCGAAGGAGATGGCGGCTTCCATGGACGATGAGGCCATTTTCGGGCCGGTCCTCTACAAGCTCAGCCTCGCCGAGGCGGTGTCCCGGGGGCTCCTTGCCCGCTACCAGCTGATCATTGCCGAGATCCAGGACCCCGTTCTCACGCCGGATCGCCTGTATGGCAAGGAGGCGTACGGGGAAGAGATCCGTGGGCAGCGGATCGCGGCCCTGCAGGCCGCGCTGCTGCGCACGATGGCCGAGTACGGGCTCCAGAGCACCATCACCTTCCACCACCGCACCATCGACGCCCAGGCCTACGCCGAAGGCCTGCCGGCCGTCGCCGCGAAACTGCGCGCAGACGACCCCGTCAAGTACCCCGCCAAGGTGTGGGCGGACTGGCTGTGCGGGGAACACGCCCCCGAGCAGCGCCGGTCCGTCCTCAGGGAGTTCGGCGCGACTGCCCGCCGTGCGATTCTTTCGAATTGTCGGGTTTTGGGTGAAGGTGTCGATATTCGAGCAGTGGACAGCGTGGCCCTCCTGGACCCGAAGGGCGCCCCGCACGACATCGTCCAGGCCATCGGCCGGGCGCTCCGGCAAAAGCCCGGAGCGGGCAAACTGGCGTCCCTGATCGTGCCGGTATTCCTCAAGCCCGGCGAAAAACCCGAGGAAATGCCCACATCGCCGAGTTACCGCCATCTGGTAAAGGTATTGCAAGCCCTCCGGGCACACGATGAAGAGGCCATCGAGATACTCGCCATCCCGCAAGAACCCCGGAAGAGGTTCGTGGACCCGTCCACAGATATCGGCGAGGCACCCGAGGAAGGCAAGGAGGAATCACGGCTGCTGCTCCGTTTCGCCGCCCCGCGGGACCCGGTGATGGTCGCCGAGTGGGTGTCGTTCAACGTGATCGACGTCGAGAAGCAGGATTGGTGGCGCGGCTACTCTGCGTTGAAAAAGTTCACACAGCGTGAGCAGCACGCTCGGGTCCCGTACGACCACAAGGAGGGGGCCTACCCCCTCGGGCGGTGGGTGGCGGAACAGCGACGCGCCTACGGTACCGGGCAGATGACCGGCAAGCGGGCCGCCCGGCTGGAGGCGCTGGAGATGGTGTGGGACGCCGCCGACGCCGCGTTCCAGGAGAACCTGGCCGCGGCGCGCGTCTACTACCAACAGCACTGGACCCTCTGCTGCCCCCGCACCGCAACAGCGCTCGACCGGCCGTTGGGACAGTGGATTTCGAATCTGCGCCGCCCCGGCGCGCTGGTCGGCCACCCCGAACGGGAAGCCGCGCTCGCCGCGATCGACCCCGAATGGAACCCGGCATGGGCCCCGGACTGGCAGCGCCACTACGCCGCGGTGCGGGAGATGCTCGCCGAGGAGACCGCCCCCGCACGCATCGAGCCGGGTGTCACCGTCCATGGCATGGACATCGGACGATGGCTCCAGAAACAGTGCCAGCACACGGTGTGGGCAAGGCTCATGGACGAACAGCGCGAACGCCTGGGACGACTCGGCATCCAGCCCCTACCGCCGGGGCAGGAAGCCCCCGCAAAGGCCCGCACGGGCGGTTCTGGGGCCTTCGAGCGGGGCACCGCGGCCCTGGCGCAGTACAAGACCCGTACGGGCTCTCTCACGGTCCCCAGGAGCCACGTAGAAACCGTCGCCGTTGACGGCCAGGAGCACGCCGTGAAGCTCGGCGTATTCCTCTCCAACATCAAGACCCGCCGCGCCAAGCTCACCCCCGAGCAGCTCGCCGCACTAGCCGCCCTCGGGCTGGAGTGGGCTTCCTGACCACCGGCGCTGACCCCACCCACGCGTAGGCGCGGGGCGCGATGCCGGTGGTCCGGGTCAACTCCTGTCCGTACTCTCGCCGGGGTGCCTGCCCTCGCGGCCGTCGAAACGCAATGGCCCCGCCCCGATGTTGGCGGGCATCCTTCACACATGTCCTCTTCGTCGCCTCCTGAGGCCGCTGTCGTCTACGTCGACGAGTCGGCCAACTCGGGCCAGAACCTCCTTGACGTGCATCAGCCCGTATTCACGGTGGCCGGGGTTCACCTGCCCGACGACCTCGCCGACGCCATCGTCGACGAGGTCCGCGCCCAGCTTCCTGCCAACGTGAAGGAACCGAAGTACAGCTCCCTCGCGGGCTCCTCGGGCGGGCGGAAGGCTCTGATGCGGGCGTTCTCTCGGCTACCCGAGGGGAGCGTGCAGACGTACTTGGTGCATAAGCGGTTCATGGTGATCACCAAGCTGGTCGATCTGCTGGTGGAACCGCGGGCATACGCCAACGGGATCAACCTGTACGAGGGCAAGCAGTCGCTGCGCTTCGCCGAGGCGCTGTACCTCGGCGGCCCGGTGTTGGGAGACGCGGGCGCCTACGAGCGGCTGCTCCAGATCTTCGTCGACTGGGTGCGTGGGCGCGTCGCGACCGATGACCTGTTCGAGGCCATCGCTGCCCTCAAGGCCTCCGTGCAGCACACGGGCTTCCTGCGGTTCGTCGACGAGCTGGAGCGGTGCCGTGACATCGCCGACGAGACGGCGACGCGCTTCGCGGCTGGCCACCACAAGGACGAAATCGACCCGGCTGTCACCGCCTTGTACTGCCTGGGGCTCGGCTTCGGAGAGAGCCTTGGTCGGCACTTCCGTCTCGTCCACGACCAGTCGAAGGTGATCGACCGGAACGCCGTCCTGCTGCGGACGGTGCACTTCTTCCCGGACCCCGCCCGGCCGGGCAAGTTCAGTCGGCAGCTGCCGGTCCTCGGGATCGAATTCGCTGATAGTGAGACGCACCAGCAACTCCAGTTGGCGGACTGGGCCGCGGGCGCGACGAGGCAGTGGGCGCAGCACATGGCGGTCGGCGGTGGGGACAGGTTTTCGCAGGAGCTGGAGGCTGTGGCTAGGCCGTGGCTCATCGACGGAATCTGGCCGCCTGCCGGTCAGGCGTGACGAACTGGATGGTGCCGGGGCCCCGCCCGCGGAGACCAAGAAGCTGGTCAGGACGCTCCTCCAGACCGCGTTCACCCGCTAGAAGCGCAACAACGAAAAGAGGCCGAATAGGCAGTCCCGGCTGTACTGCGTCCCGTCACCGGGGCCTGTCCCGTGCGGGCCGCTGCCGAGCGCAGTCCGTCCAGACGATGACCGTGAGAACGGCGCCCGCTCCAGCCGATGGGGCGCCGTGTTCGAATGCATCACTTCCTCCAGGATCCGTGCGGGTCGCGCTCAGGCATGCGGCTGGGGTGCCCGAGCTCTCCACTGGCCGCCTTGGCCAGCCAGCTCGTCCACCTGTCGATGAACTCGTCCAGATCGCCGATCGAGAGAGGGGTGAAGGGCCAGGCCACCTGGTGCATGGCCATGCCAGGGCCGACCGCCCCGCGAGCCTCGTGGTGGGGGTCGAGGACGAACGGGTCCATCGTCGACATCACGCTGCGCAGCGGTGTCGCCATGAAGGCCGTCTCGAACCACTGGTATCGCTCGGCCGTCTTGGCGTCCGCGTACCAGAGAGAGTGGCTGCGCCCCTCGTAGCCGAGCCGGTTCTGCGGGATCTTGAGCTGGATAGTCGCGTGGGCGATCACGTCGAACGGCGCCATCGTCTCGGTGTTCCAGAGGCTGGGGTTGGTCTCCTTGGCCCCGGTAAAGGTCAACTGGGCGCTGGACAGTCGGACGGTCCAGCCTCCCTGGTTGCCCCTACGCACCTCAGCCGTCGAGGCAATGTTCGTGATCGTCGTCAGCAGCTGGTCGGAGATGAGGGTGAGCGATGTGCGGGCGGCTTCCAGAAGGTCCCGGCGCCGCTCGGCTTCGGTCGCTTCCGCTGACGCTTGGCGGTCGGCTTCAGAGCGGCGTGCAGCTTCGGCCCGGTTCGCCTCTGCCAGTGCGGCCGGCCCGCCTGACAGGGATGCGGTCGGGATGCGGTGCAGTCTCTCCAGCACGTTGCCGGCCGCGGGGCGGCTCTGGGGGGCACGGAAGAGACATTCGGTGATCAGTGCAGCGAGTAGAGCAGGTGCGGTGGCAAGCGGCGGTGGTGTGCCGTGCAGGTGCTGCTCTTGGTAGTCGTGCTCGGCTGGTCCGGTGAAGGGTGTGGTCCCCTCCAGGAGCTCGTAGGCAAGGACGCCCAGGGCATAGATGTCGGTCGCGCCGGTGGCTCGCTGGTACTTCCAGCATTCGGGTGCCATGTATGGGAGGGTTCCCCCGCCCTTGTAGGTGTGCTGGGCTGTGGTTGCTTCGGCGTAGCGAGCGATACCGAAGTCGGCCAGACACCAATGCCCGTTGAGGAGCAGGACGTTCTCCGGCTTGAGGTCGCGGTGGACGACCCGGCCGTCGAGGTCGGTCAAGGTCTCGGCAATGTCCGTCAGGACACGCACGGCCTCGGCCAGGGCGAGGGTTCCGTGCTGCTGCAGGTGCGCCCGCAGGGACTTCTCCGCCCGGGGCATGACAAGCACCCAGTGGTCCTCGTGCTCACCGTTGTCGAGGATCGGAACGACGTTGCGCACGCCGTCGAGTTCGGTGAACAGCAGCTCCCGCTCGGCACCGGGCCGCTTCGGTATCAGCTTCACCGCGGCGGGCAAGCCGTCGGCGTCCTGTGCCGCGTAGACGGCGCCGAAGCCGCCACGCTCGCCGATGGGCTCGCCCACGACCCAATCACGGTCCAGTTCCAGTCTCATGAGCACGCGCCTCGCCATCGTCGACCGCTCTGTCCGAATCATCATGCCGGAGCACTCCGACACCCGATCCACGCGAGCACGATGGCGGGCGCCCCGCGCGACGGGGTCAACGGCTATCGATGGGAGCATCTCCGCCTTGCGGTGCATGCCATGTTGCCGCTCGAACCGTGTCCTTCAAGGTCATTGGGTCGGCAGCTCGGCGAAGGCACCAAGGCGATCTGGGGAGCTTCGCTGAGCTGCCGGTAAGCGGCTACCGCTCCTACTTCGCGTCCCAGCCTGTGAGTGTGCTGCGGTAGTCCTCGAGACGGTCCAGTCGAATGTCCCCGTCGGGGGTAAGGACGTGGGGCTGATGGGCTCCCATGTCGGCCAAGAGATCGGATACGAGGGAGTAGGCCGCGATGACGGCCTCCTTCTTGTCGGTGGTGATGGCGGCCAGGGCCGCCGTGGTCTGGGCGGGCGTCGCCGGCAGAGGTCCGGCGGGGCCGTGCTGGAATGCGCTCTGCGAGACAACGAGACGCAAGGAGCCGAGATCGTCGTCGAAGCAGTGAAGTGCTGCTGAGAGCAGCAGATCGCCCGCCGCGCCGGTCTCTGCAGCCCAGGCCGCAGCCGCCTGTACCTGGGCCACCAGCGCAAGCTCGAGGCCTCGCTGGTACAGCTTTTTGGGGCCGTCGGGGTCGTGAGGTGCCGCCCGAATTTCCAGTGGCAACGCAGCGCAGATGGAGCCGTCCTGATGGAGCTGACCGGTGGGGATCCCCTCGAAGCGGACCTGGCGACGCCCGACGAGAGCAGGGTGGTCTGGCTGCATACTGTTGGTCACCGCCTGGCCGGCGAGCGTGGAGAAGCGCTCGAGAGCTGCGGTGCGCTCCGCCTGGGTCGTCAGGGAGCAGTTGCCGCGGACTGCAGGGACCGCGGTGACGGTGGCCCAGACCGGATACCAGGAGGCGCGGTTACCGCCGGCGGGCACTTCGGCCGTCACGTGGGTGGTCAGGCACCGCAGGCCTGCGGTGAAGACATCGTGCAGGCGGTCGATGTCCGAGGATGCGGCGTGGAAGCGGTCACGGTAGCGCTGAGCGATCTCGGATTCGGCGAGGGTGCGCGTGGTGGTGCCGTGCCTGACATGCACGCGGAAGTTGTAGTCGTTGCCTGGGGCCGCAACCGCGTGCGGAGCCTGCGTGCTCGGAGGCAGGGTGATCAGCCAGTAGACCTTGCCCTCGTCGGCGGATTTCAGAGAGCGCACGTCGACGTTGGGGACGACGGGCTGTATCCAGTTGGCGAGGACGGAGCGAATCCATTCCTCGCCGCGGCCGGGGGCCGGCTCGGCAGGGGCCAGGGCGTGGGCGTAGTCCTGCTTGCCGTCGTCGACGCCGATGACGATCAAGCCACCAACGGTGTTGGCCATGGCACACACGTCCTTCGCGAGCTCCTTCTTGCCCGCGTCGGTGCCCTGGTAGAAGTCCTTCTTCCAGTCGAGGTCGACGCCCTCGGGTATCTGGTTATCGACCGCCTTCTTCAGGTCGTCCTCAGTGAGGCCGTCAGGATGTTGTCCCAGGGCGGCGGTGAGCCGTGCGGGCAGAGCCATCGGTACTCCAGTGCAGCCGGTACAAGCCGGCAAGCGCCGGCCGGACCACGCTAGAGGCACGTGCCCGGGCTCACCCGGTATTTCTACTCATGCTGCGGTTCTCCGACTCGTGATCTTGCCGCTGCGTGGTGTGCGAGGTGAGGGCCGAAGTTCGGCCGTGCCCGTGCGCGGAGCCAGTCGCTCTAGGGACGTGGCCATGGCGTACAGGCCGTCTGTGGACTTCAGTAGCGCGCCCGAGGCAGCGGGATTCCCGGGGCTCCTTGCCTGTCTCCATCAGCCCTCCACGGACCAGCACTCGAGCTCAGTCCGGAGAGTGCTAACAGTTAGGGATGGGCGTAATCCGTCCTCAGCCTGGGCATTCGGAGGCTTGCAATATCCGACTGCACCATAGGAGTCAGCTGGGCTGCGAGGGTGTGCGCCGACGGCGGGCTGCGTCCGCGGCGTAGGCGGTCCAGTCGCCGGCAGCGATCTGCTGCCAGGTCACTGCGGTGTCTGTGGTGACTCCGAGGAGCGTGGCGAGGAGGGCGGCAGGCAGTTCACCGGCGAGTGCGAACAGGGCTGTGGAGCGGTCGGCTCGTGGGCGCAGGCCGATCTTTTTCAGTCGTTCGTCGAGGCCGGCGAAGTCGAGTGGGGTGCCTGGGCGGATTCCCGGGAACAGCCAGGGGGTGTCGGCGGCGGTGGAGCTGTCCTTGTTGCGGCCGCGGTGGCGGGTGGCGGTCAGTTCGCGGACGAGGCCGGCGATGGGCTCAGGGAGGGTGATGGGTTTGCGGCCGCAGCGGATTTGGGTGGATCTGTCTGTGGAGAGCACGTGGGCGGTGGTGAGCCGGCAGATGGCAGCGGGGCGCTGGGCGTACAGCAGCACGAGGAGTCCTGCCACGCGGTCGGCGGTGGGGATGGTGCCGTCGTGCAGGAGCCTGCGGGCCTGTGCCCACCGTCGTTCGGTGTCCAGGGCGGTAGTGGGGCCGGGCCAGGCGACGGCGTGGTAGGTCAAGTTTTGAGCGTGTCGGTGGGTGACTGCCCAGCGGATGAAGTGGCTGGTCTCGCGGGGGTAGGTGGAGTGCGGGTCGGTGATCTGGGCCTCGAGGTCGGCCTGCGTGCAGATGGCGAGGGTCAGGTCGTGCTCATGTAGCCAGTCGAGGAAGTTCATGGCAGCGGTGATGTGGCTGTGGACGTTGACGGCCTGCAGGCGGGTGGCCGGGGTGCCGAGCAGACGGCTGCGCAGGCGGCGCAGGTGGTGCCAGATCGCGTAGCTGTGCAGGATGCGGCGGTGTTCGGGGTCGGTGCGGTCCTGGAGCGTCTGATGGATCCACTGTTCGAGACGGACGAGGTATTCGTCGCGGGCGGGCAGCGCCCGGGCTGCGACGAGGACAGCGCGTAGATGGTCGACGGCTTTGCCGTGGGGCAGGGTGTCGAGGAGGCCGTGGGTGAGCGGGCGGCCTGCGGTGGCGATGCTCTGCAGGATGGTGCCTGCCGGGGGCCGGGCGAGCCAGGCCAGGGTGGTGTCGGGCCGGCCGTGACCTGTCAGCGCGGTGTGCAGCGGGGTCACGTAGTCGGAAAGCTGGCCGTTGGGGGCTGTGAGGTGTGCGCGCAGACGCTGGTCCAGGAGGCAGTACGTGCAGGGGCGGGCGGTCAGCTGCCAGGGGGCCTTGCAGGTCGTGCAGCGTTTCCAGAATTGTGGGTCTGGGTTGACGCACTGGGCGCACAGCGGGGTGGTGGTGGAGCCGCCGCGGACCGGGGCGACGGTGGAGCAGCGGGTGCAGACCGCCCAGCGCTTCTCGCAGGCATCGCACCAGGGTTTTCCTGTGGTCGGGGAGATCCATCCTGGCCGTGTGCGTTCGCAGATCGAGCAGGTGATGTGCTGGCGGGGGCGGCAGTTGCTGCAGTAGGGGCCGTCGGAGCGGCGGGCTGCAACCTGGCGTCGGCGTCCGCAGCCGCAGCACTGTTCGTGGTTGATCGGGTCGCGTTGCAGGCAGGGCGAGCAGATCGGAGCCCCGTCACTGTCGCGTGTGGCGGGGTCTCGCAGGGCCCCGCAGCGCGCGCACGCGGTGGCTCTCGCGCGGCCGTAGCAGGTCCGGCAGATCCGCACCCCCTGGTGCACTGCCGTCAGCGGGAGCAGCCGGTTGCATCGCGGGCAGAGGGGTTTGGCCACCTGGGAGGCGCCCACGCTGGTGAGCTCGTCGATGAGCCGCAAGACGGCCGGGGATGGTGCCTGGTGGGCGTTCTTGGTCAGTAGGTCGGGCTGATCGAGGATCTGGCGGGCCAGCCGCTGCCGGGTGCGGGGCAGGGCCGCAGCGCGGGTCAGTGCCTTCAGCGCACTGGTCCGGGTCAGGGCCGGATCCAGGGCTGTGAGCAGCAGGATCAGTTCTTCGACGGAGTGTGTGTCCGGGAGGCGGCAGCCCTTGCAGTGTGGCTGGCTCTGGCCGTCGCGGTACGGCAGCCGACGGTGGCGGCCGCATCCGGCGCAGGTTCCGTGCCGGGCGGTACAGGTCGTGCAGCGAAAGGAGCTGCTTGCCCATCGCCGTAGCCCGTTCTGAGGGCGGTCACAGCGGTCACAGCGGGGTGCGGCGATGGCTTGGGCTCCGGCAGCACGTAAGGCGACCAGCAGCTCGGCGACGGCGCGCGGTGCAGGCGGACGCCCCGTGGTGAGCAGACCGGGGTCGGCTGCGAGGGCCCGCGCCAGGCGGCGCTGCTTGGCGCGGTCGCGGGTCAGGCCGGTCACGATGCGGTGGATCTCGTCGCGGGACAGGTGCTGCTCGATCCGGCAGACCAGGTCGACTGTCAGAGCGGCGGGATCGTGGTCAGGGTCGGCGTTGGTGCCGATTCCGGTCACGGCCCCGCCTCGGTGATCCGGGCCCGTCGGGGGCGCAGGCTTCCCAGGGTGCTCTTTGTGTGGTCGCCGCCTGCCTGTGCGGTTTTCGGTTTGCGTGCTTCTGTCTGGGTGGCCACCGGTTCGATCAAGTCGTCCATGGTGCAGTCGAGGATGTCGAGGAGGGCCATGAGGATCTTCAGGCTCAGCCGTTCCGGGCGTTCGACGACCAGGCGGTAGACCTGGCTGGTGGACAGGGTGATGCCTCGTTCCTGCAGGGGTGGCAGCAGGTCGGTGGTGGAGAACATGCCGCGGTTGGCCATGACCTGGCGCAGGCGCCAGCGGTAGTCGAGGTTTCTCATCCGCTTCACTCCCCCGCTGCCGGCCGTGCGTCGAAGGCCGGAGCCAGCGCACGGGCCAGGGCCGCGTTCATGAAGTCGTCGCTGACGTGGGTGTAGATGGCTGTGGAGGTGTCGCACTCGTGGCCGACCTGCTGCTGGATGAACCGCCGGTCCACGCCGTCTTCGGTCAGGTGGGTGACGTAGGAGTGCCGCAGGGAGTGCGGCACCAGTGCCTCGGGCAGGCCGAGGGCCTGGCGGTAGGCGACGAACCGGGCGTTGATCTCCGGAGGTTTGATCCGTCCGCCGCGTTCGGTCACCCACAAGGCGGGATGGTCCGCGCAGCCGAACCGGGGCCGGACGTTGTCGACGTAGTCGGCCACCGCCTCCACCGCCCAGTCCATCACCGACAGCACGTTGCGGCGTCGTGGGGGCTGGCCGCGTTTGGCTTTGCCGTAGCGGACGTTGAGAGTACCGAACCGGCCGAACGCGGGGGCGGCGGGGTTACGGCCGAAGTCCGCCAGATCCAACCGGGCGGCCTCACCACGGCGAAGACCCCACCCATAGATGACTTTGAAAAGGGTGGCATCCCGGTAGGCCGCAAGAGCGCCCTTGCGTCTGGCCCGCACGGCCCGCTCCACTTGGCCGTCCGCGTAGTCCAGGAACTGCTGCAGCTCCTCGCGGGTGAACGGGCGTGCCTCGGGGTCGCCCTCGTAGTCGTTGAGGTGCGCGATGGTGTTCCACTCGTGGCAGATCGCCACCGGGTGGGTGCCGAACCGTTCCTCGCACTCCACCGCCCACCCGTAGCGGGGGTCGATCAGGTACTCGCTGAACAGCCTCAGCTCGCACTGGTAGGCCCGTACCGTGGACGGCGCCAGGTGGCGCTCTCCCAGCAGCGACGCCGACCACTCGTCCATGTGGGCAGGCATCCACGCCCACGGAAAGTCGTTCGTGAACGCCGAAAAGCGGCGCACTGTCTGCTCCCGCGCGATCAGGGTGTCTTTCTTGACTCCCCGAGCCATCTGTTGCGCCTTCCAGCCACACAGCATCGCCTCGAACAGAGCCTCCTGCGGGCGCAGATGCGCCACTCCCGCGACCAGCTCCAGGCGCGCTGTCCCAGCCAGTCCCGTCTCCTGCTGGACCATCACCGGTCACCTCTCCCGTCCGACGGGCCGATCCTGCATCAGACGGGATGAGCTCCACAAAGATCCTGAAAAACGCGCATGTCAGGGAGTAGCGTGACTAAGTTGAGCGATCGAAGCCGAGCTGCGCGGCAGGCGCATCGCTCCCACCTGACGCAATACCCGACAGTCGAAGTATCAGATCGTCGTCGCCGAACTCACCGACCCGCTCGTCACCCCCGCCCGGCTGAACGGGGAGGAGCGGTACGAGGAGCAGCTGCGCGGCCAGCGCCTCGCCGCCATGCAGACCACGCTCCTGGAGACCATGGCCGCCCACAGGCTGCAGACCACCATCACCTTCCACCACCGCACCATCGAGGCCGAGGCCTTCGCCGCAGGGCTCGACCGCGTCGCCCGCCGGCTCCACGCCGTCGACCCCGTCCGGCATCCGGAACGGGTCTGGTCGGGATGGCTCTGCGGGGAACACGAAGGCACCCACCGGCAGGCCGTGCTCGCGGACTTCGGCCGCCGGGCCGGCTGCGCCGTACTCAGTAACTGCCGGGTCCTGGGCGAAGGCGTCGACATCAGAAGCGTGGACTCAGTAGCCCTAGTCGACCCCAAGGGATCAGCCGTCGACATCGTCCAGGCCATCGGCCGGGCCCTGCGGCAGAAGCCCGGCGAAGGGAAGATGGCCACCCTCATCGTGCCCGTATTTTTGCGGGAAGACGAAAAGCCTGAGGACATGCTTTCGTCGAATTCATACCGGCCACTCATTCGTGTATTGGAGGGGCTTCGGGCACACGATGAAAAGGCCGTGGAAATGCTTGCTATTCCACAAGAGAACCAGAAGAGGGTCGTAAACCCCTCCGTGTCGGTCGGGAAGGCCCCGGAAGAGGGCGAGGAGGAGTCGCGGCTGCTGCTCCGGTTCGCGACCCCTCGGGACCCGGCGCTCATCGCGAAATGGATCACCTACCAGGTCATCAACACCGAACGGCAGGACTGGCGCCGCGGCGCCGAGGCCGCACTGCGCTACCGGCAGAGGGAAGGCGATCTAGACGTCCCCTACGAGCACGTCGAGCCGGAGGGGGCGTTCCCCCTGGGGCGGTGGCTGTCCGACCAGCGCAGGGCCTACCGGGCCGGGACCATGACCGGCGAGCGGGCCGCCGAGCTGGAAGAAATCGGGATCGTCTGGGACACCGCCGACCACGGGTTCGCAACCAACCTCGCCGCGGCACGGGCCTACCACTCGCTGCACGGGACCCTCGCGGCCCCACGGGGCGCCACCATCCTCGACATCGCGATCGGGCAGTGGCTGACGAACGTGCGCCGCCCGGGCGGGCTGGGCAAGGACCCCGCACGCGCGCAGCGGCGAGCAGCGGCGCTCGCCGCGATCGACCCCGACTGGAACCCCCGCGAGGGTGGGTGGACGGTCGACTGGCAACGCCACTACACCTACCTGGGGCAGATCCTCGCGTGCGGCGCCCGGCTCAACGACGTCGTGCCCGGGGTGACCCGACACGGGGAGGACATCGGCCGGTGGCTCGCCACCCAACGCCGCGGCTGGAACCGGCTCAACGAGGAACAGCAACGCCGACTCGCCGAACTCGGCGTGACAAAGACCCCACCCGCCCGCAAGACGGCGGCGAAAACGGCTACGGCGCCCGGGCCGCGCGCCGGCGGGGAGGCATTCCAGAAAGGCCTTGAGGCCCTCCAGCAGTACACCGCACGGGAAGGCGCCCTGCCCGGGCGGGCACACATCGAGCATCTCCCGGATGGTCCTCACCGGGTGGGCATCTGGCTCGGCAACCAGAAAGCCCGCCGCGACCGACTCGACCAGGCGCAGCTCGCCGCGCTCGCCGAGCTCGGCGTCCACTGGGCTCGGGCCGACGGGCAGACCTCACCCCTTATGCCGCCCGCGGATGCCTCGTACGAAGGTGCTTGAGCTGATCCCGTGGTCCGGTCCCTGCTCGGCGAAGAGTTCCAGCACAGCCTCCTCTCCCCGCAGGCGCAAGATCGAAGGGCCGTCGAGGCCATTGTGCGGGTCTCGATATGGCTCAAGGCGGCTGACAGGAGACCTAACCGGCGGTGGCCCGGCGGTTCGGCTGCATCCCCAGGTACAGACCCCCTACACACGGCAGGCATCCCATGGGACACACAATGCCCACTCACGGTCAGTGACGGATCCAGGTCCGACAGCACTGTCAAGCCCCGACATCCCGTGCCGTGACCCAGGACACCCGTGCGGGGCTCAATGGATCCCAGGACGACACCCGAAACGATGCAGGCCCCCAGACCGCGTCCGTACCCCGTCACCCAAGGAGTCCCACCCCATGACCGCCACCAGGACCCGACTCCTCACCGCAATAACCGCCACCCTCCTGGCCGCCGCGGGCGCCTCACTGTCTTCCACCGCATACGCCGCGCCCACGAGCATCACCGCCGACGACGACACCACCCGCCCCGTCAACCACGTCACCCGCGGCAAATGGGTCGACGGACAGGTATGGGAAGTCCCCTGGGACTATCCCGGGTCTTTCCTTGGAGGAGGTAGCGCAGGTTCCCCTCCGGCTACCGACCCCGACGTCCAGTACTCCTGGGTCGACTACTCCCCGGGGTGGGCCAACCACAAGTGGAGCTCCGGCCCCGACCTCTGACCCAACCCACCGCGCTGCAGGCCGCCGGACCCGCCACGGCTCCGGCGGCCAGTACCTCACGAACATCCGCCGCCCCGGCGGACTCGGCAAAGACCCCGACCGCGCGCAGCGGCGAGCCGCCGCGCTCACCGCGACCGACCCCGACTGGAACCCGGGGACGCTGGGGTGGACGGTCGACTGGCAACGGCACTACACCTACCTCACCCAACTCCTCGCCGAAGGCGCCCGCCCGGCCGCGATCGTCCCCGGGGTGACCCGACACGGCGACGACATCGGACGGTGGCTCACCACCCAACGCCAGAACTGGGACCTGCTCAACGAGGAACAGCAACGCCGACTCGGCGAACTCGGCGTGAAGAAGGCCGTACGGGTGCGTAAGACGGCGGCGAAAACGGCCACGGCGACCGGGCAACGCACAGGCGGCACGGCCTTCCAGAAGGGTCTTGAGGCCCTGCAGCAGTACAAGGCGCGGGGAAGGCCGCGTCATCGTCCCGCGTGCCCACAGCGAGGAGTTGCCGGACGGGACGGCGGTCCGGCTGACACCCGCAGCCGACGCTACGGTCTGAACGCCGAGCAGCGCGAGCACCTGGGCGACGGAGTGAGTACGGGGCGGCTGACTGTGTGGAGGCGGTGCTGTCCTACTCAGTGCGTCAGTGGGCTGTGGCCCGCATTGTGTACCTGCTCTGGACGTGTTTCAGGAAAGCGTGGGTGTGCTGGGTGAGCGGCCGGTGCTGGCTCTCGTCGATGACCAGCGCCATGAGCACATGGTCGGGGCCTCCGGGTGCGGCGTCGCGCAGCATGGAGGCGCGGAGGTTGGGCCAGTAGCGGCCGTGAGCGAATCCTGACGCGGCTCGCCAGGCGGCGCTGACCTGGCGGGGCTGGAGGCCAATGCCGCTGGCGGCTTCCGCTATCAGTTTCCCCGCTTCCGGCTTGGCGAGTCTGCCCTGGATGCCCAAGGACGAGGCCAGGTCGTCGATGTCCTGAACGCGTTCGCGTCCCGTCTTGCCACCAGCGCCTGGCACGTGGTTGGTGTCTTCCTCGTGCTGAGCACGGTTTCTCATGTCCTCTCGCCACAGGCGCAGGGTCCGGTGGCGACGCTCGGCACGATCGTTGCCCCCGAGGAGCCAGGTAGCGGTCGCGAGGTTCTCCAGCGTGCCTCGCATGAGGGTCCACGGGCTCGACGGGTCCACTTCGCCGTGCAGCACGATCCTGCGCAGCGCGTCCGCGTGCGCGACTGCCGCGGTGAACGAGTTACGGATCAGCGTGGATGCGTCGTACGGGCCCAGCGGGGCGTCGTCCGTGGCCAGGCTGCTCGATGGCCGCGGCGCCGGCAGCTGCCGGTATGCACCCTTCCCTCGCAGGCGCTCGATGTCCGCGAACAGAGGCTGGAGGTAGGCGTACTTGAATCCGGGCGGTGTCATGGCCGCAGGGTAGAGCCGCCCACTGACAAACAGGTCGGGCCGGGCCCGCCGGGGCTCACGATGTCCCCCCATGCCGAGGCGGACCTCGACCGTACACGGATGCTCCTTACCTGCGGGGCTGAGTGCATGGGTGCGCGGAGAACCGTTCTGGGCGGCCGGGGACGGTAAGGGGGCCGGCCGTCATGTCGAGGGAGTGGGCACGGCTCTCGGTCAGCGTGCTGTGTTCTCGGTGCGGATCATGCGGCGCGGGCTCGTGCGGGCTGCCGCGAGGTCTTGTTCCAGGGAGGTAGAGCGGGTGCGGTCGTCGGGGGCGGGCAGCTGGTCGGGGAGGCGGGGGTGGGGTGATGAGCTCGTTGCGGCCTTGTCCGGCGGCCCCGGCCCTGGACATCAAGGGTTTTGAGCAGTGCTGCGGAGGAGAGCGACAGGCAGGTCAGCGACCAAGCTCACGGTTTTCATCCCGTAGGGTTCCTGCTCCGCGTCACTCAGTCTTTGCCGGCCTTCAAGGTCACGCGCGATATGGACACTCATATATGGCGTGCGTTCTGTTTTCTGGTGAGGGATTACCCACCACATAGAAACCCAGTCGGGAGGCTGGGTGAGACTCATAATAAGACTGCTCTGATAGATCCTCGCCTGATATCTAAAGAATTCATCCCCCGACTGCAGAAGCCAGTCCGGCCGCTTTTCCGTGTACCTGAGGGCGCTGTTGCCTACATCCCAGGAATATTGTACGGAAGAACTGTACTTATTTCCGAGCTTGCATCGGTCGGCCCGGATATGGGAAATCGCCGCCGCGATTTCCACTCGCCCTTCGATCCCCTTGGCCGGAACCTCGATGACAACCGTCTTCGAGAAATCATCCCCGGGGTCGAGCCGGGCGCCGGGGGTTGTAATCTGACCTGCGGCCAGGGCTCGGGATTCGGATTGGAAGGACTCGTGACTGTAGGAGTCGTACCCGTCGCCCAGCTCCGACTTCCAGTCGTCAAAATCGATACCCTTCCCCGAGAAGGTGGAGGGGTACAGCGACGCCGTCCAAATGGTCCCAACGGTGAAAACACTAATAGACCCTTCATTCCGGAAGGTGAGATCAATCGGGACATAGAGGGATCCATGAGCGATATTCTCGGATGGTTTTCCGAAGACGGCCTTGAAGGACACCTTTGGAGGTGCCACGTACGGCTTGTATACAGATGAGTGCGCAATGCTCGTGGCTCCCACCAGAGCCGAGACCACGAGGCTCACTGCGAAGCTCTTCGGATGCGGTACTTCTCGCCACGCTCGAAGCCGGCTCAGCTCCCACAGCGCCCAAATGGACCACACGGCGAGGGTGATCCAGAACCAGAACCAATCTCGGTAGTATCCCGAATCCCACCCAAGAGCCAGAAGCATCAGACTCACAACGGCCGCGATCACCACGCCGAGCAGTACGCAGCGGCTCGCGTACTTCACACGGCGCTTTCCCCAGTAGTCCACAACCGCAGCAGCCGCAAGCAGCTCGAGCAGCGCCCCAACGATGAACACAAACCCCAGCACCCGGCCGACGAATGTCAGCGCACGCAGGGCGTCGGTCAGCCCGACGGTGAACAGGACGAAAGCGCAGACCAGTAGCCCCAGACCGGCGAGACCTCCCTTCGCTCTACGGCCCCATCTGTCATCGGGCCATAGATCCGCCCTGGCCGCCCATTCGACCCTGGACGGATCATCCAAGTCGAAGTCTCGGGGAGCGCCAGCCTTCCGCAGGACCCGGCGGAGGTCCCTCACCGACCATGCCCAGCCGATAGTCACCCCGCCGACGCTGACTCGCCGCAGACCTCGGCCGTCCGGTTCATGAACGACGATGCCGCACAGCTGACCATTCGTCACGAGATTAGTGTCAGCTTTGTTCCGCGCTCTGCGAATACGGCACACCGCAGAACATCACCCGCATCCGCCGAGACCGCATCAGCGCCTGCTGCGCGACCTCCATCACCGCGCGTCCCGCCCACGACGCGGGCGACATCACCCGATGAAGGAAGTCCTTCCAAGCGGATCAGTGGGACCATGCATGCCCCTCCCCCAGGTGCGGCGGCAGCCAGCGGAGCGGCCCTCAGGACCGGCTCCTACTCACAGCCAAGCGAAAACAACCCCCGATCGTTCAGAGGAGTTTCAGAAAGTTTCCGGAGCGAGCGCATCCGCTTGACCGTGCGCCCCCACGCGCCCGCGCACACCCTCGATAGGCGCCCAGCTCAGAGCGTGGACCCCTCCCAGACACCCCTGTGCTGCGGCTGGGAACGCAGGGACCACGGCGAACCCCGCCGTGGCCGCCGCGAGGGTGAACAGCATGCGTCGCTTCACGTCTTCGTCCTCCATCCTCTGGTGCCTGCGGTGCTGCCGGGTGTTGTCCAGGGCCTAGTCCAGTTGCTCGTCGGTCACGCCGTGGAAGGTGCGGATCGCCGAGCGCCAGACCGGAGTCGCGGTCATGCGCTTGGCCTGCTGCTCGCGTGTCCGGTCCGCCCACGTACTGGTGGTGCGCAGCAGCTCGCCGATTCCGTCGGCGCGGCTGGCGCGTCAGGCGCTGAGAAGGGACCGGATGGTCTGCTGCGTGCTCGGCTGCCGGCGGGCGAGTTCGAGAAGCACTCGCTGGCTGCTTCGGCTGATCCTCTCCAGGGCGAGCTCGGAGCGGTCGTCGCCTGAACGAATGAGGAGCTTGACGACGTCGACAGACTGCTGATCGCGTCTGCCCAGCGCGGAGGCTGGAAGTTCGGCGAGAAGTTCGTGCTTGGCTCCGTGATCGATACGGGCAACGACCGAGGAGACTGACGCAGCGTCGATCGCAGCCTTTGCGTGATGCTCGTCCTCCGCGCCCTCCTGGCGAGCTGTCCAGTGCAGGGAGAGGGCAAGGAGGGCGTAGACCGCTGCACTGCCGGTGGCTTCAGCGATCCCCCACCCCGCCAGCCGCTGGCGACGTTCGTCGCGAAGGCCGGGGTGTAGGTCGTGCTGCTGGAGCAGTAGGTCAGCGGCACGGGCTGCCGCGGCCCATAACGGTGACGGTGTCGAGGAGTCCATACGTGGATTGTGCCTCCCCGCCGCCTGCGGCGGGGAGGCTTACGGCGGGCCCGCGGGTCAGAGGCAGCGCACGCCGTAGGACTCGCTGGTGGAGTCGTTGGAGACGACGATGCCGTCCTCGACGATCGTGGCGAGAACGCGGGTCCGGTAGTAGTAGAAGGGATCTGAGGCCCGCCACTCGCAGGTGAATGCCGCTGTGGTGTTGCGGTAGGGCGGAGGACACGCATACTGCCTTGCCGAGCTGGCCACGGTAATCCACCGCCCGGGACCGGGAGCCCACAGTTCGATGTCGACCTCGCTGTTGCACGCCTGCGGGCGGTGGGGGATGCATCCCAGGATTCCACCGGTGCCCGTCATCGTGCTCCCGCTGTAGTTCGGCCTCTGCGCGTTCAGACTGCAGGTCACGACGTCCTTCGTGGACGGGGTGCTGCTGTCCGGGACCGAGAGCTCCACCACTGGGCGAGGGACCTCCTGAGGGCCGTTGGCAGCGTGGGCGGTGCCACTCACCAGGACCAGGACCCCGGCTACGGCAAGCAGTGAACGGAACGGTGCTGTTGGTGCGCAATGTACCTCCCAAGTAGTGAGGATTTGCGAACAGAGCACCGAACATATGTGCGGATTCACGGCTACAGAAGGCGAAGATGCGCCATAGACACCTTGGTTGTGTGATCGCGGCCTGGCCCGCGCGCCCGCGAGGCGCGCACGGGCAGGAACACTCCAGCCGGTCCGTTGATGCCGGACAAAGTGGTCGGCCGAGCGGGCCGTCCTGGCATCCGGCAGCGACAAAGGGACTCCATCATCCAGCCCCGCTCCCGTTATTGACGGCGGAGCTGGGCGCAGTCCGCTGTGAGCTGGATGAGCAGGTCGCTGTCTTCGTCAGGGAGGTCCCGCTGGAGCAGATGTGAGACCCCGCGGTGAAGGCGTAGCGCTTCACCGGTGCCGGCAGCGGCGAGGACGGCCGACCACAGGGGGTTCGCGCGCCGGCAGTCCGCGCACGGTGTGGGCGCACCGGCACGGTGTGGGCCGTGCGCTCGTACGGCGTCTGTGGTGATCCGCTACGAGCTGCCCGAGGGCGGGCGGGGGACGGTGTGGCGCACCGTCACCGGGTCCGTCCACGACGGGCAGGAGAAGAGCGGCCCGTGGTGAGCAGTGGTTCTGAGGACGAGGAGCGTCAGCGCCAGCAGGCGGTGCGGCTCCAATTCGGCGAGCACGCCGGGGAGTGGGGGCGGAAGGTGATGGCCGCGCTGCGGACCGCTTATCCGTCCCTGCGTGACTACTGGGAGGAGATCGCCCAGGAGGCGCACGAGAGGACGTTGCGGGTGTGGCTGGAGGGCCGGGGCGAGCCGGATCGCTCTCCGCTCCCGTACATGAAGAGGGTCGCGCGGAACATCACCGTGGATGCGCTGCGGTCGCCGGAGCGGCCGCTGGAGGACGAGGCGCTGCTGCCGTTGGTGGAGGAGCGGGGTCTGCACCAGCGTGATCTGCTCACGCCACCGGATCCGGTGCTTCGGCCCTGTTCCAGGTGATCAACCAGAGGTATCTGAAGTCGTCCACGATCCTGACGACCAACGTCGGCATCGCCGACTGGGCAGGAGCCTTCGGCGACGCCACCGTCGCCGCCGCGATGCTCGACCGCCTTCTGCACCGCGCCGCAGTCGCGGGCGTCCGACGGCCCCTCCTACCGGCTCCGCGGTCACCTAAATCAAGCGGAAACCCTCCGCGCCGGGGTGAACGCCCGTGTCTCCTGACCACGCTCCCGTCACCGAGGTCGAATCCTGAACCGGCCGAGGCTATTCGGCACGCAGCAGCGCCCCGAACCGAAACACGGTCCCGGGGCGCTGCTGTTCGGTGTTCAGGCTTCGATGTACGCCACGATCGGGATGGTCGTGGTCGCCTACATCGAAACCTGACCAGGACGACCACGATCACATCGCCAAGCGGCGAACGTCCCGCCAAGTGTCGGACGACACTGCAACTCGACGTCGACGGACCGACGGTCCATCGGGATTCCGGCCGATCGGCAGCGACGATCTTGAAGGTGAATTCCCACGAACCCGCAAAACGAGGCGGCCGTTGTGGTGCAGGCCACTACCTGTTCTGCGCGCTCAGGAGCAGGACCGGGGCCTTGGGGTAGGTGGTCCCGAGCGCGGTAGCCAGCGTTTCGGGCGGCATGCCGTCGTCGCACAGCAGCGGCACAGCCGCCTCGCGGATCACGGATAGGTGCGCGGTCCAATCCGCGAGTGGGCCCGAAAGGTCGACGTCCGCCTCGCACAGCGGCTGGTCGCCGATCGTCTCCCAGTCTGCGTACTCGGCGGCGCCGTGCCATCCGCACGCGCACACCCCCTCTCCCACATCCCCGCCCACCGGTCGGCCGGATCCCGTCTGCAACCCTGCCCCGCCCCCACACCCGCCCACACCCCGGCGGCCCCAGCAACCAACACGCGGCCGTCCTTGCCGACACCGCGGTGTTCGTCGGCAAATCCGCGACGACCTGGTGGTAGGCGCCGTGGAGCGCGGAGGCGAGTCCGGCGAGGTGGGCTGCGGGTTCGGCGTCCAGGCCGAGGGCGGTCAACACGGTGGGCTGGGCGCTTCCCAACGGTCCCCGGAAAGGAGCTTGGCCCGCGGGTCACCCCACCGGTCCCCGGCCCGGGCGTAGACGTCGCGGCGGCCCAGGGCACGGTGAAGGTGCCCCAGCACGCAGAACGAGTACGCCGCCTTGTCCGCCAGCCCCGGCGCGGCGCCGGGAGCATCGAAGACCAGGCGCCGCGGCCGACCCGGTCACCAGCTCCCGCTCCACCGCGCCGCCCGCGCGGGCACCGGACGCAACCACCTAACTCAGGTGCTCCAGTTGCGCGTCCCCAGCTAGCGCCGTGACACTTTATTTATGGACCACGTAATTCGGAGATCTGATGCGAAATCGGAGCCAACCGTACGGAGGCCCGCTGAAATCCGCGAGGGCTTCACTGCAGTTCACCAGGCAGAGATCGACCGTCTTGTCGGAGCGCACTGGAAGGCTCACGCCGAAGCAAACGCTCATGTCCTAGCGGCTGAACAACGGGCACACGCCCCCATCCTTCGCATGATGGAGCAAGACACTGACGCCGCCTCTGCTTTCCGGGAACTAGCCCACCGGCGACGTGAGGCGCATGTGACGCAAGAAGATACTTCCGGCGTCGCCCCCACACATTCCTGGGATGCCCAGGCGAGGGACGCACTCAAAGGCGTTAAGCAAGGAGTCAACATCTTTGTGCCACCGTATGACTGGCAGATAACTGACCCTGTGCACAATGCTGCCGGAGCCTCTGCAGACAAGGAGGCCGGTTGGTTCGACTGCTTCTCGCCCTTCGACCACGATCATAGCGGGGCAAGCTGGGCAACCGCAGGTGTGGGTGTGGCGCTGAAAGCATCAGTCGACGGACTCGCGCGCATTGCACCCCCCATGGACGACAGATGGGACTGGCACATAATCGCCCATATTCTCTCGGCGTACACAAATGGCGTGTGCAAAGTCGTAGTTCAGGATCCTGTTTCTGGCGCAGTGTTGGGCCCTCAGGGGGAGCGGACGATCGAGCTATGGCATCACACATCCCAAAGCGGAGCCAATGGTAGCGGGTCAGGGTCTTTCTTCGCCTCAGATATCGCACCCACGGTCACACTGGCGGCTGGTCAGATATTCAATGTCAGTTTCTTGGCGAGTATTTTTGCCGATCAATCCGGAGGTGATTCTTTCTTCGGGTGGTCAGTCGCCGACTGCTATCTGCATGTGCGCTTGCCATTCTTCACAGTCCACATGAACCACCCCTATTGAAGTCGGCAGGTTGGCTGGGTTGGCTCTGTAAACGACGAAGGGCTCTGGCTCAGGTTTGAGCCAGAGCCACTACCCGTGAATAAGGCCAGCGGGGTCAGGGGTGGAGGTAACTGTTGAGGTAGCTGCGGGCCGCGTCCTCGCTCGTGCCGAGCGCGACCGCCACCTCCTCGATCGGCACCTCCCCGGCGACGACCTCGTACGCCGCCTCCTGGCCGGCCTGGGCGATGACGTACCGCACGTCGGCCAGGGCCTTGAGCGCAACCAGCGGCTCTGTGGCGGCCAGGCCGTCGAGCCGGCGCGCGAGTTCGGTGAGGAGTTCGGTGAGGTCCGCGGGCAGGGGGACGGCCGCGTCCCGGATGACCGACAGGTGCGCGTCGTAATCCTGGAGCGGCCCGGACAGGTCGACATCGATCTCGTAGAGGGGCTTGTCGTTCGGCAGGGTGGTCCAGTCGAGCGGGTACTCGGCCATCCCCCGCCAGCCGCAGGAACACCTGCCGCGCAGGACCGCGGCCCGGGGCCGGCCGTACCGGCCGTCGTAGACATGCCACTCACCCGACGACGGCACGTCCGGACCGCTGCCCACGTCGAAATAGCACGGGCCCGGCTCGCTCCCGTCCGCGAGCAGCACCCCCACCGGCCCCCAACGCCCTGAGCACCCTGTCCACCACGACCAACCCCTCCCCGCCAGCGCCCGATCGGGCCGGCCGAGCGGCCGGTCCGCGACGTCCAGGCTGCCCGGTCGGGCAGCCCGCGCACCGGGATCCACCGAAAGCAGTACGGGTGAGCTCGCCCCCCTGCGCGTTCGTCACCGATCCGCGGTACGGATGGGCAGCGGCCTGCCTGGAAGAGTTCGGCAGGTTCCCGGTCCAGGTGTGCACTGCAGCACGCCGCACGGTGCCCGAACGCCAACATCGCCTTCGAGCGCGTACGCGCGCCGTGCCGGGCCGAGGAACGGCAGGCGGCCGGCCCGTGGGCGGGACCGCACGTGTGGCGGCTGTAGGCCATCGCTACGCGCACGTGCGGGTCCTCGCTGCCCTGCAGGTAGGTCACCATGTCGGCGGTCAGGTGAGGGTTGCCGGCCACGGCGTGTAGCACCTCCTTGTCCCCGGTCGCCAGCAGCTGCGTGAACTGGTCGAACGTCAGCGGGACACGACGAGCGATGTTGGCCACGACGGCTGGATCGGCGAGGCAACGCTCGTAGTAGTCGTCAGGGACGCCCGGGTGCTCGGCTCTGGTGGCTGCAGCACGCACCTCGGGGTCCGGGTCAGTGAGCAGGGCCAGCTGCACGGTGATCGGCCGGTCCCGCCAGGTGGCTGCGACCATTGCGCGCACCTTGGCATCGGAGGCGGCCGCGAGCTCCGTCGGTATTCGGTCGTAGGCCTCGACCAGGTCCTCGATACTCATCGGCACCCCCCACCCCGTTCGGCGGCACCCGTGGCACCGCCCCGACCGCCTGGTCCGGCACCCGCGGCTTCCTCGGCGGCGTCAACGAGGCCACCGGCCTCACCCACCTCGGAGCCCGCGACTTCGACCCCGCCACCGGCCGCTTCATCTCCGCCGACCCGCTCTTCGACGCAACCGACCCCCAGTCCCTGGCCGCTTACACCTACAGCGACAACAACCCGCTCAGGTACAGCGACCCGTCGGGGCTGGCCCTGGAGGAGTGCGCCAGCGGGATGTACCGCTGCCAGGGCGGAACGAAGGTCCTCGGCGAAGGCCCGCGTTACCAGGCGATCGTCGCGCAGAACAAGGCCGAGGAACCGTACCGGAAGGCCGCACTGGCCGCGTACCTGGTGAGCGTGGGAGTCAAGCCGACCGGGTGGACCGGCAGCCTGGTGGCCAACGCCGCGGACGAGATGAAGAAGGCGCGCCGGGCCTACGGCGAGCAGCTGGAGAGGGAGTACCGCCAGAACACCAACTTCAAGTACGAGACGGTGCCAGGCCAGACGCAGATCCCCGGGGCGGAGCCGTACGACGAGATCGCGACAGGCAAGGCCAAGAGGTCGGAGCTGATGGTCTGCGCGTACATCCTCGTGGCCGACTGCTACGACGCGAAGCAGATCACCGGCTGGGCCGCGAGCGTAGCGGCGGACGCATACCCAGGGGCGGAGAACGAGGGGCAGAACGCCTACCGGCACTTCACCTGACAGGCCATGATCACGGCCAAGCACGGGGCCCAGACCGCCGAGATGGTCGCGGACGCCCACGAGGCGTACGGCGACCGGGAAGGCCACAACTATGCTGATCACCTCTCGGACCTGGTGAACAACGAGTACGGCCGCCAGATGGGCGAGAAGATCGCCGCAGCCAACCCCGGGGCCTCGGAGTCCCGGCTCAGGGACGCGATCACCAGGGAGGCAAAGAACTACATGACAAGTGGGAACTGTGCCCGACCCAGTGACTTCGAGTAACCCGCTCCAGAAGGGAGATGTCGGATGAGGAGTGGCGTCCGTCTCCTGATCGGCTCACTGGTGGCCGTCCTACCGCTGGCGGTGTCCTGCACCGTGCAGACGGACGAGGACAGGGCGCGGCATGTCGTCGGGTCCTGGAAGTCGCCGACCCTGGGCACGATCGAGTTCCTCAAGGACGGTGCGCTCGGAGAGGTGAGCCTGCCTCCCAGCGTGTGTCACAAGGGGTCGTGGTCAGCCGACACGAAGTTCACCGGTACCTGGCGACCCTGGCATCTGGACTCCGTCGGGCCGGCTACGGAGGTCACGTTGACGGCTGCCGCCGGTGGCCCGACGTGCGACCTGTTCTTCCTGTACTCCACGGATGAAGGTCAGGCAGAGGTGGACCTGGCCTATGCCCCGGAGGGTAGCGAGCCCTTCGTCCGGCAGTAGACCAGCAGGCCGGTCATCGCGGAGAGCCTGAGCCTCCGCACGAGGGGTCGTGCTCATCCCACCGAGGATGAGCGCGACCCCTCTTCGCATCCTGGCGTCGCCGGTGGCCGCACGCGGTTCCCCGGCGCCCCGGCCGATGGCGGACCCCACTCTCTCTGACTCTCTCGGTTCTGGAGCCCCACAGCCGTGGGTGAGCGGGGCGAGGTCGGTGATGCCCATGGCGTACGCGCCGATCCGCCCAGCGAGCACATCCGCGCGCATCGAGGTCGCCCGCGGGCTCGACGACCGACAACGCCTCGTACTCGGACATGGCCTTCGGCCTCTACGAGCTGCTCGGCTTCCGCTTCGCCCCGCGCTTCCGCGACCTCTCGGGCCAGCGGTTCTGGCGGGCCGGCCTGCCCGACGGCGAGGTGCCGGCCGACGGGTACGGGCCGCTGGTGGCGCTCCCGGCCATACGGCTCCGCCGCGGCCGGCTCGACCAGGCGCAGCTCGCAGCTCTCGGCGAACTCGGCATCGACTGGGCGCGGTAGGACTGGGCGCGGTAGGACCGGGATGCCGGTGCTCCTCGCGCTGGCATCTGCGGGGTCGGCCGGCTCGTCCGCGCCTTCAAGGTCGGGAAGCCGCCCCCGACCGCCGAACTCAGGCGACATGGACCCGTGCGTTCTGGGCTACGAGGGTCCCGGCTCCCGAGCAGCGGGGGTCGGGCTGAAGCCGGAGCCGAACGACCTGGATCTCTGCACCAGCGTGGAACAGACCGTGTAGATGTCCTTCAACGCCGACCGGCCGGTGAGGCCGCCGACGGCTGGTCGGCGGCTGGTCGGCGGGCGGATGGCTACGGTGCCTCGCCCGTTTCCTGCCCGTTTGCTGTGCAGCCGTCACTCCCGGCAGCCGTAGACCGCGGCCACCTCCGCCAGCCCCTCCAGGCCGCCGTCCGCGCCACTTCCCTCGCCCACGCGGGCGAGCAGGAGCACCCGGGCCGGCACGCCTGCGGCCGCGTATGCGGCGAGCCGGTGATGACCGTCCAGAATCGCGCCGACCAGCCACCGCTCCTTGTACAGGGCCTCCACGTACCGGTCGTCGATCCAGCCGAGGACCACCGCGGCGGGCCGCTCCCCCGCCGCTACGGCGGCCGCGTGCCGGGCGACGGCCGCCGGGTCGAGCGCTTCCGGCGGCTGCGAGGGCAGGAAGGCGCCGTATGCGAACGGCACCCGGCCTCCCGGAACGGGCGTGGCGAGCTGGAAGTGCGCGACGCCGGGCCAGTAGTCCTCGGGACGGTCGCATTCGGGGCGGTCGCCGTCGTCGCCGTCCGCCTCCGCCCGGGCTGCCGCACGGCGGTACCACCACGACCGGGTCGGCTCGGCCACCCCCTCCAGGGGGAGATCGAGGAGGAGGGCGCGGTAATGGCCGGTCTCCAACTCGCCGAGTACGGGGCTCCATTCGGCGAGCAGCGCGGTGTCGAGCCGATCCAGGTCAGTCAGTCGCCCCGCATGCGGGCCGCGATCCGGGCCGCCTCGTCGTCCGGCCAGTCCAGCAAGGTCAGGCCCAGCTCGCACGTGTCGCACAACGAGCCGACCCGGTACAGCGGTTTCCGGTCGAACGTCAGGCACCGGTCCCAGCGCGGCCAGGAGGAGCCGGGCGACGGCGGGTCGAAGGCGACCCGGATCCGGCCCGCGCCCTCGTCGACAGAGAACCGGGCCCGCGCGCCGGACTCGACGACGGGGTTCCGCACCACTGCGGGCGCGCGCTCGGTGCGGCCGTCGGCCCAGGCGGCGCGCACGGCCGCCGCGTACGCCGCGCCGCTTGCCCGCTCCGGCAAGAGCGGGTCGCGGCCGGTGAGCCGTACGAGTGCGTGGTGGACGTCGTACACGCGTTCCTCGCCGCTCTCGGCCAGCCATCGAAGCAGGTGCGGTACTGCGGCAGGATCGCCCATCAGCTCCAGGGCGACGGTGAACGCGGTGTGGTCGAGTCCGGTCACCTCGGACAGCCTCCCGGCGATCGGCGCCGTCCACGCGCGGGCACCGAGGCGGCCCAGCGCGAGCGCGGCACGGCCGCGCGGGGCGGCGGGGTCCTCCAGGAGGGCGCCGAGGAGCGGCGCGAAGGACGGGTCGCCGGAGAGCCCCATGGCGTCGACGAGCTCGGGGGCGGGCGAGCCGCCGGTGCCGGCATTGCCCCCACTGGATGCAGGGGCGTCCTGCGCGTAGGTGCGCAGGAGCTCGGCGGGCAGTCGCAGGCCGCGCACCACAGCGGTCCTCAGGAGGTCCTGGCGGTCGTCGCCGGCGAGCCCGGGCGCGGCCAACAACCGCAGCAGCACCGCGTCGCCCGGCTCGCCGAGGCTTCGCAGGAGCCAGGTGAGGTAGGGGCGGAAGGCCGTGTGGTCCGTGTCCGATCGGTACAGCTCCTCGACCGCCCCGGCGAGAGGACCGGGCCGGTCGGTGTTGGGCGAGTGCAGCGCGTACAGCGCGGTCCACGGGTCGTCGGCGCACAGAGCGGCGCGGAGACGTACCCGGACGGTGTCGTGATCCCCCATGCGAGGAGTATCGGCCACGTACGGGGGGCAGCGGACACGGCAGGCGTAGCGGCGCCTGGGCGCGGGCCCGGTCGCCGAGGTCGAGGTCGAGGCCGCGGGGGGCATTCAGGCCTTCGGCCAGCGGGCGCCAGGAGCGCTTCGCGTCCGTACTCGCGGGCGCAGCCCACGGATCGGCGGCCTCCCGCACCGGCGCCAGCGCGGCACCCGCTGGAGCGGATCCGGCTGGCGGTCCCGTCACCCGATGTCGGTGGCGTCCAGCGGGCGGGTGAGGAACCTCCACAGCAGGTCCCTCACCCGGTGCCACACGGATCGTCCTCGCACCCCGTCACCGCGACGGCCCCCGTCACCGCTACCACCGTGGACACCATGGCCGGAGAGGCCGCCGACACGGTCTCCCGTCCCGCCCGCGGACGGGGGCTGGACCTTGCACGCGGCTGTCAGAACGAACGGGTGGTGACGAAGGCTCATGGCTACTCCTCGTATGGCAAGCGGAGGGATGATCCGTCGGAACCCGCGGACCGATCGGGTGGGTCCCGAGATCCGAAGGGCGCGCCGCCGGGACCGGGACCGTTCGCCGATTGCTGCTCGGCGTGACCTCGTACCTCGATTGAGCCGCGGCGGAGCTGGCCGAGTCACGTCACTCGCTCTCGGGACTTGACCGGGCAGCGAACCCCCTTGGCCGGGGGCGCGCGTGGCCCGGCGGTTCGGCTGCATCCGTCCCCGCAGGCACAGCCCCCTGCGCAGACGAAGGGCTCGTTCTGCGGGCGGTCAAGCCCCGAGTTCCAGGGTCATGCTCCGCTGAGCGGGGTGGCGCTTACTGGAACCAGGTGCCGCAGGCGCCGGAAAACAGCTCAGGGGCTCGGGACGGACGGGCATGCATATCAGGAGTCAGCCGTGGCGATGGTAGGACTGTTCTGGATCACCGAGGACTCCGTGTACGTGGGTTCCCCGCCGAGTGCTGAGGGCCACTGCGTCCGCCTCACCTCCGAAGGAGTACAGGCGCGGAGCCCGGAGGGCATCCGGGCGTGGCCGTGGGCGATCCTGCGCTCCGCGGGCGTGGAGGCCGTGCCCGTCGAGGGCGACACACGGGGCGGCGGCCGCTTCCTGGTGGCGGTGCTGGAAGCGGTGGTCACGCTTGCGTCCGGCTACGGCGGCGAGGAGCCGCCACAGATGTTCGTGGTCCTGGAGACGGCGGACGGGACGGAGGAGGTGCAGGTGTCGGCGGCGACCAAGGGCTACACCTCCCGGGAGATCGCTCTGTCCCGGCACCTCCTGGCCCGGTTCCGGGAGGGCACGGCAGACCCCGGGACCCTCACGGCCTGGAGCCGGGAACACAGGGGTGGAACACCGAAACCGCCCGAACGCGAAGCCCTCCTGCGGGAGTGGACACACATGTGAACCCGACGGACGGACGGGGAGGACGGTCGCCGACGCGCGCGCCGGGCTCGCGTCGACCGGTTCCGGCGGGAGTGGGTACGACCGCCAGCGGCCACCACCGCACGCCACCCCGAACTTCCGGAACAGGACACGCCCACCCAGATGATCGCCATCACCGCCAAGTCCAACCGGGCCAGCCGGCAGGGCCAGCCGACAGGGCCCGGCCAAATGGCTGCCCCGACCGCCACCTACCACTGCGCGTATGTCACCGGCTGGGCCGAGACCACGCTCCGCGGAGGCCTGGTCGCCGACGACCGCGAGCGCGAAGCGTCCCTCGGACCCCGGCCAACCGGTGCGCCGCAACCCGGCTCGGCCGGCACCGAGGCCGTGCGGTGTCCGGTCAGGCCCAGAAGGCGTCGGTGACGGTGATCTGGGGGTCGGCGCGGCGGCGGGTGAAGGTGAAGATGAGCCAGCCACGTCCACCGGCGAGGTCGGCGATGTGCGGGCCGCCCGGGCTGGTCGAGGCCAGGGGGCGGACGGTGATCCAGTGCGGCAGTGACACATCGGCGTCGATGCCCCGGTAGTAGGGATCCGGGGTGGTGATCAGCTCGGCGCGGGCTGACAGGACCAGCTGCTTGCCGTCCTCGGGCATGCTCTCGAACTCCTGGAGCGCCTCTGCCGTCCAGTCCATCTTCCAGGGCGGGAGTGGGAGTTCATCGGTCACCGACCGGGCTCCACCACAGCCGCCTGGCGGCGCAGCCGGCTGTACTCGGCCAGGAGCCGGGCGGACTCTTCGGGGTCCTCGGATTTCGCGGCGGCGGCTTCGAGGTCGCGCAGGTGGGCTTCCAGGCCTGGGTCGCGGGCGATGGCGTACTGGGTCCACCACAGGCGCATGAAGGCCGGTACCGGGGTGAGGTTGAAGGCGTCGCCGATCGCGCGGCGCCAGTGGGCCTCGAAGTCCGGCAGCAGATGCGGGGCGTGTTCCTGGATGGCCAGGCGCAGGGCCTGCGGGGTGCGTTCGGGCATCGGCGGCACCTGGCGGGGCTTCTCCCCGCCGGGGCCGTCGAAGTGGACGGGCTGCGCTGTCATGACGAAGGGACTCCTGGTCTGCCTGCGGTCCGACCTTTTCAGGCGGCACTCCGGTCGGCGCCGGAAGCCGACGGGTGCTGGGCCATGTACTGCTCGAACCACTCGGCCGGCACGAGGTAGGCCAGGGTCTTTCCCTTGCGGGTGATCGCGGCAGGTTCCCCCGCGATCCGGGTGCGGTCGAGGATCTCGCCCATCTGCTTGCGGAGGTCGATCGTCGTGTACGTCTTCGGCTCCATCCCCCAACCCTACCCCAACTATCATAGTTGCGATAGTTCCTTCCACCTTGAACCAACAGGGCGGACGCTGGGATGCGTGCCGTCACCACCTGTCCTGCGCGGTCAGAAGCAGGACCAAGGCCTTTGAGCGGGTGGTCCCGAGCACGGCGGCCACCCGTTCGGCGGACATGCCGTCGCCGCACAGCGCGCCGGCGGCCTGACGGCCGACCCGGGCGGCGATCCGCTCCAGCACCCCGGCCGGCGCGCAGCGCGGACAACGGCGCATCCGCAGCAGTGGCGTTCAGCTGCCCGGCCATCTCGACCAGAAGGGCGGCCAGCCGTTCGGGCAGCGGGACGGTGGCGTCGCGGACGACGGACGCTTCGTACAGGGGCCGTGTCGCCGATCGTCTCCCAGCCCAGCGGGTAACCGAGCCGCGCTGCGCCATCCGCACACGCACACCACCCGCGACGCCTCCGCGCGCGGACGGCCGGCGACAACAACCAGTGCAGTTGGGTGCCAGGCTTCGCGGCACATCCCAAAAACACGACACCCGATAGGGTTAAACCCAACATCTAGGTGGGGTTAATTTTGCCGAGGTGGAGGCGGGCCATGCCGAGCCAGGAAGAACTATTTCGACGCGGTGGACGCACTGCTGGAGGGCGAGCCGCGCTTGCCCTCTCCGGCGGAGCAGGCGCGGCTGCGTGAGGCGGCCGGCGTCACGCAGGCCCGGCTCGCGGCCGCGTTGAAGTCGACGCCGCAGACGGTGAAACGAAAGTCAAGGGGGGCATCGCGGCCCGATAACCCGTCGAGGAACACGTCCGGCATCTCGTCCATGCAGGCAACAGCGCCGGACTGCCCGTCGCATTGCCCTGTCCGGCCGGCGCTGTCCGGTCCGGGGTGGGGCGGAATCAGGGCCGACAGGACAGACCAAAGCCCCTGCGGTCCGACGGGCCCGCAGGGGCTGATCAGCTACACGGCGGCTTCACCGTGTGAACCGATACCGGTACGGGGGGCCACGGCGCCGGGTCTCCGGTTCAGCTGGAAGCGTCCGGGCTTGCTTCCGCAGGGGCCTCGCCGGTCTCGGGGGACGACTCGGACTGCGGGGCCGAGGCTTCCTCCTCGGTCGGGACCGTGCGCGGAGTCTCCCCCGCGTCCGGGGTCTCGGTCTCCGTCGTGGGGGCCGGGGTCTCGGTGGTGGGGGTCTCCGTCGTCGGGGTTTCCGTCGCGGGGGCCGGGGTCTCCGTGGTCGGCGTCTCCGTCTTCGGGGTCTCCGTGGTCGGAGCGGGCTTTTCGGGCTTGTGCTCGCAGTAGACGGTGCCCTTGTAGAACTTGCAGCCCGGCATGTT
>NZ_JBEZKE010000049.1:0-34187 GCF_040651555.1 Streptomyces sp. NPDC048424 | reverse complement strand
GAGGAGGTGAACCTCGGTCGGAGGCCCCCAAAGGTCGCGATGCTCGCCCTGAACACCACCACCCACGCCGACACCATCGCCCAACTGAACCGCCAGGGCCTGGACACGGTGCGCCACGACGCCGAGTCGGGCCAGGTCCAGGTGATCTCCCGCGAGTACGACGACCCGTCGGTGGCCCCGGCGAATGGCGCCACGCCCCAGCCCCGGGCCAAGCGCCGCTGGTTTGGCCGCTCCTGACGAGCCGCCATCCAGGCGCCTATCCTCCGGATCTTGCCGGCGCGCAGGGCCCGAACCCGTGTCCCACCTCCTCCAACCGGTCTCCCCGGCCTGGCGATGCCCCCGCTCCCGCACTGGTCTGCACCCGTATGGGCTCCGCCGCCCGGACGGGTGTACCAACCGTCGGTGGGGAGCCGTGGCACAGCCACGGGACTTTTCCGGCGCCAGTATCGGGACCAGGCATCGCACAGGTCCGAACAGCCGATGTTGGATGAGGCCGAACCGTCAGCCCCGTAAGCGCTCCACCTGCATGAGAACGGCGCTGCACCCGGTCAGGTGCAGCGGCGTAAACGGCGGTCTTGGGGCTGTGCAAACGAGACTGCGGATCCCTACGTACTGCCTTGCCACCGCCGGTCTCATCCTCAGAAGCGCCCCCTGGCTGCGGACCACCGGAGGTTGCGACCGCTGGTCGGCAGGCGGGACCGGTCGGTGTGGATACCTGCCGGTGTCAGGCAGGGTGCGATGGCCGGTGCGGATCGGACCGGGCGCAGCGGACGCAGGTGGTAGCGGCTGGACGGATCTCCAGGCGTTCGGGCGGGATCGTCTCGCCACAGTTTTCGCACTGCCCGTACTGTCCTTGTTCGAGTCGTACCAGCGCTTGGTCCAGTTCTTCCAGGTGGTCGCGTGTCCGTGCCATCAGGGCGGCCACGTGGGCGCGCTCGAAGGCGGTGCTGCCGCCGTCGGGGTCGTGCTCGTCGTCGACCGCGACCAGGGCGTTCGCTGCGACGATGGCGTCGTAGTCGCGGTTGAGGGCGGCTGCCCGCGCGAGGGTGTCGGCGCGGTCTGCTGCGAGGCGTGCGCGGGCGGTCGCGAAGGTGGACAGGCCGTGCTCGTCGTGGCCTTCCCGGGTCATGTTCGGGACAGCGCCTTCACCAGGTCGTCGCGGGTCATGTTCGAGCGGCCAGGGACGTTGGCGGCGGCCGCCTTCTTGTAGAGGTCCGCCTTCGACAAGCCGCTCAGGTCCTCCTTCGGGGCGGAGCGGACCCGCTTCTTCGCCGCCGGCTTCTTCCCGGGCGCGGTCTTCCCGGAGGCGGTGGCCTTCCCGCCCGCCGTCTTCGGGCTGCCGGCACGCTCGACGCTGGCGCGCAGGGCCTCCATCAGGTCGACTACGCCTGTCGGCTCGGCAGCCGGCTCGGCCTTCTCGACGGTCTCGCCGGCCTGCTTGGCGTCGATCATCGCGGTGACCTTCTCCTGGAAGGTGTCGTGGAACTCGTCGGGGTCCCACTTCATGCTCATGGCGTCGATGAGCTGTTCGGCCATCTTCAGCTCCTTGTCGGAGGCCTTGGCCTTGCCGGGGAGGTTGTCGATCTCCTTCTTCGGGTCCCGGATCTCATCCGCCCAGTGGAGGCTGAGGAGGGTGAGGATGCCGTTCTCGGCCTTGAGGGCGACCAGGTCCTTGTGCTGGCGCATGACGAACGCCGCGATGCCCGCCTTGCCGGCGTTCGCGAGCGCCTGCTCGAGGAGGCTGTAGACCTTGCCGTACTCGGCGCCCCGCGGCCCGAGGTAGTAGGTCTTGGCGAAGAAGATCGGGTCGACCTCCGTGAGGTCGACGAACCCGGCGACGTCCAGCGACCGGGAGCGGCCCGGTGCGATCTCGTCCAGCTCCTTCGGCTCGACCAGGACGTACTCCTCGCCGGTGTCGTAGCCCTTCACGATGTCCGACAGGTCCACCTCGTCGCCGGTGCGCTCGTTCACCCGGCGGTTGCGGATCCGGTCGGCGGTGCCGCGCTGCAGCTGATGGAAGTGGATCGTGTGGCTGTCGGTGGCCGTGTAGAGGCCTACCGGCAGGCTGACCAGGCCAAACGACGGGTTTCCGGCCCATACGGGACGAGCCATGGTCGCCACCTCCTCCAGTCGGCCCCTCGTCATTCCAGCTGACGGCCTCTTCGCGGTGATCGCATCCCTACTTGTGTCTGAGCGCTTCAGTTGGCCCCATCGACCATGTAGAGCGCTCAGCTCGCGAGGCTCTGCCCGGGGAAGCGTCCAGCAGCGCATCCGTATCCGGAAGGTGGATCTTTGCGGAGACTGCGGCCTGGGAGGGCGTACGTGGGCTGGCCCGTGACGGCTCGGGACCAGGTGGACCGGGCGTCCTGACGTTGGCCGTTCACCCCCTACCAGGTCTTGCTCCGCGCCCGCCGGCGCCGGCCCGGCGGCCGTCCCGACCGGCGGACGGGCCGAGTCACGCAGGTACGCCGAGCGGCGGGTGCTCGAGCACGCGGGGCTTGTACTCGACGAGCTGGATGCGGCCGTCGAAGGTGCGGTGCTCGATCATCTCGAGGGCAACGTCCGGATAGCCGTCGTAGATGCGTTCTTCGCCCGTGGATCCGGTGATCACCGGGAACATCACGACCCGGAAGCGGTCGACGAGTCCGGCTCGTAGCAGGGACCGGCACAGGCTGAGGCTGCCGATCGTGCTGAGGAGCCCCGAGCCGCTCGACTTCATGGCGCGGACCGCCTCGACGGCGTCGTCGCGGACGAGCGTGGAGTTGGCCCACGTCAGTGGCTCCTCGAGTGAGGAGGAGAACACCACCTTGGACGCCTGCGTGAGCTCGTCGACGGACGCCTCTTCTTCGGGCCTGAACTCGTCTTGGCCTTCGGGGACCTCGCCTGCGGCGAAGCCCGACATCAGGCGATAGGTGTTCGCTCCCATCAGGTAGGTGGCCTCAGGCTGCTCGCCGAGCCATGCGAGGTACTCCGGGCCCTCGAGGCCCCAGAACCCGGGCCAGCCCTCTCCCGATGCGTGGCCGTCGAGGGAGGTGATGAAGTCGACGAGAAGCTCCGACATGGCGGTGTCCTTTCCTGGGGTGTCACGAGCTTGGACCGGCCGGGAGCCACAAACTCATCGGACGCGCTGTGAAGTAGCGAGAAACCCATGACGCTGCAGCCGATCAGGTCGGCGGAGCGGCACTGCTTCGGGGGGCCGGAGGCCTACATGACTGCGCTATGCACGCAGTCGGGGAATGATCTCCACGCGATTGGGAACGGCGGTTTGAGTTCCGCCAAAGCCCCAGCTCAGCCCAGCCGCGAACGGCCCGGGCCAACCGTCACGCTCAGCCGGGCAGGCCAAGTACACGCTCAGGAGCCACCTGGAACTGTGACTGACCGTCGAGACCGGGATGCCGATCTACCTCTGCAAGCCACGGAGCCCGTGGCAGCGCGGTACCAACGAGAACACCAACCGACTGCTTCGGCAGTACCTGCCCAAGGGCGCGGACCTTCGCAGGTTCAGCCAGGCCGACCTGGACGCCATCGCCCACGAGCTCAACCACCGTCCACGCAAGATCCATGGCTACCGGACTCCGGCAGAGGTCTACGCTGGCCTTCTGAACAGCGGTGATGCGCTGACCGCTTGAGCTCGCCATCGTTTGCCGACAGGCCGGGCCGGTTTGATTCGGCCGCCCGGGTCCACTGTGCTTGACAGCGGACTGTCCGGGCGGGTCGGGCGGTGGGAGGCTGCGGGTCGTGTCCGGGTTGATCTCGGACAAGCTCACCGAACCAGCCGATGAGGGAGGCGATCTGGAGTGCGGGCACGCCCTCGTTCGCTGTGCGGGCCTTGTTGTGCCACCGACGGAATGGGCTTGCCCAGGTGACGAAACGCGGTCGACGGTCGGCCGGGCATCTCGGCTCTGCCTGCGCTCGCACCGCAGCTGGCTCCCGTTAGCGGTCATCACCCGGGAGCGCGGACACGGCTGCGCGGGACCGACGCCTGGCGGAAGCCACGTTCCTGCAGGTCAGTCAATTCCGTCGGTTGCCCTAGGGGATGACGAGTAGCTTGCCGGTGGTACGCCGAGCCTCCAGATCGCGGTGAGCTTGGGCGACCTCGGCGAGCGGGTAGCGGGCCGTCACGGTGGTCTCAAGCGCCTTGGTGCGCACCAATTCAAGCACGTCGGCGGCGCGCCGGAGCAGCTCGGACCGATCGGCGATGAAGTGCCCGAGGCTTGGCCGGATCAGGGTCAGCGAACCGCCCTGGGCGAGCCGGATGGGGTCGAAGGGCGGCACCGCACCACTCGCGGCGCCGAAGAGCACCAGGTGGCCGCGGGTTCGCAGGCTGGCGAGGCTCGCATCGAAGGTGTCCCTGCCGACGCCGTCGAAGACGACAGGCAGGCCCTGGCCGCCATGGAGCCGCTTCACCTCGGCCGCGAGATCGTCCACTGCAGAGTAGAGGATCACCTCGGCGGCCCCGGCGCGCCGCGCCAGCTGGGCCTTCTCCGGTGTCGAGGTTGTGCCGATCACTCTGCCGCCGAGATGGGTGATGAGCTGGGTCAGCACAAGCCCCATGCCGCCGGCAGCAGCGTGCACGAGCACCGTGTCGCCTGGCTGGACCGGGTAGGCGTCCTTGACGAGGTAGTGCGCCGTCATGCCCTGCAGCAGCACGGCGGCGGCGGCCTCGAAGTCGACGCCGTCGGGCAGGGGCACGAGCCGGGAGGAGTCCACGACGGCCTGCTCGGCATAGGTTCCGGGAATCTCCACCCAGCCGACCCGGTCTCCCACAGCGACGTGGGTGACGCCGGGTCCAACCTCGAGGACCGTGCCCGCACCCTCAGTGCCCGGGGTGAAGGGCAGCGGGAGGGTGTACCGGCCCTGGCGGTGGTACACGTCGAGGAAGTTGACGCCGGACGCGGCGACCTCCACGACCGCCTGGCCCGGACCCGGCATCGGTTGGTCGATGTCGACCAGTCGCAGCACCTCGGGACCGCCCACTTCGGAAACCTGAATCGCTCGCATGACCCCTCCTGAAACGGCTGACTTCCCTGACCAACTCCGGTCGTGGCGATCCGATTCCCGCTCGCGGTGAGGTGTCGTAGCCGTCTCGTGCCCACGTGGGAGAAGGTGCCACCGACGGAATGGGCTTGCCCAGGTGACGAAACGCGGTCGACGGTCGGCCGGGCATCACGGCTCTGCTGTGCGACATCCCGTGAGTTCGTCTGAGCCTGCTGAGTCCTTGTCCCTCTTCCGGCCCGACCCGCGCGCCTTCCTTCACGGCCTGGCGCGGTTGCCCGAGGCTCGGCGGGCGTGGTTGCGCGGGCTTCACGGGCGGGTTCGGGCGGTCTCCTGACCTAGGCGACGTTCGGGTTGGCCGGCTGTTCTGAGCCCGCCGTCACCCGGCGGCCCTTGCCGCGCTTGACGAGGACCACTGTCTTCATGGTGACCCCCGGGTAGTTCGGGGTGTAGTACGCGCCCGTCCAGTAGTCGTGGAAGGAGGCCACCGTGCCGATCGTGTACGTCATCGGGTTCGCGGACGTCTGGCCGCTTCCGGCGAAGGCCTCCATCGTCACCGTGTCCTGGCCGTCCATGCCCACCACCGCTGCGGCGTGGTACTGCGACATGATCTGCTCCCCGGGGTTCATGGCGAGCATCAGGTAGGACTGTCCCACCACCGGGCTGGCGTCGCGGTCCGTCGCCCCCTGGAAGTCGCCTGCGCGGTCGCGGTTCTGCTCGTCCGACATGCCGAAGGCCTTGAGCCCGGCGCTCGTACGGACGTTGCTGTTCGCGCCGTCGGCCAGCTCTCCGACGGCGTTGTGCATGATCTCCTCCGCCGTGTGGAGGCAGTCGTCCAGGATGTTCCGCGCCAGCTCGTGCTCCTGGTACAGCTCCGTGCCGCCGAAGAGGGCCTGCTGCGCCGTGCTCGTCGGGCGCAGGGCCGGGGAGTAGGACCCCGCGGGCCCGCTGACGCGGATCCAGATCGACGTGGCGTCGTCGCTCGGGACGGCGAAGATGCCGTTCGCCGAGACCGTCATGTGCTGCTGGTTCGGGCCGGCCTGTACCGCCCAGCGCTGGACCGACTCCTGGGCCGCCCCCTGGTCGGCCCGGCCCGCCTCCTGTGCGTGCTGCTCGGTCCTCGGCGCCGCCCCGCTCATGGCGCGGCGCGCGTTGCTCTCCGCCTCCCGCTCGAAGCGGTCGGAGGGGTCGGAGACCCGCAGGCCCGCTCCGTTGTCCGTACCCGCCACGGGGCCCTGGCGCTGCTGGATCACGTGGGTGAGTTCGTGGGCGAGCGTGAGCTTGTCGGCGCCGCCCTCCCCGATCACCACGTGGTTCCCACTGGTGTACGCCCGAGCGCCCACCTCGGCCGCCGACGCCTTCGCCGCGCGGTCGTCGTGGATGCGGACGTCGGAGAAGTCGGCGCCCAGCCGGCTCTCCATGTCCGCGCGCGTGCCGCCGTCCAGCGGCCTGCCGCCGGCCCGCACCACGTCGTGGACGGCCGAGCGCTGGACCGGCGCCTCCTCCGCCTCGTGGCCGCACCCCGCACCGTGCCGGTGCGGCTGCTGCTTCAGACGCTGGACGACCACCGCGTTCCCCACCGTCGCCTGCAGCCCGAGGAGCCCGGAGGCCTGTGCGCGTGGTGCGGTGACCGGCCTGCGGACCGTCGACCGGGCGTCCTCGGTGGCGTTCGACCTGACCTTCGCGTGGTCCTGCACTGGCGCTTCCTTCGTCGGAGAATCGGAGCCGTACGTGATGCCTGTGTCCTGCGTACGTCTCGCGTACGTCCTTGTCCTGGATACACCGGGCGACCCCGCGGACGCCAGGTACCCGAGGGCAGACTCGACCGGCCGTGAGGGCAGTCCCAGTGCCTGTTTCTGAACCCCCGGTACAGGTGGGTTCGGTAGCAGTGTCATGGGGTGTGTGCGACATCCCGTGGGTTGCTCTGAGCTTTCCGGAGCCCGCAACCCCGTGGCCAGGAGGTTCATCCTCTCTCTGAAAGCGGCTCACGGACTGACGTAACTTCGGGATTCCTGAAGCTTTCTCACTGTGCCCGATCAGTTCACGATCGGGATGAAGGTGAGGAGGCTCGGGTTGGCGCTGGCTGCCGTACGAGACCTACGCGATGTCCGGCCGCCGGCCACGGCGGAGGAGCTGGAGCCGCCCGACGCCGACGCCTACTTCGGGAAGGTGCTGCGGGCTTCGCCAAGTGGCACCCGGCTGGGGCGCTCTCAGGCGCTGAACACGTACTTGCTGTTCCTGGAGCTACGGCACAAAGCCGAGATCCACCGTATGACCGGTCGGGTGATCGAGTGCCCGATCGACGAGATGAACCGGCCGCGCGGCGCGAAGGACGCGGCCTTACGGATGCCGCCGTCCGAGCCGGAGGTCAAGACGTTGTTCGCCGGATGGGGCGGCGAGCTGGCGACCTGCCGGAAGTTCGCCCCGACCGCCCGGAACCACTCCGCCTCCAAGCTCATGTCCCAGGTCGGGCTGGGAGTCAGCGAAGCGTGCAAGCTCGATCTGGCGGACATCAAGTGGGGCCTGGGGCGCTTCGGCAAGCTCCACGTCCGCCACGGCAAGGGAGCCCGCGGCTCGGGCCGGCGCGAACGGATGGTCCCGCTGATCAACGGCGCCGACCGGACGCTGCGGTGGTTCATCGAGGACGTCCGGGGCCAGTTCGATGACGACCACACCCGCCCCGGCGCCCCGCAGCAGCGGGCCGCGAAGCGGCTGGAAGGGCTTCTGCGATGAAGTGGAACCTGCGGCTGACCGCCGCGAACAAGGGGATCTGGAAAGCCTCCGAGCTCCAGCGGAGCCTGGCAGAGCACGGCCTGGTCATCTCGGCGGGGAAGACGTCGGGGCTGTGGTCCGGCCAGCCGGTCTCCCTCAAGCTGGAGGACCTGGACGTCATCTGCGTTGTCCTCGGCTGTGAGATCGGCGACCTCCTCGTTCCCGAGCCGGAGAAGGTACGTCGCCCCGGTCAGGAGGAAACGGTCCGGGCCGCTGTCGGCTTGGGGACCGCCGCACCGAAGGTGATCCCCAAGCGCCGGGACGGCCGGTCGCTGCCGCCGGAGTAAGCAGGTGGCACGCTTCCCGAAGGTCTACGTCAAGCCGATCAGCTCCTGCCCTGGCTGCCTGGCCTGGGGCGACTTCCGCGGACGGCTCTGCCACACGTGCTACATGTTCGGCCGCGGGCACGACGCGGCGGAATGCGTCGGCTGCCGTCGCGTCCAGCCGTTGAAGTGGGACTACTGCCGCTTGTACTGGTGCCAGGCCCGCCTCGACGCGAAGACGGCTGACGGCCAGGGGGCGGAAGGGGCAGACGTGCGGGTGCGACTCGCCGCCGTCCGGCACCAACAGCTGTTCTTCGTCGGGATGCACTACCGCAGAAGACCAACGCCTCCAGCCCGACGGAAGGGAGGACGGCGTGGCCCCCCGCGCGCCGCCGCCCCCCGCGCAAGCCGCCTCCGGCGCCCGGCTTGGCGTCCTGACTCCGCCTGGCGGCAGCCGCCGCTGTTCGAGCGGATTCCCCGGCACTTCGATCGGCTCAACACGTCCGACGCCGACCTGGCCAGCCCGTGGCTGGCCTTGATGCGGATCTCGAATTTTCCCCAGAGCGGCTCATCGTTCCCCAGCCGGTTGCTGTCGGCAGCTCCCTCATCTCCGACGACGAGATCCACCACGAAATCGACCTGATCTGGCTCGAAGACGTCACCGAACTCGACTACGTTCGCCAGTCCCTTGACCGGCTCCCCACCCGCAGAGGCAAACCCGCCTACCACCGCGACGGCCGCCTCGTCGGCTACGCCCAGCTGGGGCCTCAGGCAAAACCCTCCCGCTCCAGCGGGACCTTCCGCCGCCACGTCTTCTGGCTCCTGCCGCACGACCGCGACACCGTCCCCGACGGCCTCTACGCCTCCGGAGCCCCAGCCGAAGCCGTCGACCCGAACCACGCTGACGGCTGGGAGCAAGGGCCGGGAAACCGAGTCGGAGAGGCCGGCGCAAGCAGCAGGTGCCTAGGCGCCCCGCTGGGACCCACAAACCAGAACGTGTGTGTGGCCTTCAGTCGCTTCAGTCGCTGAATTCGTGGCGGAAGAGCTCTGAACTGCAGCTATTTGGAAGCGACTGAAGAGAGCTCCCTCGCCCGCGACGGCCGCTCCCTGTCTGCTTACAGCCCCATCGGGCCCGGCTACCAGGACCGATCACGTGACGTAGCAATCCTCGGGTCCAGGCCATCTGCGCGATGGCTGGCGACGAACTCCAGCTCGCCCCGGTTGCCGAAGGCTGGAGGAGTACGGGCCGGGCATCGTCCACCAGCACGGCTCGCGGCGCCTGTGGGACGCCGTAGAGGCCGCCTGCGGGTGGTGGGAGGCCCAAGGCAGCCCGTCCTGGGCCGCTTCGGCGTTACGGTGGGCCCCGACGGTGACACACCATGGCTGGACACCCCCGAAAACTTGCTGCCCGGGGCCCGCTGGCGATAGGAGAGGCGACGTGGACGCCGACAGGGAACCGCTCGCCGCGTGGGCCGAACGCCGCGACCGCCAGCGAGAGTCCGACAGACAGATCACCGGCCGTCGCCGCGCCGAACCCCTGGACCCGGCGGCCCGCGGTCGAGCGGCACACCTCGCCCCCGACGCCCCCCGCGTCCTCTTCGAGCTCGACAAGGAGTCCGGAGAGTGGCTGCCCGTCGGAGTCGCCTACAACGCCGCTGAGGCCGCCGCCTTCATCCACGGGTGGTGACACCACCGCCCACCCGAACCATCCGGCCCCCTGCGCATCGATGCAGGGGGCTCCTCTATATCGAGTGCCTCCAGCTCGGCGCAGGCCAACATCCGTCCCCGAAACTTCACGTGGCCCGCGCGTGTTCCAGGTTCGCCCGCACTCCCGCGGTCATCGGATGCCCCGGTCCCAGCACCCGCTCGCAGTCTTCCAGGGTCCGCTCAAACAGCCTTAGGGCACGGCCCAGATCCCCCACAGCCTCGTACGCGCCTGCGAGGTTGTTGCGGGAGGCCAGGGTGTCGGGGTGGTCGGTGCCCAGGACCCGTTCCCGGTCTTCCAGGGTCCGCTCAAACAGCGGTAGGGCCCGGCCCAGATCCCCAGCCCTCAGGTATGAGTACGCGAGGTTGTTGCGGGAGGTCAGGGTGTTGGGGTGGTCGGTGCCCTGCACCCGTTCCCGGTCTTCCAGGGTGCACTCATACAGCGGTAGGGCCCGGCCCAGATCCCCAGCCCTCAGGTATGAGTACGCGAGGTTATTGCGGGAGGCCAGGGTGTCGGGGTGGTCGGTGCCCAGCACCCGTTCCCGGTCTTCCAGGGTCCGCTCATACAGCGGCACCGCCCGGCCCAGATCCCCCACAGCCTCATATGCGCCCGCCAGGTTGTCGCGGGAGGTCAGGGTGTCGGGGTGGTCGGTGCCCAGGACCCGTTCCCGGTCTTCCACGGTCCGCTCAAACAGCGGTAGGGCTCGGCCCAGATCCCCCATAGCCTCGTACGCGCCCGCGAGGTTGTTGCGGGAGGTCAGGGTGTCGGGGTGGTCGGTGCCCAGGACCCGTTCCCGGTCTTCCAGGGTCCGCTGATACAGCGGCACCGCCCGGCCCAGATTCCCCACAGTCGCGTACGCGTGCGCGAGGTTGTTGCGGGAGGTCAGGGTGTTGGGGTGGTCGGTGCCCTGCACCCGCTCGCAATCCTCCAGGGTCCGCTGATACAGCGGTAGGGCCCGGCCCAGATCCCCCACAGTCGCGTACGCGCCCGCGAGGTTGTTGCGGGAGCCCAGCGTGTCGGGGTGATCGGTGCCGTGCACCCGCTCGCAATCTTCCAGGGTCCGCTGATACAGCGGTAGGGCCCGGCCCAGATCCCCCACAGTCTCGTACGCGCCTGCGAGGTTGTTGCGGGAGCCCAGCGTGAGCGGGTGCTCGGTGCCCAGCACCCGCTCGTAAGTAGCAAGGGCGCGTTGGAAGGCCTGAATGGCGGGGGCAAGCGCGCCTTGTCCCTTTTGGTAGAGGGCGGCGCGGTCGAGGGCTTGGGCGGTGTCGGCGGTGTCGTGGTCGGGGGAGTGGTGGCGGGTGAGGGCGTCGATGTGGGGGAGGAGCGCCCGGCACCGGGGCCAGCCTGTGGGCTGGTAGACGTCGGCGGGGAAGGCTTTCGCGAGGTGGGCGGCGGCCTGGCTGCGGGCGTGGTCGATGGCTTCGGGGCCGCGATGGGGGTCGCCGGGGTCAGGGGTGCGGGCGAGGGCCTGGACGAGGCGGTGCACGGTCAGGGTGCCGTCGTGGTTGTCGGTAACCATGCTGTAGGCGACGAGTCTGCCGATCGCGGCCGAGAGCTCGGCCGGTTCGGCGGCCTCGTCCAGCAGGTCCCGTGGAATGCCGTCAGGCGCGTACCAGGCCAGGGTCCGCAGGAGGTCCCCGGCCAGGGGTGTGTCGGCCAGGCGGTCGAGGGTCAGGTGCCAGATTCTCGCGATGGTGCGTTCGGAGTCGCTGCCTTCGGCGGCGGCTCCGAACCTTGTGGCCGGCCGCAGGTCGAGGTAGGCGCGGGGGCTGGTGCCGGTCTCGGCGCAGTATGCGGCGGCCTGCTCGACGGCGAGGGCCAAGTGCCCCAGTTCCGCGCACAGCGCGTCAGCGCCGTCGGTGTCGCGCGGCCCGTCGTGGGTCAGGATGCGGGTGAACAGGGCGACGGATTCGGCCGGTTCGAAGACGTCCAGACGGATGGTGGCGCCGTGCCGATACCAGCCGGTCGCGCGCCGGGTGGTTACCAGGATCCTGCCCCGGCTTGCGACGCGGTCGACAAGCGCGCCCACGTCATCGATCCGCTCGACGTTGTCCAGCACGACCAGCCAGTCACCGCGCGCCGCGAGCCACTGCACAGCGCGCTCGGCCTGAAGCTCGGCGGGCAGCTCTCCCAGCCCTGGCTGAAGGGCGCGAGCCAGGGACGCCAGTCCGGCTTCGACCGCTTCCGGGCTGTCCGCGGTGATCCGCCATCGCACGCGAGCGGTCGCACGGTGTGCGGCCCAGTGCGCGGCCAGTGCGGATTTGCCAATCCCGCCCAGCCCGTGCACCGCGTGCAGCACGACCTCGCCCGCCCCGCCGGCGAATGCCGAGTCCAACGCGTCCAACGCCGCGCCGCGGCCGACGAACCCCGCCGCCGCCGGGATGTTCGACACCCCGTGCGGCGCGGCGTCTGCGGGAATCGGCGCATAGGCCTCGGCCGGCAGCGCCCGCTCGGCGTACACCGCCACCGAATTGTTGACGTCGCGACCAGCCGCGATCGCCCCTTGAGCAGCCGACGCTCCCGCACGCTCAGGGGCGACCGAGTCGGAGTTACGGCGCCACCAGCGGTGCTTCACGGGCCGTGGTGGGCGTCTGCCCCGTCGACGTCCTCGCCGGCCGCGATAGAGCCGCTGCTCGCGGAGATACCGGGCCTGCCCCCCGCTCCGACCGATCCTGTACCGGGCGTGGTGTCACGGGCTCGCGCGTTGCGGGCGGTGCCGCCAGCCGCGATCGACCCGGTCTCCGCGCTCACCTGCGGCGCGGGCGCTGTGCTCCCGGCGGTCTGTGCGGTGAGCTTGAGCTGCCACAGCGCGACGCCCAACGCGGCAATTCCGGCGACCGCGCCAGCAATACCCCAGCCCTGATCGGCTCCCTCAGGGTGACCCACCGACACCCAGACCACCAAGGTGACCGCCGCGACGACCCCGACGACCGCCAATCCCCACCAACACGCCCTCAGCCACCCCGTCATGCCGCCATGCTCACCCACACACCATGATCAAATCTCAGGTTCCGCTACAAGGATCACCGACTGCGGACGCGTCTAGTCGCAACGCCGACGCCCTGGCCGACACCACGGATGCCTTCCTCGCCGAGGTCGGCGATTGGGCTGGGGCACCGACAAAGACCCCGTACTGCCTCGGCGTACGGGGGTTTCTCATGCCGTCTCCTCTCGTTCAACCCGGTACGGGCATGTGCGCCCGGATACGGAAGGTGTGCGGGTGACCGACATGGCGCCGAGCCGGGTGGTGGCGGTGCGGAACGAAGGAGACACCAACCGCCCCCGGCCTCGGCCCGGGCAGCTGATCCGATCGTTCATCGAGATCGCGACGGGCGCGTACCGCCGCTGAGCATCGGCAACGGCGAAGGAAGGATCCGCTACCCCCTATGTGTATCCCGCAGCTTCCCCCTGGGCGTACCCCTCAGCCTCCCCCGCCCAAAACCAGGCACAGGCGGACGGGGAACCGTCACGTGGACTCACCACACATCAGCCCTGATCAGACCCCGTTCCGTGGTTGGTGACTTGCCGGACTCAGTCCCGGGAATGGGTGGGAGCGTTGGTGGCCTTGGTGCCGGCAGCCGCCTGATGCCGGGGCTGCCGTTCAGGGAGCTGCGGCCGCCCGAGCCGCCGGTGCCTGCGCGCCCGGGCAGTGTTCGGTGATTTCGCCGACGAGTGCCGGGCTGCCACCGGTGCCGCCGGCTCCGCTGCCGCCTGTGCCCTGGGAGTCCGCGCCCGGCCGGCCGTACCGAGGGTGATGGTGGGCCGGCCTCCGGAGCATGGGCTCGTCTCGTCGCCGTAGGGCTTGACGTCGCCGCCCGGGCCGCCCTCGCCGCCGCCCCCGCCGACCAGGACGGCCCTGAGGGTGGTGACACCGTCGGGCACCTGGAGCTTGTACTTGGAAATATGAGGTGTGCTGCCCCCGCGTCTCATACCATCGGCCACCACCGACCCGCCGAGTATCACCAAGGACTTTGTGAATCTCTCCGATCTTCGCGCCAAGGCCCCCTCGCTCGCGGCCGGCATGGCCGCCGCCGATCACAGCCCGGACAGCCAGCTGTCCCAGACTCGCCACCGCGCCGCGCTCGTGGCGGGCTGGCACATCGCGCCAGGTTCAACCGTCCTCGAACTGGGCTGCGGCCAGGGCGACATGACCGCCGTCCTGGCAGAGGCGGTTGGACCCAAAGGGCGCGTGGTTGCCGTCGACGTGGCCGAGCCCTCCTACGGGGCGCCCGTGACGCTCGGGGAATCGGCAGCCCGGCTCGCGGCAGGCCCCCTCGGGCCGCGCATCGACTTCCGCTTCGGCACCGACGTCCTTGACCCATCAGTGGACTTCCCCGAAAGTGCCTTTGACCACGTGGTGCTCGCACATTGTTCCTGGTATTTCGCATCGCTTGGACAACTTCGAGACACACTGGCCCGGGTACGGCCGTGGGCGCGGCGACTGTGCTTTACCGAGTGGGACTTGACGCCTGCCTCTGGTGACCAGTTGGCGCACCTTCTCGCAGTGCTGATCCAGGGGCAGATCGAGGCCGCAGGGTCGCACGGTCAGGGCAACGTCCGCACGCCTTTCTCCCGTGAGGGGATGCTGCGCCTCCTGTCCGAGGTTGGCTGGACGGCCGACGGCAGCGGATGGGCCGATACCGAGGAGCTTCAGGACGGTGACTGGGAAATCGCTGCTTGCCTCGAGCTGGCCGGAACAGAGGAGCGCCTGGCCACACTGCCCGAGGCGGTACGTCAGCTCGTCCTGAGCCAGGTCGACGTTCTCCGGGCCGTCGCCAAGCCGCGCGACAACCGCGCGCTCGCCGCGTATTCCGTCACCGCGCGCTGACGTACGCCCCATCGACTGGCCGGTCGAAAGGCCGACAAGGACCCGGCGCAGTGGCTTCCGCCGGCCGGCGGCTACCACGGCGAGTACGCCGCCCAGTGGACCGCGACGAAGCTGCGCTGGAGCCTTGCCGCCGACGACTCGGAGCGCCAGGCCCTGCTCGGGGTCGCGGAGGACTGCCCGAACACCGCCGTGGTCTACGAACCCGCGTCCTGACCACCATGCCCGGGCCGGGGTGGGTCGGCTCCGGACCGGAGCCGCCCACGGGCGCAGGCCGTCCGTGGTCCCGGAGACGGTGGTCCGTTTCGCCGCCCCGAGCGGCTGGATGTCGGTCCGGGTGAGTGCGGTCGGCCGAACCAGGACCGCATCTGTTCCAGGTGCCCCGGTTGCGGCGACGCGCCGACCGGACGGTCGCGCACCCGAGGGAGGAGGCCGGACGCGCCCCCGCCCCGGCAGAACTCGGCGAGTCTGCCGGGGCGAGCCGGACCACGGCGGTTCCCGTGCGGTCGTCGGGTCGCAGGTCCTGCCCCGACGACCGAACGACGGCACAGAACGTCGCGGTCAGGAGGAGCTCGGGTCAGCGGACCTCGGTGACCCGGTGCTCCTTGCGCGCGCCACAGTTGGAGTTGTACACCTGCACGTGCACGTTGCTGATGCCCCCGCCCCAGTCGACGCAGTGGCCCTTGCCGTACACGTAGGCCGGGCCCGCGTACGACGTGTACCGGCCGTAGTCCTCGCCCCGCTCCCAGGTTTCGGGGACTTCGATCCAGAGGGCCATGTCCACGGCCGCACCCGGGTTGTTGCGGATGGTCGCGACGCAGTTCTTGCCGTTCGAGGCGTTGTACGTCAGGTAGACGGTGCCCAGCGAGCCGATGGCGGCCGAGTTCACGGTCTTGTAGGCGCTCCCGCAGACCTTCTGCGGCGTGGTGTTGGGCGCGGCGGAGGCGGGCGCCGCCAGCGCGGTCGTGGCCCCCAGGGCCAGGGCGGCGAATGCGGTGGTGGTAAGGACGGGACGGGTGAATTTCATGTTTCCCCCTGGTCGTCATTGGAGTTGGTCGCTCCTGCATGGTGGGACATGAAGGACGGCGGAACGGTTGCGCATCGTGGGCAAAGGATGTGGCCGCGCCCCCTCACCACCCCGCCGGCCGACGGTCGGCCGCACGCGGGGCTCGAGGCCGCGCAGACCGACTTCGCCGCGTTGCGCCCGCGGTCGACGGCTACGCCCGGCCCCGCCCAGCGGAGTCGCTACTCACCGGTCCGATCCTCCCCGAGGGCCACATGCGTGCGGCGCCGGCCAGCAACAACGGTTGTCACGACGGTCATTTCTGGGACCGTGAGACAGGCGGCAGATCGTAACTCTGTGTGACGTTGCGGATGCATTCTGTGGCATTATTGCCACATGGACTTACAGACCTTCTTCGACGCGACGGCTTCCACGCCCGCTACGCACACGGTCTCGAATACCGAGGTGTTCGGCACGTCCGGTGAACCGGTGTACTGGACCGCGCCGGTGGGGACGAAGCGCGTCACCTTCTCCCTGTGGGGCGGTGGAGGCGGCGGTGCCGGGGGTTGCGGGGGTGGTGGAGGCGGCGGCGGTGGCGGGCACAACGGGAGCTTCACCGGCGCGGGCGGCGGTGGAGGCGGTGGTGGTGCCGGTGGCGCGGGAGGCAGCAGCGGTGCCTTCACGACGTGCGTGTTCGACGTCTCCGGATCCAAGCGGTCGGTCAGGTTCAAGATCACCGTCGGTGGTGGTGGTGCCGGAGGGAGCGGCGCGGCGGGTGGCTCAGGTGGGGTGAAGGGGGCGCGGGGCAACACCCTGACGGTCACTTCCGGCCGGCCCGGCAGTGCCGGGCAGGGCGACAGTGGCGGCGGCGAGGGCGGCATGAGCTCGGTCACTGGCGGCGCCTGGTCGGCCTGCGCCGCCGGCGGCCGGCCCGGCTTCGTCGGACGGTACGGCGCCGGCGAGGCCGGCCAGGGAGGCGGGCACGCCGGTCTCTTCGAGGACTCCGCGCCGGGCAGCGGCGGGAACGGCGGGCGCCCCAGCGATGGAGGCACGGCAGGGGAGGGCCTCTCCGAGTGTCTGCGCGCGGTCACCGGCACCGACCGGATCACGGCCCGCAACCCGGGACAGCGCGGTGAGGCCGGCAGGTCCGGAGAGAGTGGCACGAGCGCGAAGGTCTGGTACGGGGCCCCTGGCGGGGGCGGAGGATCGGGCGGTGCGGCGGCGGCCGGCGGAGCGGCGGTCGATGACGGTCAGGGCCGTGCCTACGGGGCGGGCGGCAGCGGAGGCGTCGGCGGGGACGGTGGCCGCGGCGGGCGCGCCGATGACGTCCACGGCACGCAGCTCGGCGCGGATGGCGAACCCGGCATCGAAGGCCAGGCCGGTACCGGCGGCCGCCCCGGCGCCGTGATCGTCTCCTGGGCCTGACCCGGCCCGACAGTCCGGCGGACGACCGGCCGCCTCATGTGCCGAGGGAACCGGGAAACGGCAACGGGTAGCGGGGGCCCTCGAGAAGGCCGCAATTCCGCAGGCTTCGAGTGATGTGCCCCGGCCGCTCGGGCCTCGGACTGGAACGCAGCGCGTCGAGAGGCGTACGCGAACGACCTCGGCCAGGAGGCCGTCCCGGTCGCGGTCAGCGCACGCTCGAGCCGGAAGCGGACCAGGACCCGGCCGAGGGCTGACGCCGTCGGCGGACGCGCATTGCCGGTACGGCGCCGAGTTGACCGCGACCAAGGTCTGCTGGGGCCTGACTGTCGACGAGCTGAAGCAGGACCGCTGCTGGACATCGCGGCCGGCTGCGGCGGCCCCGACGTGGACTTCACGCCGGCCCCGACGTGGGCTTCGCGCCGGCCCCGACGTGGGCTTCACGCCGCCCCGACGTGGACTTCGCGCCGGCCCCGACGTGGGCTTCACGCCGCCCCGACGTGGACTTCACGCCTGCCCGTAGAGCTCCCCGCGAACCGAGGGCCGCCACCCCCGTCGGGGCGGCGGCCCTCCGCCGTGTGCAAGGGTCTTGCGGTAGCCCGAGACAACGGCCAACAGGGTCACCTGGACACCGGCGCGGGAACGCCCCGCTGCGAGGCAGAAGCAGCAATCGTTCAAGGCGAGAACCCGTTTCCTTTTCCAGAACACGGCCCCGGACCCGGTGTCCCCGGGGCCCCGGGTCGGACCTGCGCGGCTACGGGAAACGCAGCCAAGGGGAGGCTGACGAGAGCACTGGAGCAGGTGCGACTCGCGGTTACCCTGCAGCCCACTGCTACCCCGTCCGCCCGGACTCGCCGATCTCAGGAACAGGACCCCTGCCGTGGCCAACGCCCTCAACCGACTTCTTGAAATCGCCCCGGCGCCGAGCCAACCCCGCCACAAGGACTGGGGCGAGGTCGAACGCACCCTCGCGGTCGAGCTCCCCGACGACTACAAGGAACTCATCGGCGTCTACGGAGGTGGCAACTGGGACGACTACCTCTATGTCCTCGAGCCTGAATGCCCCAACGAACACTACGACCTCCTCAAGTGGGCCAAGTTTCAGTTCGAAGACCTGGAAGACCTGTGGAAATTCGAGAAGAAGCCGACGGAACTTGAGGCCGAGGGATCCAGGGTCATCCCATGGGCGACCACGGACAACGGCGAGTGCCTGTACTGGCTCGTCCTTCCGGGTCTTGACCCGAACGAATGGACTGTCATGGTGAACGAAGCGCGAGGCCCCCGATGGGAACACCACTCCGTATCCTGCACCCAATTCCTCGCCTCAGCCCTCGACGGAGGGCTGAAGTCGAACATTCTCTCGTCACTGTTCCCATCGGCCACCCATAAATTCCGCCGCCTCGGAGCGGTGTGACAATGCTGCGCTCCGCCGGACCACACCGGCTTCGGCGTGGCCCGACGACGCCCCTGCTGACGCCGCGTCGGGGTGAGGGAGGCATCGCAGTCCGGCCTCGCCGGGTGAGGTGGATGCCGGCGCAGGTGGCGAGGAGCGCGACCAGGACCACGGCGTCGGGGATGCGGTGGGCGCTGGTTGCCCAGGTCCGGGTGGCGTGCCATGGAGCAGCAGCGCCCCCAGCGCGGTCAGACTCGATCCCTTCCCCAACCCCGGCATCCCCTCCTGTGGTAGCCGGCGCTCCGAGGTGCTTTGGGCGCCGGGCTGGTGCTGCCTGCAATCTGGCAGAGAGGATGGCCCCGGGCAGGCGAGAGGCACAGGAGCCCGGGTCCTCGCAGCTCCGCGCCGTCGCGGTCGACGGCAGCCACCGCAACACGTGTCGTGCCGTCCTGGAGCGTGATCCCTGCTTGGTTGGTCGCCTGGTCGCCTGGTCGCCTGGTCGGGGGAGTGGGCTCGTTCGGGGAGCCGCTACCTGGTTGCCGGGGCAGGCGCGCGCTGAGCGGGCATTCCCGTCACCGTCCTACCCCACGTGAACGCGTCCCTGGCGGCTCACCCTGCATGCCGGCGAAACCTCGCCGAACTCCGCGAGAGGGGAGTCCTCTTCGGCAGCCACGAGCCGCAGCGACCCACGGCACGGGACGGCGCCGACCGCTTCCACTGGGAGGATACGGTCGAGTTGCCGGCGCCGCGCCTGCTGGACTGCACTGGCAGAGCGCCGATCGCCAGGCGGGCCGTCCCGGCGGCCCCCTCCGCTTCACACCAGTTCGTGCGGCCCGTAGATCGCGTGTGCCGCGCCTGTGGCGAGGGCCCAGTAGCGGTCGCCGTAGGACCAGTGCCACCACTCCGTCGGGTAGTTGACGAGACCTGCCTCGATCAGTGCTGCGGACAGGACCGTTCGGTGGGCGCGCGCGGACTCGGTGATGTTGTGGGCGTGGGTGTAGCAGCCGCCGTCGCTCTCCTCCGGGGAGGCGTTCATGCGCGTACCGAGGTCGAGCTCGCGGCCGTCGGCGTCTGCCAGAGTCACGTCCACGGCCGCTCCGGCACTGTGCGGCGCGATGTCGGGAGGTGAGACGTAGCGGCTCGCCGCCGCATGCACTTCGCCGGGAAGCCAGTCGGTGTGGGCGGCACGCACGGCATCCGCGTACTCTTCGAAGTACCGTTTCTGCAGCGACAGGGGCCGGTAGCCCTCGACGAAGAGCAGCCGCAGCCCGTCGGGCAGCAGGGTCTGAGCGTGGAGCAGCCGCTCCAGGACACCTGTGCGGACGTGACAGAACGCTCCTTCGTCGTCCGTCTTGCGGAGGTCGAGCAGCAGGCGGCGCTCGGAGCGGACATCGGCGAGGGCCTCCCCGCACTCCAGGACGGGTAGGGCCGTGACCCTCGGGTCCGACATCAAGATGATCTCGTTCATGGAGGCATCACTGCCCGCGTCGATGTCCGCAAACCCACCTTTCGGCGCGAGGGACGTCACAGGGGACATCGCGTGAGCGCCCAGAAGCCGCCGGCTGCCGCCGCGCCCACCACCGCGCAGGCACCCCACACCACCCCCGCCCCGAAGCCGTCCATTGCCGCCCCGCCGCCCCGCCGGGCACGCGAACGACGCCGCCGCCCACGCCAGTGCGTGGACACCCTGGTGGTGGCCGCGCGCCCGCAGCGGCGACAGCCCCCCCCGAGCAGCAGGGCGCCCCATGGCGGCACGAGGCCCGTTCCCCGCTTGCCGTCGAGGTGAAGTGGGACGGCCCGGCGTTCCGCGGGGTGGGCAACCCGAAGGCCCTGGCCCCTGATATGTCCGGTGAACTGGGAAGAAGCCGGACAAGTTCGAGCCCGTTCGATGGCTAAACGTTGAACGGCAAGCTGACCTGTGGCCAGTCGTCGTGGACGATGGCCGGGCGCCCGAGGGTGCGGCCGTCGAGCAGCCACGCCCACCGGGCCGGCGCCGAGGTGTGGGTACGGGGCCGAGGTCAACCCCGGGCAGCGGGCGCAGCTGCTCGGCGGCGACCCAAGTGCTGTACTCCGCGGACTCGACCCCGCCCCCGGCGGCCGTCTGCCAGAGGGGGACGCTGATGAGGTACATCCACAGGCCGATGTCGAGCTGCTGGCGTTCGTAGAGCCGTACGCGTCCGATTCATGTCCGTCAGGCAGGAGCAGCGTGATCGGTGCAGGTGGGGGGCACGGTCAGGGGTGGGTGAACTGCTCCTGCCGTGCCTGTCGGCACGGCGTACAGAGGGGGTTCCCGCCCACGCCGTAGCAGCACGTGGAGGTGTGGCTTCTCTGCACCAAGTCACGGGGGATCGTCGACTGTCCAGGAGACGGCCCTGGCCCATCCGGTCTACGCGAGCCCGGCGACGGAAGGCACCGCCAGGGCCAGTCGGCAAGGCCGACGAACAGCTGTTGCAGCGGCACCGTGACGAAGCCGAGGGATCAGGCAAGCTCCAGCTCATGTGGAGGTCCAGTTTCCCCGATTTCGAATCGGCGCAGAAATACACCCAGTACAACATTCGCCACAACACTGCCGAGATCCAGGACTGGCTGAAGAATCCGCCACCCAATCCCGCTTCCAGATCCTTTCAGGTGGCGACGGTACCGTTGGAAGGCCCACTCCAAGGGAATGCGGTGACAGGCCGGACCTCGGAGAAAGTGGGCCCGTCCCAGGCCGGACCTGTCCATGACGCCCATGGGGTGAGCACTCGCCTCAAGTACGATCCGAACATCAACCCGCCCTTCGTCGTGCTCACGTCGATGCCTGAATAGGGGAGCGAACAATGGACGATCTCACGGCGGATGCCTGGGCAGACGGACTCGCACTGTACGAGGGCCGCTGGGCATTAACAGCTGTGGCCCCACGTGACCACGTGGAGTGGTGGTTCGACGTCGCGGCGGTCATGCGCGGTGAGACCGTTGATCCGCGAGGGTGGGCTTCACTCGACCCGTACGAGGAGGATGTCGACCGCGAGGTCGAGACGTTCGCCTGGATCGAGCCCCCCACCAGTACAGCGGACGTGGAGCGCTTCAATTTCTCCGTCGAAGAACTCCCTCGGTCCTCGGTCCAATCGCTCCTGGTCCTTCTTGCAGTCGTCGGCATGAATGTGTCGAAATCCCGTGACTTCGAGGATCGCCGGCCGGAAATGGAGCGCCGTGCCCGGGTGTTGCTTTCGCGGTTTCCCGATGGCACCTGCTTCTACTCCAACGTCGATTGGAAGGGCGAGCATCCGAACTTCTACGACCAGCCGGTCAACGGGACCAGTCCGTTCAGTCGAAGCCGTTGGGACGCAGGCCTGATCGCGGTCAACGACACCGAAGTCGCTCTGATCTGGACTTTCGAATCCTTCTGACCTTCCGACCTGACGGGGGAAGTCCTTGCTCACCCGAACCTCCACCTACCCGACAGGGAAACCGCCAATCACTGAACTCACTGCGGAGGCATGGTCGGACGTACTTGAGCTATACCAGTACAGCTATACCGCCGTCTCGGTCGCCCGGCGCGAGCACGAGGATTGGTGGATAGACGTTGCCGCTGCCGCAGAGTTCGACCACCATCGGCCGGAGATGGAACGCCGGGCTCGCCCGACCCTTTCGCGCTTCCCCGAAGGCACGCGCTTCTACTCCAATGTCGGCTGAGGCCACGAACCCGGACTTCTACGGGCAGCCCGTCCGCCTGACGGATCCAACGGCTGGGACGCCGGTCTGATTGCGGTCAACGACACCGAAGCCGCGATGATCTGGCACTTCGACCCCACCTGATCAGACCCACCGAACTGGGGAACCCATGCTCACCCGAACCGCCACCTACCCCGACAGGGAAACCGCCCAGTGGGCCACCGAAGAGGTCATCAACCGCAACGAACAATCGTGCACACGACCGTCCCGATCTGCCTGTAGAGGCCGTCCCCGATGGCCATGAAGCCCATCGAGTTCGACCGCCGCTACGGCGAGCTGGACCAAGTGGTCAGCGCCTACCTCGGTCAGCCCGGAGACGACGAGCAAGACCGGCCGAGCCGCGCTCTCCGGGCTTACCTGCGGCACACCTGCCACACCCGCCCCTGGGCCGGCTCTGCGGTCCACGCCACGTACTGGCCCGGCGCACCACTCGCTCAAACGGGGCGCAGCGGGGCGCTGCGCATCCGCGCGCTTCCTTCTCGGACCCGTTCGGCCTCGCATTCCGTGGTGACCGGCTGCTCCTGCTCGGAGGGAACGAGCAGGGCATCGCCACCACTACCCGAGTGAACGCCGTGCACCACATCCGGCTGACGGACGACGGGGCTCTGGTCGGGGGCCGGGAGCACCCGGTCCTCCCGAACGGCGACCCCCGTCCGGCGCTACGCCCGTCCCGTCTACCGGGGTCCGCACATCGTCCTGCGGACTCTCCGCACGTTGCGGCAGTGGTGGGTGCCGACGGCGCCATAGCCTTCGATACGGGGTGGTAGCGACCTGGCGCCACGACGGCCCGGGTCGCCGAAGGAGTGCGAGGGCTTGAGTGCCGCAGTTGGCCGGACGGGCCAAGTACTGGACCCCCGGACGAACACGCCCTGGTACGGACCCCTGCGGGGCGTGGGCGGGTGGTTGGCTGGACAGCGGGCTTACCCCACTCCCCGGGGTGCCGGGATGCGGCGCTGAAAGGACTTCCTCATGAGCAAGGTCATCTTCGTCACCGGTGCCGGACGCGGACTCGGCACGGACATCGTCCGCGAGGCCCTCGCCGCCGGCCACAACGTCGTCGCCACCGGCCGCCGCCCCGAAGAGATCGAGGCGACTCTGGGCGGTCCGCAGGGCAACCTGCTGGTCACCAAGTTGGACGTCACCCGCCTGGACGACGCCGAAGCCGCCGCCCAGGCGGCCGTCGACCGCTTCGGACGCATCGATGTCCTGGTCAACAACGCCGGGAACTTCTTCGCCGGCTACTTCGAGGAGATCACGCCCGCGCAGATGCGCCAGCAGATCGAGACGAATCTCTTCGGCCCCATGAACGTCACCCGAGCCATCCTGCCGATCATGCGCAGGCAGCGCGCCGGCCACATCATCACTCTGTCCTCCTCCGCCGGCATCACCGGACAGGAGTTCTGCGTCGCCTACGCCGCCTCCAAGTTCGGCGTCGAGGGCTGGATGGAATCCCTGCGCTACGACGTCGAGCCGTACAACATCCACACCACGGTCGTGGAACCCGGCTTCTTCCGCACCGAGCTGCTCGTGGACGCCTCCACCACCTGGCCCGAGCCGACCATCGACGACTACGCCGAGCGCACCACCGCTACCGTCGCAGCCTGGAAGAGCATGAACGGGCAGCAGTCCGGCGACCCCGCCAAGCTCGCCCGGGCCCTCCTGGCCATCGCCGACCAGGAGAAGCCGCTGTTGCGCTTCGTCGCCGGCGCCGACGCGATCGAGGGAGTGAAGGCCAAGGCGCAGGAGCTGCTGGACCAGGCGGAGGCCTCCCGGGAGCTGGGCGGCGACCTGGCCCATGACGACGCCAATGCCTGATCCGGACTCCACGTCGGGTCCGGAGCTCCGCCTGTGTGAACGGCCACCATTGACCAGCAGGCCGGATGCCCGACAGGCGGCGACTCGGCTATTCCGAGGCTTCGGCGACGGCTGCGTCGAAGTCCGAGCGTTGTGGTCGGCCACACAGGCCAGCTACAACGCTCTGGTCATCGGCCGTAGGTCTGGTGGCAGAGCGCTGCCACGGCGGGGCTGGTGACGCCGTGCGCGGCGCGGCACAGCTCCGCCATGTCCGCGGCCCCCACGCCGGGGGCGTGTCGTACCGGGCCGTGCGGCGCGGGCGTACGCGTCGGCCCCTTTCCCTTCCTCGGCTTGGGCTTGGCGGCGGGGCGCACGGCAGGCCGGGGCGGGGTCGTCCGGCGCGGCCGTACCGGGCCTTCGGCCCTGCGGCCGGCAGTTCGCCGGGCGGGCTGAGTCTCGCCGGACGCCTCGCGGGCCCCGGATGCGGGACGGGCCGGTGCGGGAGCACGGCCGGCCCCGGGAGCGGCGTCGGCCGGAGGTGCGGTCGCAGGCTCGGGCATGGGGGAGAGGGGTAGCGCCGCCCCCGTGTCCGGTCGTGCGGGCCGCGGGTCGACGGGGTGCTTGTGTTCTTCCGGGACCGCGGCGGGCGAGGCCCCGGCGGGCCGGGCAGGTGCGGGGTGGACGGTGACGCATCCCGAGGCGAGCAGCGCGGTCAGGAGCAGGGGCAGGAGCAGGAGCAGGAGCAGGAGCAGGGGCAGGAGCAGGGGCAGGGGCAGGAGCAGGGGCCAGCGACGCATGCCGCCACCGTGTCGCACGAGCCTTGCGAAGCGCGTTTGACGGGCCTGCGCGCCCCTCGGATGGATGACGCGACGACCGTCCTGCAAAGCCGCCTCCGGCTGGTCTGGCGGACCCTGGAAAAGGGCCCGAAGGGCGCTTGTCCTCTGCGTCGCTCGGGCCGGCGGGGCGGTCCGTTATCTGGTGTGCGGCGGGTCTTGGGCGTGTCGTATGGTGGACCGGTTCCTGTGCCGAGGTGTCGGCGGCAGTGACTGGTTTCCCTGTCCTTCCGCGTGTCGTACTTGAGGTGACGTCCTATCAACCAGGCCATGTAGTCGTCCGTGTTCCCCGCGTGCTGTTGTGTCGCACGTGTCCGGGGGCGGACGTCGCGCTGGCCTGAGTTGCGTCACCCTCCCCCCTCTTTTCTGTCTTTCCCGGGTGCAGCTCTGCCGTCTGCCCCGGGTTTTGTGTTTTCCGGCCCCGGTGCGGCTGTCGGCATGGGCTCTCCCCGATTCCTTTGGATCAGGAGTTTCCCGTCGTGTCTTCCTCCGCGCTCGACAACGAGCCGCAGCACACCACCCCGTCCCCGGACGACCCAGCACCTCACCACCCGAAAATGGCCTCGGCGGCCCGGATCGCCCTCTTGGTGCTGCTGACCGCCGAGCTCATGGACCTCCTCGACCAGTCGGTCGTCCTGACCGCCCTGCCCGCCATCCAGGAATCGACCAGCGCCGGACCGTCCGCATTGCAGTGGCTGACCACCGGATATTCACTGCCCGTTGCCGTCGGGCTGATCACCGGTGGGCGCCTCGGCGACCTCTACGGACGGCGCAGGATCCTCCTGATGGGCACCGGGGTGTTCACCGCGGCCTCGCTGCTGTGCGGCCTGGCTGCCGGGCCGGGCGTGCTGATCGGCGCCCGCATGCTCCAGGGGGTGGGGGTGGCGCTGATGATCCCGCAGGTCCTGGCCACCCTCCACGTCACCTTCGACGGCGAGAGCCGCAGCAAGGCGTTCGGTCTGTACGGGGCTGTCCACTCCATCGCCAACGTCCTGGGCCCGGTGATGGGCGGCCTGCTCACCGAGGCCGACCTGTTCGGGCTGTCCTGGCGGCCGATCTTCCTGGTCAACGTGCCCGTCGGCTTCGCCGTGCTCCTCGTGGGACGCAAGTTCATCCCCGAGTCGACCGTGAAGAAGGCCGACCGGCTCGACCTGCCCGGCACGGCGCTGTCCGCGCTGGCGACCGTCCTGATCGTCTTCCCCCTCTCCGAGGGGCACCTGCATCATTGGCCGCTGTGGTGCTTCGCGATGCTCGCCGCAGGCATCCTCGCGCTGGTCGTCTTCCTACGCCACCAGCTTCGCAAGCAGGACGGCGCGCCGCTCGTGCCCCTGTCCCTCTTCCGGGGCCGGCGGTTCTCCGGCGGCACAGCCGCGCAGCTGATGCACGGCCTGCTGTGCGGGCTGTTCTTCATGACCTGGACCCTCTACCTCCAGCGCGGACTGGGCATGAGCCCCGTCCACGCGGCCCTGGCCTTCGTTCTGCTCTCCCTGGGAGAGCTGGCCGGCGCGACGCTCGCGGCCAAGAGCGCCGGGCGCTTCGCCCGCCGTCTGCCTCAGGCCGGAGCACTCATCACGATCGCTGCGATGGCCGCCTACGGTTTCCAGGCCGCCGCAGGCGAGGAGGACCTGACCCTGCCGGCGATGACCGCTCCGGTGGTACTGATCGGCTTCGGTCTCGGCATGGTCGGCGGCCCGCTCGCCGACTTGTCGCTGGCCCGGGTCCCGCACGAGGATGCCGGGGCCGCCTCGGGCCTGTTCAACACCGCGATTCACCTGGGCATCGCCCTCGGTACCGCGCTGACCGCCCTGGTGTTCTTCGCCACCACCGGCGGCTCACCCGACGCCGGACTCAACCGCGAGGCGTTCATCGCCGTGTTGTGGTGGGTCGCCGGCCTCCTCGCCCTGATGTGGGCCCTGATGTTCTCCCTGCCCAAGGAGGCCGACAACCAGACCGACTGAGCGACTCGACACCACTCTCGTCAGCCCCGGCCTGGTGGCCGAGAGTGCAGGAGCGAAGGCCTCACGTGCTGGACAGTCGATTTCGGAAGCCCGAACAAACCCCTTGCCCAATGGTCAAGAAACGTTGACCATTGGATGCATGCCCACCGATGATCTTCCCGAGACGTTCCACGTCACCACTGACGAGCAGCTGCGCGCCGTCTCCAATCTCACGCGCCACCGGATCATGGCCGTGCTCCGCTTCGAGCCGGCGACGATCACGCAGATCGCCGAGCGAGTGGGCCTCGCGAAGGGGAGCTCCAGCTACCACGTACGGCTGCTGGAGCGGGCCGGCCTGGTGAAGGTGGTGCGAACGCGGAAGGTCCGCGGGGTCACCGAGCGGTACTACGCAATGGCCGCGCGGGCGATCGTGCTGCCGGATCCTGGCGAGGGAGGGCCGGATGTGCTGATGCGGCATGCGGTGGCGGACCTGGAAGCGGCGCCGGTGGATGGCGAGCGGCACGTACGGATGGCGCATCTGCGGCTCACCGAGGAGCAGTTCGCGCAGCTGGGGGCGCGGCTGCAGGCATTGGCGGACGAGTACCGGGAGCTGTCCGACCCGTCGCTGCCGGACGCGTCACTCGTCTTCGCACTGTTCCACCCGGCACCGCGTCAGCAGGCCGAAGGGGACGCCAAGTGACCTCAGAAATAAGAAAGTTGCCGACCGGGTTCGGACGGCTGTGGACTGCCCAGACGGTGTCCTCGCTCGGTGACGGGGTGACGCATGCCGCACTGCCGCTGCTCGCGTTGACGTTGACGCGGGACCCGATGGCGCTCGCCGTCGTCACGGCCGCCGGAACGCTGCCGTGGCTGCTCTTCGGGGTGCTCGGCGGTGCGCTGGTGGACCGCTGGGACCGCCGGCGCACGATGTGGGTCGCGGACGCGGCGCGTGCGGTGCTGCTCGCGATACCGGCGGCAGCGGCCGCGCTCGACGTGCTGAGCATTCCACTGCTCGCGGCCGTCGCCTTCCTCCTCGGCCTCGGCGGCCTCTTCTTCGACACGGCCGCCACGGCCTATCTGCCGGATCTGCTCGGCCGCGACCCGGCGCTCCTGGAGCGCGCCAACTCCCGCCTGCGCGGCACCCAGACCGCCGCGTCCGGCTTCGCGGGGCCGCCTGCGGGCAGTGCCCTGCTCGCGCTCGGGCGGGCCGTACCGCTGCTCGCCGACGCCATCTCGTTCGCGGTCTGCGCACTGCTCGTACGGTCGCTGCCTGCCGTACCCCGGCCCGTACCGCAGGCCCGTGAGTCGCTGCTGCGGCAGGCGCGGGCCGGCGCCTCCTACGTATTCCGGGATCGGTTGCTGCTCGGGCTCGCGCTGCGTCCGGCGGTCGGGAACATCGCCTTCCTCGCCGCGGAGACCGTACTCGCCCTCTTCGCGCACGATCGTCTCGGCATCGACACCTTCGGCTTCGGCCTGCTCCTCACGGCGGAGGCCACCGGCGGTCTGCTCGGCGCGGGCATCGCCTCCTTCCTCGGCCGACGACTGGGCACCGGCACCGCGCTCACCTGCACGGCCGCAGTCGAGGGATTCGCCATCCTGGGCCTTGCCGCCGCCCCGAACCCGTACGTCGCCGGCCTCGCGCTCGCCGTCTGCGGAGCGGGCATGGGCGCCACGATGGTGCTCGGCCCCTCCCTCCGACAGGCGATCGTCCCCGCCCACCTCATGGGCCGGGTCGCCTCCACCTCCCGCATGCTCGCCATGTGCGCCGCCCCGTTCGGCGCCTTCCTCGGCGGCTGGCTGGCCACCACCTACGACGTACGCACCCCGCTCTACGCTGCCGCCGGCCTCCTCCTCACCATGACCGCCGTCACGTCGACCATGACCAGCAACCGTCGGGTAGAGGCGGCGCTGCGTGCCGCCGCCCAGGCCGATGATCCAGATCACCCGAAATCCTCGGATCCCGTTCAGGAGCGTGCCGCGTCCCGAGGGACGTCATCAGAAGAGTGAGCCAAGCACGATGGACTGTCATAGCCAAATGTGGCTTGCCCGACGCCACTTCACAGCTGGTACGGGTCGGTGAGGCCGGTCACCGGGACACCGGAACGCCGGGAGATCAGTCGGGCGAGCTCACCTGCGTCGCTGTACGTGGTGTTGAACCTCCACACAGCTTCGTGGCCGGTCGCCCGCGCCGTGAACGCCACCTCGTAGGCGAAAGCGCTGCCCGCCGGAAGCGAGCCAATGGCGAACTGCGTCTTCTCGCCCTCTATCGAACGGATTTCCGACCACGCCACGCTGACCACGCGTCTGCCGGCGGCGTCGACGAAACCCTCCGAGAACAGGTAGAGCCCACCACGCATGCGCTGAAACCAGACATAACCCCATGTGATGACGATCAGCAGGCCGACCACCACAACGCCGCGGCCCCAGACGTTCTCCGGCCCGTTGACGAGGAAGTTCATGACGACGACGAGGATCACCAGACACGCCGCCGCCCCGCCGAGGCCGGGGCGGCGGCGCACCCGGTGCTCGAACTCGCCGAGGTTCGCGCGGGCGGCGCGGGCCAGCACGCGAAGCGCTGGCGTGTCGGTGGGCTTGCTCGTCCCGGCCATCGGGCCATGGTAGCGAGCCAGCCGCTCTCGACGGCCAGGCCCGCGTCCATCACCGCAACGAACCGAACACCGCCGGGCGGCGCGGCGCCGCCGACGGCCCGGCTGCCTCCACGGGCGCCTTCACGACCGGATCCGGTGCAGCGGCGATGGCGGCCGTGGGGTGCCCGGCCGGCTCGGGGGTTGCTCCACGGGGGCGGTGGATTTCGGGGACGCGCACGCGGGCGCGGTGGGTGTGCTGGTCGGCGGCAGCGAGCCGGGGCCGGTGTACTTTGATGGCGGGAGCGGTTTCGAGGGTGAACTGGTCCTTTCGCCACCGAGCTGGATGAGCGACCTCGTCGCAAGGGCTGTGGCTCGCATGGCAAAGCCGCGTCGAGGCCGGGACGTGGCGGGGGGCCGTCGGCGCCTTGGCCCCGATGGTGACCCGTTGGAGGAGCACGTGGAGAACACTGAGCCCCAGCGGCGATCGCACTCCGATGCGGGAGGACCGGGGGAGGACATGGAGGGTCTGCGCGAGCGCGGGTTCGTCCGCTACGGCGCCGAGCAGCTCGGTATCCCAGCCGGGTCCGCCGTGGGTGACCTGGCCGAGATCCGGGAGGTCTTCGCGGCTCTGCCGCCCGACCCGTACGCTCCGGGAACGAATCGGTTCCGCCGGTACTCCCATGCCGTTTACCTGCCGTGGAAGGACGAACTGTCCTGGATTCCCGGAACCCCCGACTCCGTACACGGTACGGTCACCGACTTCTCCCAGGGCGAGGGAGACCCTGAGTACCCGCGGGCGCGGCGCGTGCTTCCCGACATCCCCGAGGCGCTGCTCGGCAACGCTCTGCTGTTGCGACTGCTGCGCTGGGACATCGAGCAGGTCCTGTCCATGAGGAGTCTGGGGAGTCGGCCGCTGTGGGCTGGTGTCCACCTGATCAGGCTCGGCGTCGACCGTCCCGGCCAGCTCGCCGTTTCCTCCCCGAACTGCTTGCACCAGGACGGAGGCTCGGCCAGCACGTTCACCTTCGCCCACCTGATCAGCCGTACCAACGTCACCGGCGGGCAGAACGTCATCGCCACACCGGGCAGCGCAGGCCTCCAGCCCGAGGACCCGTGGGCGGACATCCATGCCGACTTCACCCTCACCGACCCACTGGACGGCTACGCCGTCCACGACCACAGAGTCAGCCACTACGTCGGCCCGGTCCGCGCGGGCTCCGAGCCGGGGCCGGGTGAACGGTCCATCCTCATCGTCGGCCTCGCCCCATACGTCCCCCAGCTGTGACACCGGCGAGCTGACTCCGCCGCAGTGGCAGGCCGCCGCAGGCGATGGAGCGCGCGCCCAACGCCCGTACGGCGGGGCGGTCGTCGGGATCCCGCCCGCCGATTTCTTGATCGTTCCGGGCAACCGATCAGGCCCCCCGTCGGTCGTACAGGAGTCGGGCGTAGTCGAACGTCTGACCCATGTGACACGAGGGGGACCAACTTGATGCGGTTGAACCGCACGCACAGCACTGCAGCGCGGCGGATCGGAGCGACTCTGGCCGCCGGCGCGGTGGTGTTGGGCGCCGTGACCACTGCCCAGGCAGCGCCGGCGCCGAGCCCGGAGACGCCGACCACCGCGGTCGGCAAGCAGGGCCCGAACCAGCCTGAGGGCAGCCCGGACCCGTTCGGCGGTCTCGTCACCTCCGAGGAGCTCCTCGACACCACGGTCGAGAACGGCCAGAAGCAGAGCCTCCGTCTGGGCTTCAAAGTCACCGGCGACCAGCCCGTCCAGGGGGCGGAGCTGGGCGTCCACTTGCCGCCTGGCCTGGAACTGAATCCTCAGGAACGGCCGTCGAACTGCGAACACTTCAAGGTCGACCCCGTGCGGGAGTACCGTGACGAATACCTGTTCTGCAGTTTCACCGGCACCTTCGAGCCGGGTAAGTACTACCGACTCGACACGGGGCTGAACATCACCGCGACCCCGGAGCTGTGGCGGGACCTCTTCTACGTCACCTGGACCCCGGGCGGCAAGCCGACCTACAAGCCGCAGCAGGGCGGGGTCAAGGGAACCGCGGCCGCCATCAAGGTCACACCGTCCGAGCCGTTCAAGGAGTGGAGTTTCTGGGGCCGCGAGGTGGCGGTCGAAAACCCCGCGAACCAGGTCGACTTCACCGTGGACGGGGCGACCGGCAGCGGCCCGGCCGGCGGCCAGGTGCTGCTCAACCCGGGCTGGCAGATCAAGGGCACCGGTTCGGTCGCCACCACGGCCCTCGACGACAGCGTGGTGGAAGCAGAGTTCGTGCTGCCGCCCGGCATCAGCTTCGTCGGTGGCCGCCCGGGCCCGGAGGGGCGCCGGGTGTTCGGCGGGACCGGCGGCTCGGTCAAGGGGACCTTCAAGATCGAGTCGTGGGTCAAGCCGGGCACGTACCACGGCGAGTACCGGTACAAGGCCGACCGCGGTCCCGGCCATCTCAACATCGCCGACATCGACCGTGACCTCGGCAACAACACGGCCGGGCTCACCATCACCGTGACGCCGGCCGGCGGGTCGCAGCCCGGACCGTCGACGTCCTCTTCGGCCTCCCCGAGCCCGTCAGGCTCGACCGCGCCCTCGCCTTCGGCCTCGGCCTCCGCGAGCACCGCCCCGGGCACCGGCAACACCCCCGGCCCGAACGGCGGTACCGGCGGCAACCTGGCCAACACCGGATCCGCCGCGCTGGCCGCGGGCGGACTCGCCGCCGCGGCCCTGACGCTCGGCGGAGCCCTGTACGCCATGACCAGGCGGCGCCGTTCGGCGTAACGGCACACGCCGTGCACGGCGCCGACGCCCGCCAGGGACGCCGGCGAGTCCCGTGCGGGGGCAGTTCAACGCCCCCGCACGGGACGACTCGACACCGCTCACCGGTCCGGGCCACGGCGGCGTCCACCGGCCCACCGGCCCACCGGCCCACCGGCCCACCGGCCCACCGGCCCACCGGCCCACCGGGTCCAGGGCCGGATCAGCAACCGCCGCGTCAACGTACTCCCGAGAGCTGGCCCGAAGCCGGACACGTCACGGGCCCCGAAGGCCAGCCATGACAACCCCGGGGTCCGTGGGCCGGTTCAACGGCATCGGCGCTGCCAGCCCGGGCAATCCAGCAGCCGGTCGTTCAGCCGTTGCCTCGATTCGATGGACGGACCCTAGAGCAGGGTGAGTGCCCGCATCGCATCGCGCTCGATACGCGCGAGTTCACGAAGGACGGAGCCGGCCTGCACGAGATGGTTCGCGTCGCCGGATTCGCCTGCTGCTGCGATGAGTGCGGCCACCTGTGTCCAGAGGGTGGCGGCCTCGGTATACAGGCTGTGCCCAGTGCGCAGGTGGCTGCTGTCGATGAGCTGGGTGCACTCGGCGAGGAAGTCCCGGTAGAGATTGCGGAACAAGGCGCCGCCCGTGCCGGCCCTCTCCATGAGGACGGCGGCCTGCGGCAGGTCCTCGCGCGGGTCGTCGCTCCGCTGCATCCATTTCGGCACGTGCGCGGCGGCCTTCTCGATGCCGCGGTGGCCCAGGTTCGCGATGGGCGGGTGCAAGAAGGCCTCGGCGCAGGTCTTGATCGCGGGGATGACCCGGTCCTGCGGTGGCATCAGGCCGATGGGCGCCGCGATGGTGAAGGAGCGGTTCTTGGCGGTCATCGGGCCGCGCTCGGCCCTGGCCCTGGCCAGGCTGGCGAGACTGGTCGAGACGGCTCCCCCCTGAGGGGCGGTGTCCACGAGGTGGGCGTCGTGGTCGTCGTAGCCGTACATGGCCACGACGTGCCCGCCGAAATGGACCTTGGTGCTGAAGTAGTCCAGGTGGTAGCTGTCGAGCTGAAGGCCGACAGGCCGACCGGCGTCGATGGGCGCCGCCACATTCTGCCACGCCTTGCGCGGGGAGGTGGTCTCCCCGACCAGAAGCTCGAGTCCGAGCATGCCGGTCAGGTTCTTGGTGAGCTCGAACGGCTTGACCCGGCCTCCCAGGAAGGGAAAGCCCATGCTTTTGCTGTCCCAGTAGATGAAGGACAACCCGGAGCCGAGCCCGAACAGCATGGGTTCGGACAGGTCGAGTCCCTCGTGCCGCAGCAGCATGCCCAGCGCCGTCGTCTCACAGTGCTGCATACCGCGGACATCGCTGTCCTTCACCATGGCCATGCCGCGCATTCTCCTCCTCACCGGAGACGACACACAGTCAGTCGTGCCGGATCACCGCCTCCCAAGCATGATCCGCCGGACAGGGCCTAGCGTGGGGCGGGCAGAGAGTGGTCGGCTTCCTGCCTGGCCGGCCTCAGCCGCCGCCCTGGAAGGCCCACAGTACGACCGCCACCGTGCACAGCACGAAGGTGGCCGCGTGTGCGTAGATCAGGGCGATCCAGGCGCCGACCCCGCCCAGGACCAGGCCGCGTGTTCTCGTGTCCCGGCGGGCCGAAGGCCGCCAGGAGGCCGCCACCAGGGCCAGCGGAACGACGTACGGCAGGGCCAGCCACGACGGGGCGTGGATGAACGGGGAGGAGTGGTAGCCCCACGCACCGCCCAGTACCGCCACCACGGTGAACAGGGCCGGGGCCAGCCACCACGGCGAGTCCAGGGGACGTTCGGCCGGAGTTACCAGGGTAGGAGTCTCTTTCACGCCCCCATTGCACCGCCCGCCCCGCGGCCTCGGCATGGGCGCGCGTACCTAGTTCGTCCGGCCCGCGTACCCAGCCCGGTGGCCACGGCGCGCAGGTTGACACCGGCGGGAACGGTGGCAAGGGAACCTGCGGCAACGGCGTCGGCAGCACGAACGGAACTCCCGGCGCGCCCGCCAAACCGGGGGCTGGCTTCGTTCACGTCGATTAGCGACGGCTGTTGTTCACCGTCGCGGATGGCGCCGAGGGGTGCCAGTACGCGACCCTGCCCGCCGTGATCTTCGCGGGTGACCTGGAGGTCCTCAAGGGCGATCT
>NZ_JBEZKE010000048.1:0-36494 GCF_040651555.1 Streptomyces sp. NPDC048424 | reverse complement strand
CTCCAGCGGGCCGCCGATGACCCACAGGCCGATCATGTTGCCTGCGATGTGCCACAGCTCGGTGTGCAGGAACACCGAGGTCGGCAGCCGGTGGTCCCCGCCGCGAAGCGCCTCCTGCGCTGCGCGTCGGTCCGCGGCGGGATCCAGGCGGCGGCCACCAGCGCCAGGGGGACGACGTAGAACAGGTCGTAGGGGCCCCCGAGACGGGGCAGGTACGAGGTCGCCTGGCCGAGCCACGCGGCCGCCGGGGCCAGCACGGTGAAGAGCGCCGCCACCGACAGCCACCGCCGCCGCTCGTCGGGGTTCAGGGGCGTCGAGATCTTCGTCATGACGCCATTGCACCGCGCCGGCCGGCGGCCGCGGCAGCGCCCGCGTACTCACTTCCGCCGTGCGGGATACCTAGTGCTGTGACCGGAAAGGCTCACCGGGTCGCGGCGCCCTGCACGGCACCTCGCGGCGTTGTCGGACCACGCGAGTACGTCCAGTACGAGACGTGGCCCTCCGCCTTGCGATGCACCGCACCGGACACCGCGCCCCGGCAAACCTTTCCGGCCACAGCACTAGTGCTGTGGCCGGACGGCGTGCCGGTCCGGGTGGCGGTCGAAGCGGACGCGGCCGCCGATCTCGACGGTGCCGTCGGGGCCGGGGGCGGTGAGGATCTGGGAGCCGGCGCCCTGGGTGATGTTCAGGGCGCGGTTGAGCTGGGCCGTCAGCAGGATCGCCGCCGAGCCGGTGGCCTCGTCCTCGGCGATGATCCCGTCGGGCCGGCGCGGGAAGCCGCGGGCCCGCACGCGGCCCGCGGTCTCGTCCTCCCAGGCCCAGGCGTACAGCCAGCCCTCGCCCGGCGGCGGGGCCGGGAGCGCCTCGACCTCGGCGACGGATCCGTACTGCTCGGTGCGCTTGCCCTCGACCCACTCGGCGCGGGCGGTGATCCAGGTGAACTCCCCGTCGTCGCGGGCCCATACGGATCCGGCGGGCGGCTGGAGCTCCTCGATGTCGAGCAGCCACGCGACCCCGACCAGCGGATGCCCGGCGAAGGACATCCGCGTGCCGGGGGTGCGGATGTCTACGACGCCGCGCTCGGGGTCGTCGACGAACACCGTCTCGCTGTAGCCGAGTTCGGCGGCCAGCGCCTGCCGCGACGCGTCGTCGGGGCAGGTCCGGCCGTCGCGTACGACGCCGAGCAGGTTGCCGTACCGGCCGTCACCCGCGCAGAAGACCTTCAGCACGTCGAGATCGTTCACGCGGGAATTCAAGCACGGCTCAGACCTGGGCCGTACGCCGCCTGCGCGCGAGGAACAGCGCGCCCGCGCCGGCCGCGATCACCGCGCCGGAGGTGGTGAGCAGGGCCGCGGCGGGGATCTCGGCGCCGGTGTTGGCGAGGTTGCCGCCGACGGAGCCGCCGCCGCCCACGCTGGCGCCCGTGCCACCCGTACCGCCGGTGCCCCCGGTGGTGCCGCCCGTACCGCCCGTGCCGCCGGTGGTGCCGCCCGTGGTCGTGGGCAGGGTGGCGTCCTTGTCCACGGCCACGGAGAGGGTGAGCGGGTCGATCGCGTCGCCCGCCTTGTACATGGAGCCGGTGGTGTCGTTGGCGAAGGCCGCCGCGCCCTCGGCGGTGAAGGCGGCCGGGACGGCGTTCAGCGCGAGCACGCCGTTCTTGGTCTTGTAGTCGGTCTTCGACAGGTCGAGCGTGGCGAAGGGGACGGCCGTCTTGCTGCCGGAGGCGTTCTTGACGTCCAGGTACAGGGTGCCGGTCTTGCCGGTGGCGTCGAGGCGGGGGTTGGCGAAGGTCATGTCGATGCCGTGGGCCGCGTACTGGAAGCGGAGGTTGCCCTCGAAGGAGGCGTTCAGCTTCTGCTTCTTGACGTCCAGCTCGCCCTTGCCGAAGGCGAAGTCGAAGAGGTCGCCGTTCTTGGCGGCCCCGCCGGCCGGGGTGATCGAGCCGGCGGCCAGGACGTACTTGCGGAAGGACTCCTTCACGCCCCACGTCAGCTTGCCGCTGAGGACCTTCTGCACGCCGTCGGCCGGAGCGGTGGGCTGCGGGGCGGTGGGCGTGGGCTTCGTGGGGGTGGGCTTCGGCGGGGTGGGCTCGGGGTCCGGGGTGGGCTGCTTGAACTCCAGCTTGGCGGTGAGCGGGTCGCCCGCTTTGTTCTCGTAGCCCGGCGAACCGAGCGCGTCGGCCGCCTCCTTGGTGAGCGTGGTCGCCAAGTTGGTCATCGCCTGGCCGGCGAAGGCCACCTTGGCCAGCGGCACGTCCTGGGTCGTCGCGCCGGACTTGGTGACGTCAGCGGTGAGGTTCTTGGTCCCGGTGTCGATACGGAAGTCCGAGAGCTTGACCTCGAATCCGTGGCCGGTCGGCGGGGCGGGCGAGGAGAAGGTGACGCTGCCCTTGAAGGCCGCCTTCACCACGTGGCCGCCGGCCGGGTCGTACTGGCCTGTCGGCTCGGCGAAGTGCAGCGTGCCGTCCTCGTTCTGCTTGGCGCCGTCCGCCACGGTGATGGTGCCCTTGGCCATGCCGGTCACGTAGGCCCGGTAGCTCGCGAGCACGCCCCAGTCGAGGGAGCCGCCGGTGATCTCCATCGGCTGGGTCGGGGGCCCTCCGGCCGCCTGGGCGGGCAGGACGAGGGCGGTGGTGCCGAGCGCGGCGGCGGTGAGGACGGCGGCCGCGAGGGATATCGGGCGGCGGATGGACGACATGGCTGGGAACTCCCGGGGGACAAGAAGGAAGGGGAAAGGAGGAGGGGGGCTACTCGGCGGGGGCGGCCGTACGCCGCTTGCGGACCACCAGGAAGGCGGCGCCGCCCGCCAGGACCAGTACGGCCACGGCCAGGGCGATGAACAGCCCGGTGTCGGAGGACTGCGCGGCCTTCGCGGCGGGAGCGGGTTCGGCGGCCGTCGGGGCGGGCGCGGGCGAGGCCGTGGAGCCCAGGTCGGGCAGGGCCGGCAGCTTCGCGGTGGCGTCGAGGGCGACGGCGAGCGAGACGGGGTCCATCTCGGTGCCGGCCTTGTACATGGAGTTGAAGGCCTGCGATCCGCCCTCGGTGAGGACGGCCGGGGCTTCGGTCAGCGTGGCCAGCCCGCCCTCGGTCTTCAGCCCCTTGGCGTCGAACTCCACCAGTGGGACGGCGCTCTTCGTCTCGCTGCCGGTGGTCACGTCCGCGGACAGCACGCCCTTGCCGTTCTCCACCTTGACGCTCACCTTGCCGAGCTTGAGGTCCAGATGGGCGCCGGTGAACTGGACGGTGCCGGCGAAAGCCGCGTCAAGGGTGCCTTTCCCGCCGTCGTACGCGCCCTTGCCCTGCGGGAAGCGGAACAGCGCGCCGCCGTCCTGGGCGCCCTCGGCGAGGGTCCACTTGCCCTGGCCGACCGAACCGGTGACGTACTCGCGGAAGGTGCGGCGCACCCCCCAGTCGACGGCGGCGTCGGCGAAGGCGCCCTGCGCCTGCGGGGTCTGCTCCGTGGCGCCCGGCTGCGGGGTCGCCGACGGCGAGGGCTCCGCGGCCGGTGCGGACTTGACGTCGGCGGAGAGCGAGACGGGGTCGAGCTGCGTGCCGGCCGCGTAGTAGCCGGCGAAGGCCTGGGCGCCCTGCGTGGTGAGGGTGGCCGGGACGTTGGTGAGGGTCAGCGGGCTGGCGCCGCCCTTCATGTTGATGCCGCCGAGGCCGAGCGTGGCGAAGGGCACCTGGGACTGGTTGGTGACCGCGCCGGTGTCCTTGGCCTTGCTGGAGACGTCCACGTACAGGGTGCCGCTACCGCCGCTGATCTTGACGGTGGGGCGGCTGACGGTCATGTCCAGCTCGTGGACCCCGTCGGGCTTCTGGTGTCCCTGGAAGGTCACCCCGCCCGAGTAGGAGGCCTCGAAGGTGCCGGACGCCGGGTCGTAGGAGCCGGCCGCCGAGTGGAAACGGAACAGACTGCCGCCGACCGTGGCGGCCCCGCTCTTCAGCTTGAAACTGCCTTTTGCGATCGGACCGGTGACATAACTCTGGAAAGACGATTTGATACCCCAGTCGAGGCGACCCCCCTGCACGGTGCCCGCCCGGGCTGCGGTGGCCGGGAGCAGGACTCCCAGCAGGGCCGCCAACAGCGTGACGGCGAACGCGCGGACGGGTCTAGCGGACATGAACGTCCCCTCCTGGGTCTGGCTAAGCAAGGTTAGGCTAACCTAAGCTACGCACGGCCGGGTTCGTAACCCCCCGGTCTCCAGAACCTCAGTCGGACGATCAGGACGGTGCCTTCGTGCCTACGCCCGCCGCGTCACACCGCATTCCCCGTCTCGCACTTGCCGTGGCAGCACTGGCACTCGCGCTGACGGGCTGCGGAGGTACGGCCACCACCCCGGGCTCATCCGCCCCCACCGCAGCCGCCGTTCCGGACCGGGTGGAACCACTCGCTCCGGCACCGCAGCCCGCACTGCCGGTGACGGTGCCCTCGGCCGACGGCGCCCAGGTCACCATCGCCTCCGCGGACCGCGTCGTCCCGCTGACCGGCAGCCTCAACGAGATCGTCCACACCCTGGGCCTCGGCAAGCAGGTCGTCGCCCGGGACATCACCGCCACCTTCGAACAGGCCGCCGACCTGCCGGTGGTGACACGTGGCCACGACGTCTCCGCCGAGAGCGTCCTGTCGCTGCGCCCGACCCTCGTCATGGCGGAGACCACCAGCGGCCCCGCGGAAGCGATCCAGCAGATCCGCGACGCGGGCATCCCCGTCCTCGTCGTCGCCCCGGCCAAGTCCCTGGACGACGTACCGAAGCGCATCGACACGGTCGCCACCGCCCTGGGCGTCAAGGACGCGGGCACCCGGCTGAACCAGCGCACCGCGGACCGGATCGCCGCGGCCCGCAAGGACATTCCGGCCGCTTCCGGCAAGAAGCCCCGCGTCGCCTTCCTCTACCTCCGCGGCACCGCCTCCGTCTACCTGCTGGGCGGCTCGGACTCCGGCGCGGCCTCCCTGCTGGAGGCGGCCGGCGCGGTCGACACCGGCAAGGAGTCCGGGCTCGGCAAGGACTTCACCCCGATCACCAGCGAGGCCCTGGCGGCCGCCGCCCCCGACGCGATCCTGGTCATGTCCAAGGGCCTCGAATCGGTCGGCGGCATCGACGGCCTGGTCAAGATCCCGGGCGTCGCCCAGACCCCGGCCGGCATGGACCGCCGCGTGGTCACCGTCGACGACGGCGTCCTCCTCAACTACGGCCCCCGCACCGACCAGGTGCTGACCTCCCTGGTCACCCAGCTCTACGGCAAGGCCGCCTGAAGTGCCCCTCTACGAACCCACGCGCCGCACCACCACCGGTTCCGACGGGGACGGGTGTGTGTCGGGGCGATCCCCGCAGGGCGCCGAACGCAACGGGGCTCCGCTCTCCGACCCCCCGCCACGTTCGGCGTCCGAGGAGACGCCCCGGCGCGCGCCCGGCCCCGGCGGAACCACCCCGCCAGGTGCGACCCCCGCCAAGCGGCGCAGCCAACGGGCCCTGGTCCTCACCGCCGCGCTCGTCACGACCCTGCTCCTCCTCGCCCTCGTCTCCGCCGGCACCGGCGCCTACCGCATCCCCACTCCCGACGTACTCGCCTCCGTCCAGCACCGCATGGGCCTCGGCGGCGCCCCCCTCGACCGGGTCGGCGAGAGCGTGCTGTGGAACGTACGCCTCCCCCGCGTCGTCCTCGCGCTGCTCGTCGGCGCCAGCCTCGGCTGCGCCGGCGCGCTCATGCAGGGCGTCTTCGGCAACCCCCTCGCCGAGCCCGGCGTGATCGGGATCTCGGCCGGCGCCGCCGTCGGCGCGGTCGCCGCCATCGGCCTCGGCCTCAGCTTCTTCGGCAACTGGACGATCACCGTCTGCGCGTTCGTCGCGGGCCTGATCACCGTCAGCTCCGTCTACCTCCTCTCCCGCAACGGCGGGAAGACCGAGGTCGTCACGCTCATCCTGACCGGCATCGCCGTCAACGCCTTCGCCGGCGCCCTCATCGGCCTGTTCGTCTTCTTCGCGGACAGCGGCCAGGTCAACCAGATCACCTTCTGGCAGCTCGGCTCCCTCGCCCAGGCCACCTGGCCCAAGGTGCTCGCCGTCCTGCCCTGCGCCCTCGCCGGCCTGCTGATCGCCCCCTTCTACGCCCGCCGCCTCGACCTGCTGTCCCTCGGCGAACGCCCGGCCCGCCACCTCGGCATCGAGGTCGAACGGCTGCGCCTGTCCCTGATCCTGGTCGTCGCCCTGCTGACCGCCGCCGCCGTGGCCGTCGCCGGGGTCATCACCTTCATCGGCCTCCTCGTCCCGCACCTGCTGCGCATGGCCAACGGTCCCGGCCACCGCTTCCTGGTCCCCGGCAGCGCGCTCGCCGGAGCCGTGGTCCTCGTCGCGGGCGACCTCGCCGCCCGGACCCTCGCCCAGCCCGCCGAGCTGCCGCTCGGTGTGCTGACCGCCCTGATCGGCAGCCCCTTCTTCTTCTGGCTGCTGCGCCGCACCCGCCGCAAGCAAGGAGGCTGGGCGTGACCAGCAGCGCGACCAGCAGCGCGACCAGCAACCTGACCGGCAGACTGGCCGGGCTGCTCGCCCGGAACAGGCGCACCCTCCCGTCCCGCCCCACCCCCGGCACGCCCCTCGCCGAGATCGTGGACCTGCACGTCCGCCTCGGCGCGCGCGAGGTCCTCGCGGGCATCGACCTGATCGCCCGCTCCGGCGAGGTACTGGCGCTCGTCGGCCCCAACGGCGCCGGCAAGTCCACCCTGCTGGCCGCACTCGCCGCCGACCTGCCCGCCACCTCCGGAGAGGTCCGGATCGACGGCCGCCCGGTGGGCGACTGGAGCGCCCCGGACCTCGCGCTGCGCCGCTCCGTACTCCCCCAGTCGGCCGCACTGTCCTTCCCCTTTCCGGTGGAGGACGTGGTCCGGATGGGCCGCGCCCCCTGGGTCGGCACCCACCTCGCCGACGCCGACGAGGAGGCGGTGGCCACCGCCATGGCCGCCACCGAGGTGACGGACTTCGCCGCCCGCCCCTTCTCCGCCCTCTCCGGCGGCGAGCGGGCCCGGGTCGCACTGGCCCGCGTACTGGCCCAGCGGGCCCCGCTGCTGCTGCTCGACGAACCCACCGCCGCCCTCGACCTGCGCCACCAGGAGCTCGTGCTCCGCATATGTCGGGAGCGGGCCGCGGCCGGGGACGCGGTGGTCGTCGTCCTGCACGACCTGGGCCTGGCCGCCGCCTACGCGGACCGGGCCGCCGTCCTGCACGACGGCCGGATCGCCGCGGCCGGACCGCCCGCCGAGGTGTTCGAGGACGCCTTGCTCAGCCGGGTCTACCGGCAGCCGGTGGAGGTGCTCCCCCACCCGCGCACCGGGGCCCCGCTGGTGGTTCCCGTACGTACGGCCGAGCCTTCCGCGGTGCGGAAGGAACAGCCGGCCTGAGCCGGGCCCGGGCCCTCTCCGACTTGACCGCGGCTTGACCTTGCCATGGGGCTGTCATGGAGGGTCCGTGACGGGTCCGTGTCCGGCCGCCGCACCCCGCGAAGAGGTGAGAGCTGAATCACTGGACGCGTGGGTATGGCTCAGGTAAGCCTCGGTTAAGTTAGGTCCGCCTCACTGGCCTCTCCCCCTTGGGACGGCCCACTCGCCCGACGCCCAGGAGCCCCCTATGCGCCCCGCCCGCCTCACCGTCATCGCCGCCGCCTCCGTCGCGGCGGCCCTGACCGCCGTCACCGGCTGCTCCCAGAAGAGCGACACGGGTGGCGACGACGTGATCAAGGTCGCGGCCTCCGACAGCGCCTGCGACGTGTCGAAGACGGAGTTCCCGTCCGGCAAGGTGCAGATCGACGTCGAGAACAAGGGCTCGAAGGTCACCGAGGTCTACGTCCTCTTCCCGGACGCCCGCATCGTCACCGAGCGCGAGAACATCGGCCCCGGCACCAAGGCCTCCATCACCGCCGAGATCAAGGCGGGCGACTACGAGATCGTCTGCAAGCCCGGCATGAAGGGCGACGGCATCGCCAAGAAGGTCAAGGCCACCGGCAAGGGCGCCGGCGAGGAGAAGCGCAGCCCCGAGGCGGACGCCGCGGTCGCCGCCTACCGCGCCTACGTGGTCGCGCAGGCCGAGGAGACCCTCCCCAAGGCGCAGGCCTTCGCCGACGCGGTCAAGGCCGGCGACATCGAGGGCGCGAAGAAGCTGTACGCCGCCTCCCGCATCGGCTGGGAGCGCACCGAGCCGGTCGCCGAGTCCTTCGGTGACATCGACCCGAAGGTCGACGTCCGCGAGGACGGCCTGGAGGCCGGCCAGGACCCGGCGAAGGACTGGACCGGCTGGCACCGCCTGGAGAAGTCCCTGTGGGCCGACAACAAGATCGGCGATGACGAGAAGAAGCTCGCCGACACCCTGATGGCGGACCTGGCCGACTGGCAGAAGAAGGTCGGCACGGCGGAGATCACCACCAGCTCGATGGCCAACGGCGCCAAGGAGCTCCTCGACGAGGTCGCCACCGGCAAGGTCACGGGCGAGGAGGAGCGTTACTCCCGCACCGACCTGGTCGACTTCAAGGCCAACATCGAGGGCGCGCAGAAGGCGTACGAGCTGCTGAAGCCGCTCGCCGCCAAGAACGACCCGGAGCTCGCCAAGCAGCTGGACACCCAGTTCGCGGCGATGACGGTGCTGCTGGACAAGTACCGCACGGACAAGGCGTCCTACGAGTTCACCTCGTACGACAAGCTCGGCGATGCGGACAAGAAGGAGCTCTCCGACGCGGTCAGCGCCCTCGGTGAGCCGCTCTCCAAGCTCGCCGCAGCGGTCACGAAGTAACGGCAGAACGAGGCAGGCGGGAGAGCACCATGACCGAGTCGCAGTCGCAGTCGGAGCCGGCGGCGCAGCCGCAGCAGGCGGTCGGCGAGTCCCCGGCCCCGCCCTCGCGGCGCGCCGTCCTGGGCTGGGGCGGAGCCGGGCTCGCGCTCGGCGCCGCCGCGGCCGGCGGTGCGGTGGCGGCCTTCGGCGACGGGTCGGACATGGTCTCGGCCGCGGCGGCCGGCGGTGCCGTGCCCTTCCACGGCGAGCACCAGGCCGGCATCGCGACCGCCGTGCAGGACCGCCTGCACTTCGCGGCCTTCGACGTGAAGACGAAGAGCCGCGAGGAGCTGGTCCAGCTCCTCAAGGAGTGGACCGAGGCGGCCCGCCGCATGACGGCCGGCCAGCCGGTCGGCGAGGGCGGCTTCGGCGGCCTCCCGGAGGCCCCGCCGGACGACACGGGCGAGGCGCTGGGCCTGAAGGCCTCCCGCCTCACCCTGACCATCGGCTTCGGGCCGGGCCTGTTCGCCAAGAACCGGTTCGGCCTGGAGGGCAAGCGCCCCGAGGCGCTGATCGACCTGGAGCTGTTCCCCGGCGACAACCTGGACCCGGCCCGCTCCGGCGGCGACCTGTGCGTCCAGGCGTGCGCCGACGACCCGCAGGTCGCCGTGCACGCCATCCGCCAGCTCGCCCGCATCGGCTTCGGCAAGACCGCGGTGCGCTGGTCCCAGCTGGGCTTCGGCAAGACCTCGTCGACCACGCCCGACGAGCAGACCCCGCGCAACATGATGGGCTTCAAGGACGGCACCCGGAACATCTCGGGCACCGACAAGGAGGCCCTGGACAAGCACGTGTGGGTCGACGCGGGCGACGGCAGCGACTGGCTGACCGGCGGCTCCTACCTGGTGGCCCGGCGGATCCGGATGAACATCGAGATCTGGGACCGCACCCCCCTGCAGGAGCAGGAGGACATCTTCGGCCGCGACAAGGGCGAGGGCGCCCCCGTCGGCAAGTCCAAGGAGCGCGACGAGCCCTTCCTGAAGGCGATGAAGCCGGAGGCGCACGTCCGCCTGGCGCACCCCGACACCAACAACGGTGCGACGATCCTGCGCCGCGGCTACTCGTTCACCGACGGCACGGACGGTCTGGGCCGCCTCGACGCGGGCCTGTTCTTCCTCGCCTACCAGCGCGACGTGCGCAAGGGCTTCGTCCCGATCCAGCGGAACCTGGCGAAGTCCGACGTCCTCAACGAATACATCCAGCACGTGGGTTCGGCCGTCTTCGCCGTCCCGCCGGGCGTCCGCGACAAGGACGACTGGTGGGGCCGGACGCTGTTCGCGTAGTGCCCGTCGTAGAGCCTGGAGAGGAACCACCGCCGTGTTCGGCAACTATCTGATCGGCCTGCGCGAGGGGCTGGAAGCCAGCCTGGTCGTCTGCATCCTCGTCGCGTACCTGGTGAAGACCGAGCGCCGGGACGCCCTGCGTCCCGTGTGGATCGGCATCGGGATCGCCTGCGCGCTCTCGCTCACCTTCGGCGCGATGCTCGAATTCGGCACCCAGGAGCTGACCTTCGAGGCGCAGGAGCTCCTCGGCGGCAGCCTGTCCATCATCTCGGTGGGCCTGGTGACGTGGATGGTCTTCTGGATGAAGCGCACCGCGCGGCATCTGAAGGCCGAGCTGCACGGCAAGCTCGACGCGGCGCTGGCCATGGGCACCGGCGCGCTGGTCGCCACCGCCTTCCTGGCCGTCGGCCGCGAGGGCCTGGAGACCGCGCTGTTCGTGTGGGCGTCGGTACGGGCCAGCGGCGAGGGCTCCTCGGCCCCGCTGATCGGCGTGCTGCTGGGCATCGCCACGGCGATCGTGCTGGGCTGGCTGTTCTACCGGGGCGCCCTGAAGATCAATCTGGCGAAGTTCTTCAAGTGGACCGGCGCCATGCTGGTGGTCGTGGCCGCGGGCGTGCTCGCGTACGGGGTCCACGACCTGCAGGAGGCCCGCTTCCTGGGCGGCCTGGGCGACAAGGCCTTCGACATCTCCGCGACGATCCCGCCGGACAGCTGGTACGGGACGCTGCTCAAGGGCGTCTTCAACTTCCAGCCTGACCCGACCGTCCTGCAGCTCACGGTGTGGGCGCTGTACCTGGTCCCCGTACTGCTGCTGTTCTTCCTCGACCGCAGCCGCCCGGCGAGCCCGAAGCCGCAGCCCGCGGACGCCGCACCCGCGAGCTGACCGCTCACCACAGCCGGTCGATGTGCCCGGGGTGGAGCAGGACGCGGACGCCGGTGAAAGCCGCGCGGTCGCGTCCCGGCTCGGCCGTGAAGAAATCCGCCAGCACCACCTTGTCGAAGCCGGGGGCGTCGGTGGCGAGCGGCTCCGGGTCGTCGGGGGCGCCGCCCACCAGCACCGTGCCGGGCAGCTGCGCGAAGCCGGCCGCCTCGTAGAACGGGGCCAGCGGGCGGTCGCAGCTGAACAGCGCCAGGTCCACGCCCCGGTCCGCCGCGAGCTCGGCGCGGGCCGCCGCCACCAGCCGCGCCCCGCACCCCCGGCCGCGCAGCTCGGGCCGGGTCACGACCGCGCTCAGCCCGGCCGCCCGGTAGCTCCGCCCCGCGAGCCGGATCTCCTTGAACAGCAGCGCCAGCGAGGCGGCCACGGTGCCGTCCGCGGCCAGCAGGAGCAGGACCCGCGGAGCCAGGGCCGGATCGTGCCCGGGCTCGGCCCCCGGCCAGGCCGCGCCCTCCAACTCCGCGACCCCCCGCCGCAGCCCTGCGGGCAGCTCCGCCTCTGCGCATCCGACCACCCTCGTGAAATCCAGCCCCGCCTGGGGGCACCTCCCAGCGATAGCTGGGGGAGTTTGAGGCGCGGGGTCCGGGGCGGAGCCCCAGGAAGCGGGGACGATGTCCGCGGTCACGGGAGGCGGACGCCCTCGCCGCCGACCCTGACCCGGGGGTCACCGGCGCGGAGTTCCACCGTGAGGACCCCCGGGCGGCCCATGTCCTCGCCCTGGTGGAGGGTGAGCACGGCGTCCGCCGGGACCAGGCCGAGCTCCCGCGCGTACGCACCGAAGGCGGCCGCGGCGGCTCCCGTGGCGGGGTCCTCGACGACGCCGCCGACCGGGAAGGGGTCCCGTACGTGGAACTCCGCGGGTCCCGTCCGGTGCACCAGCTGAACCGTCGTCAGGTCCAGGCTCCGCATCAGGGCCTCCAGCCGGGCGAAGTCGTACGCGAGGTCCGCGAGCCGGGCCCGGGTGGCGGCGCCGAGCACCAGGTGGCGGGCTCCGGCGTAGGCGATCCGGGGCGGGAACGCCGGGTCCAGGTCCCCCACCAGCCAGTCCAGCGCGGCCAGCGCCTCGGCGAGGTCGGCCGCGCCGATCTCCTCGATGTGCGGCTCGACGCTGGTCAGCGTGGCCCGCAGCCGCCCGCCGTCCTCGGCGGTGACGGACACCGGCACGGTGCCCGCCCGCGTCGCGAGGAGCAGTTCCCCCGGACCGATCCGCTCGGCCAGCGCCACGGCCGTGGCCACGGTGGCGTGCCCGCAGAAGGGGACCTCCGCCTTCGGGCTGAAGTACCGCGCGGTGAAGGACCGGCCCGCCGGTCCGCCGAGCCCCTCGGGCGGTGCGGTCAGGAAGGCGGTCTCGCTGTACCCCAGGCGGGCGGCGATCGCGAGCATCGCGGCGTCGTCCAGCCCGGCCGCGTCGAGCACGACCCCGGCGGGGTTGCCGCCGTCGGGGTCGTGGGAGAAGGCCGTGTAGCGCAGTACCTCGGTAACGGTCATGCGGCCATGATCGTCCGGAGCGCCGTGCGGGTCCAGGCCTTTCGTGCCGGGCGGAGTGGACGGCACCCGGCTGGGTACGAGCGGAACGACCGGCACACGGCACACATACCGCGAGAACGAGGACGACCATGACCGAACACCCCGACGAGGCCGCCGTGGAGGCCGCCCACGAGCCGCACGACCCGGCTCCGGGAGAGCGCGCCGCCGTCGACCGGGTCCGCGCCGAGGCCGTCGGGATGGGGCACCACCGGGTGGAGGCCGCGCTGGAGGCGGCGCGCGCGGAGGCCGCCGACCCGGCCGTGGTCGCCGAGTGGGAGCGCATCGAGGAACACCTGGCCGCGCACCGGGGCCCGTACGCCACTGACGCCGACCCCTTCGTCCAAGGCCTGCTCACGGCCCGCGCACAGCACGGGATCGACCCGCGGGAGCCGGCCCCGGGCCCGGGCGCGGGCGCGGGCGCGGGCGCGGGCGCGGGCGCGGGCGCGGGCCCCGCGCACCGGGGCTAACCCCGACCGATGTACGGCATCGACGTCGCCATCACCGTCGCGAACTGCACGTTGGCCTCCAGCGGGAGCTCCGCCATGTGCAGGACCGTGCGGGCCACGTCGGCGGCGTCCATCACCGGTTCGACGGCCAGCTGACCGTTGGCCTGGAGGATGCCGGTCTGCATGCGCTCGGTCATCTCGGTCGCCGCGTTGCCGATGTCGATCTGGCCGCAGGCGATCCGGTACGGACGTCCGTCCAGCGACAGTGACTTCGTCAGGCCCGTCATCGCGTGCTTGGTCGCGGTGTAGGCGATGGAGTTCGGGCGCGGCACGTGCGCCGAGATGGAGCCGTTGTTGATGATGCGGCCGCCCTGCGGGTCCTGCCGCCTCATCTGCCGGAAGGCGGCCTGCGCGCACAGGAAGGCGCCGGTCAGGTTGACGTCCACGACCGAGCGCCAGGCCTCGTAGGTGATGTCCTCCAGCGCGACCCCGCCCGGGCCGAAGGTGCCGGCGTTGTTGAACAGCAGGTCGAGGCGCCCGTAGCGGGCCCGCACTGACTCGAACAGCGCAGTCACGTCGTCCGGGTCGCTGACGTCCGCCCGTACGCACAGCACGTCGGCTCCGTCGCCGGCCGCGGCGGCGGTCTGTTCGAGCGGCTCGGTCCGACGGCCCGCGACGGCCACGGACCAGCCCGCCGCGGCCAGGGTCAGCGCCACGGAGCGGCCGATTCCGGAGCCGGCGCCGGTCACCACGGCGATCTTCTTCGTACTTTCGTCCATGGGCCCGCAGGGTACGTCACACGGCCGCCCGGTCCCGGGACGTTCCGATTGCTGAGAGCATGGGTCGGTCAGGGGTGCGTAAAGCAGATGAGAAGACTGGAGTTCCGCATGTCGGAGAGAGGCCCCGCGACGGCACCCTCGCACGACTCGTCGCCCGAATCGCCCTCCGCCCCCGTCACCACCAAGCCCCTGACGGCCGCCCGCCGCACGGGTCTGCTCGTCACCTTCATACTCGGGGGGCTCACCGCCCTCCCCCCGCTGTCCATGGACATGTACCTGCCGGCCCTGCCGCAGGTCACCGAAGCCCTGAACAGCCCCGCCGCGACCATCCAGCTCACCCTCACGGCCTGCCTCGCCGGCATGGCCCTGGGCCAGCTCGTGATCGGCCCGATGAGCGACAGGTGGGGCCGGCGCCGGCCCCTGCTCGCCGGCATGGTCGTCTACGTCCTGGCCACCGCGATCTGCGCCCTCGCGCCGACCGCCGAGCTGCTGATCTCCTTCCGGCTGCTCCAGGGCCTGGCCGGCGCCGCCGCGATCGTCATCGCACGGGCCGTCGTACGCGACCTGTACGACGGGGACGAGATGGCCCGCTTCTTCTCCACCCTGATGCTCATATCCGGGGCCGCCCCGATCATCGCCCCGCTCATCGGCGGCCAGGTGCTGCGCTTCGCCGACTGGCGGGGCGTCTTCGTCGTCCTCACCGGCGTCGGAACGGTCCTCACCCTGATGGTCTGGCGCAGCCTCGGCGAAACCCTGCCGCCCGAGCGGCGGCACACCGGCGGCGTCGGCTCCGCCCTGCGGACCATGCGCGGGCTGCTCGGCGACCGCGTCTTCGCCGGCTACACCCTGACCGGCGGCTTCGCCTTCGCCGTGCTCTTCTCGTACATCTCCGCCTCCCCCTTCGTGGTGCAGGAGATCTACGGGGCCTCGCCCCAGGCCTTCGCCCTGCTCTTCGGCCTGAACTCCGTCGGCCTGATCCTCGTCGGCCAGATCAACGGCAAGCTGCTGGTCGGCCGGGTCAGCCTGGACAAGGTCCTCGCCGTCGGCCTCGCGACCATCACGGCCGCGGCGGTGGCCCTGCTGCTGATGTCGACGGGCGTGTTCGGGGAGGTCGGGCTGACTCCGATCGCCGCCGCGCTGTTCGTCCTGATGTCGGCGATGGGCGTGGTCCTGCCGAACACCAACGCCCAGGCCCTGATGCGCACCCCGCACGCGGCGGGCTCGGCCTCCGCGCTCCTCGGCACCTCCTCGTTCCTGATCGGCGCGATCGCCTCGCCGCTGGTGGGCATCGCGGGCGAGGACACGGCCGTCCCGATGGCACTGGTCCAACTGGTGTGCGCCCTCCTGTCCCTGACCGCCTTCCTGGGCCTCTGCCGCCCGTGGAAATCCAGCCCCGTCGCATAATCCAGCCCCGCCTGGGGGCACCTCCCAGCGGTAGCTGGGGGAGTGTGAGGCGCGGGGCCGGGGGCGGAGCCCCGGGTCCGGGCGCAGCCCGGCTGGCGGGGCCACCGCGGCCCGCGCCTTAAACTTCGCAGGTGAACGCCTCCGCCCCCACCACCGCCGAGACCCTCCGCCACACGCTCGGCGGGCTGCTCGACGGCCTCCCGCCCAAGCAGGCCGCGGCCGCCGTCGAGCGGCTCATCGCCAGCTACCGGGGGCAGACCCCGACCGACGCGCCCGTCCTGCGCGACCGCTCCGACGTGGCGGCTTACGCGGCGTACCGGATGCCCGCCACCTTCGAGGCGGTACGGGCGGCCCTGGACGGCCTCGCCGAGGCGGCGCCGGGCTGGGCACCGGGCTCGCACGTGGACGTGGGCGGCGGTACGGGCGCCGCGACCTGGGCGGTGGACGCCACCTGGGACGGCCCGCGGCAGACCACGGTGCTGGACTGGGCGGAGCCGGCGCTCAAGCTCGGCCAGGAGCTGGCGCGGGCCTCGGCCTCGCCGGTGCTCCGGGCGGCGGACTGGCGGCGGGCCGTCATCGGCTCCGGCCTGTCCCTGCCCGACGCCGACCTGGTGACGGTCTCGTACGTGCTGGGCGAGCTGACCCCGCAGGCCCGTACCGCGGTGGTCGCCGAGGCGGCCCGGGCCGGGCAGGCCGTGGTGCTGATCGAGCCGGGCACGCCGGAGGGCTACCTCCGCATCCGCGAGGCCCGCGAGCAGCTGATCGCGGCCGGGCTGCGGGTCGCCGCGCCGTGCCCGCACGACGGGACCTGTCCGATCGAGGTCGGCCAGGACTGGTGCCACTTCTCGGCGCGGGTCAGCCGCTCCTCCCTGCACCGGAAGGTCAAGGGCGGCTCGCTCCCGTACGAGGACGAGAAGTTCAGCTACGTCGCCGCGACCCGCTTCCCGGTGGAGCCGGCCGCCTTCCGGATCACGCGCAGGCCGCAGATCCGCAAGGGGCTCGTCCTGCTGGAGCTGTGCGGCCCGCAGGACGGCGAGGGGGCGGGCCTGACCCGGGTCAACGTGACCAAGCGCCACGGCGACCTCTACAAGGCGGCGCGGGACGCCGACTGGGGCCAGGCCTGGCCGCCCCCCTCCTCCGGGGAGGACGAGTGACCTAGGTCGTCTGTTTCGGATCTTGCGGGTCAGGCGAGATCCGAAAGAGACGGCCTAGGGGCGGAGCTCCTGCGTGCAGCACTTCACGCTGCCGCCGCCCTTGAGCAGTTCGCCCAGGTCCATCGGGATCGGCTCGAAGCCCCGGTCCCGTAGCGGCGCCAGCAGGCCGGTGGCGGCCTGCGGGAGCAGGACGTGCCGGCCGTCGGACACCGCGTTCAGGCCGAGGGCGGCCGCGTCCCGGCCGTCCGCGATCAGGGCGTCCGGGAAGAGGCGCCTGAGCACGCCCTGACTGCCGGGCGAGAAGGCGTCGGGGTAGTACATGATCTCGTCGCCGTCGAGGACGCTGAGCGCCGTGTCCAGGTGGTAGTAGCGCGGGTCCACCAGGTCGAGGCCGATGACGGGCCGGCCGAAGAACTCCTGGGCCTCGTCGTGCGAGAGCGGGCTGGAGCGGAAGCCCCGGCCGGCCAGGATGTAGGTGGCGGTGACCGCGAAGTCGCCCTCGCCCTCGTTGACGTGGGACGGCTCGTGCACGTCCGGGTAGCCGTGGCCGCGGAACCAGTCGAGGTGGATCTCGGCCTCGGCGGCCCGTTCCGGGTAGGCGAACCGGGCGCCGAGCACCCGGCCGTCGACGACCAGGGCCCCGTTCGCCGCGAACACCATGTCGGGCAGTCCGGGGTCGGGTACGAGGGTCTCGACGGTGTGGCCGAGGGCGCGGTAGCGGTCCCGCAGGTCTTCCCACTGGGCTTGTGCGAGGGGCAGGTCCACCGGTTTCGTGGGATCCATCCACGGATTGATGGAGTACGTGACCTTGAAGTGTGCGGGTGGGCACATCAGGTAGCGCCGGGGTGTGGCGTCTCTGCGCAAAGAAGGCTCCTCACGACTTTCACGACTCAGGACGAGTACGGAAGAGAATCGTCTCTCCTCCCGCTTGACGACACAGTGAACTGACCGGGTGGTTTACGCAACCATAGGAAGACGAGACGTCTCGCATTGATAGGTTCGGGTCATGACCAAGACCCCTGACGCCACCCGCCGCAGCGACCGCTCCCGGCGCGCCATCCTCGACGCCGCGCTCGCCCTGGTCGGGGAGGTCGGCTACAACAAGCTGACCATCGAGGCCATCGCCGCCCGCGCGGGCGTCGGCAAGCAGACCATCTACCGCTGGTGGCCGTCGAAGGCCGCCGTCCTCCTCGACGCCTCGCTCGCCCTCGCCGGCGACGCGGAGACGGAGGGCCAGTGGACCGGCTTCCCCGACACCGGGGACCTCGCCGCCGACCTGAAGTACGTACTGCGCGCCACGGTCGACGAGTTCAACGACGAGAAGTACGAGGCCCCCGCGCGCGCCCTGACGGCGGCCGGGGCCACCGACCCCGAACTCGGCGCCCGCTTCACCGAGCAGCTGCTGGAGCCGCAGCTCGCCCTGTACGAGGCCCGGTTGCACGCGGCCCGGGAGGCCGGCCAGCTCGCGCCGGACACCGATCTGCGGCTGACGGTGGAGATGCTGCTCGGGCCGCTGACGTACCGCTGGCTGCTGCGCACCGCGCCCCTGACGCACGCTTACACGGACGCGCTGGTGGACCGGGTGCTGGGCGGGGTGGCCAACGTCACCGCCCGCTGACCGGCCGGTGACCGGCGGCCACCCGAGGAGATTTGTCTTGATCCTGCCCAGATATGGCGGTTTACCGGTCACTCATCCCGGGCCCCCGGTCGTCAAGAGCGGTCACCCGGGGCGCAGGATGGTGGGACGATGTGAAGGTCCGCCGGGGATACGGTGAGGTGAGGGGATAGATGGGGTCTGAGTCCGGCCGCGTCAAACGCGGCGAGCAGAGCAGGATTTCCCACTGGCTGCGCCGGCGCCGGAAACCCACCGCCGAGGACCCCGCACGCGAGCGCGAGGCGCTCCTCCTGGCCGTCGCCGCCGCCGGTCTGCCGCTCGCCCCCGCCGCCCATCCCGCCGGCTACCGGTGTTCGTGCGACCGCATCGGCTGTCCCACGCCCGCGCGACACCCCATCTCCTTCGCCTGGCAGACCCAGTCGACCACCGACCGCGCGCAGGTCGAACGCTGGGCGCGCAACGAGCCCCAGGCCAACTTCATCACCGCGACCGGCATGGTCCACGACGTGCTCGACGTCCCGCTGGAGGCCGGCGCCGCCGCACTGGCCCGCCTGCTGGAGGCCGGGATCGAGGTCGGCCCCGTCGCCGAGTCCGGCGGCACCGGCGAGCAGGCCCGCATGCTGTTCTTCACCGCCACCCGCGGCACCCCCGAGGACGAGGACGAGTGGTGGCCGTGCGAACTGGACTGCCACCCCGAGACGATGGACGAACACCCGGGGCTGCGCTGGCACTGCCGCGGCAGCTACGTCCTGGTCCCGCCGGCGGCCCTCCCCGGTGACCTGGCGGTGACGTGGCTGCGCGGCATGGAGCACCCGCTCCCGGACCCGCTGACCCTCCTGGAAACGCTGACGGACGCCTGCGCCACGTACGCGGGTACCGCGAATCTGACCCCGGCCGCGGTCGCCTGGCCCCTGGGCCACTAGGCCACTAGGCCACTAGGCCACTAGGCCAAAATCCAGCTTCGCCGGCGCTTGAGGCGTGGGGGTCCCCCCGGACGAAGTCCGGGGGAGGGTCCGGGGCGGAGCCCCGCTCAGCCGCAGCAGCGGGTCAGTGGTGGATCTGCGTGACCACCACGTCGAGGGACCAGGCCTTGCCCGGCTTCGCGGGGGGCTCGGCCTCGACCACGTAGCCCAGGTCCCGCAGGGCCGTGACCAGCTCGGCGGGCGACGCGGGGGCGGCCCCCGCGAGCAGCAGGTCACGCACCAGCCGGCCCTTCGTCGCCTTGTTGAAGTGGCTCACCACCGACCGCTTCTCCACCCCGTCCACCACCTGCGAGTGCAGCACCCGCACGGTCGCCGTCCGCCCCGCCACCTCGCCCTTCGGCTTCCACGCAGCCGCGTACGCCGAGGACCGCAGGTCCAGGACCAGCCCCTCGCCCGCCGCCTCGGGCAGGACGGAAGCCATCGGCCCCCTCCAGTACGCGCCGAGCGCCCCCAGCCCCGGCAGCTTGACGCCCATCGAGCAGCGGTACGAGGGGATCCGGTCGGTGATCCGCACCGCGCCCCACAGCCCCGAGAACACGAGCAGCGCGTCCTGCGCCCGCTTCCGCGCCGCCGCGGGCAGGTCGGCCAGGCCCAGCGCGTCGTACAGCACGCCCGTGTAGATCTCCCCCGCCGGCCGGGCCACCGCCGAGCGCAGCTCCACGTTCTTCGCGACCTCGCCCCGCAGGCCCTCGCTCAGCCCCAGCACCTCGCGCGCCTTGAGTTCGTCGCCCGCGCACAGCTCGACCAGTTCCTCCAGCACCGCCGCACGGGCCGGGGCCAGACCGGGCAGCGACAGGGACTCCGGCTTCAGCGGTGCGCCGGAGCCGCCGGCGGCCTTTCCTTCGGACGGCGGCAGCAGCACGAGCACGGTGGTTCTCCTTCAATACGACACGGCGCAGGGGATGCGGCCCCCCGGCCAGGGTAGACGGCTCGCCGTGCCGTCCGGGCCGCCCGACCATAGGCTCGGTCCATGCCACGCCGTCAGATGCACATGACCGGCGCAGACGGGGCTGCTCTGCGGGCCGCGCTGCGTGAACTGCGGACGGAGCTGGGAGTGCCCGCGCACTTCCCGGCGGCGGTCCTCGCCGAGGCCGAGCACGCGGCCGCGCACCCCCGCCTCCCCGACCTGGACAGCACCGACATCCCCTTCTTCACCATCGACCCGCCGTCCTCCGTCGACCTCGACCAGGCCATGCACCTGGCGAAGCGTTCCGCCGGCGGCTACCGCGTGCACTACGCCATCGCCGACGTCGCCGCCTTCGTCACCCCCGGCGGCCCGCTCGACGCGGAGGCCCACCGCCGCGTCACCACCCTCTACTTCCCCGACGAGCGGATCCCGCTGCACCCGGCCGTGCTCTCGGAGGACGCGGCCAGCCTGCTGCCCGACCGCACCCGCCCCGCCCTGCTGTGGCGCTTCGACCTGGACCCCGACGGCCGGGTGGAGACCGCCGACGTGCGGCGCGCCCTCGTCCGCAGCCGCGCCAAACTCGACTACGACGGCGTCCAGAAGGCCATCGACACCGGCACGGCCGAGGAGCCGCTCGCCCTGCTGGAGGACATCGGCCGGCTCCGGGAGGCCCTGGAGCAGGAGCGCGGCGGCATCTCGCTCAACGTGCCCGAGCAGGAGGTCGTCGAGCACGACGGCACGTACTCCCTGACCTACCGCGCCCCGCTCCCCGCGGACGGCTGGAACGCGCAGATCTCCCTGATGACCGGCATGGCCGCGGCCGATCTGATGCTGGCCACCGGCACGGGCGTCCTGCGCACGCTGCCCAGCGCCCCGGACGGCGCCGTCGGCAGGCTCCGGCGGGCGGCGAAGGCCCTGCGGATCGACTGGCCGCACCACGTCCCGTACGCCGAACTCGTGCGCTCCCTCGATCCGCACCGCCCCGCCCACGCCGCCTTCCTCCAGGAGTGCACGGCCCTGCTGCGCGGCGCGGGCTACACCGTCTTCACCGGCGGCGAGACCCCCGACCCGGCGATCCACTCCGCGGTGGCGGCTCCGTACGCCCACTGCACCGCGCCGCTGCGCCGGCTCGCCGACCGGTACGCCGGCGAGCTGTGCGTGGCGGCGGCCGCCGGGGCCGAGCCCCCGCAGTGGGCGGTGGCGGCCCTGGACGCGCTCCCCCGGGAGATGGCGGAGGGCACCCGGCTGGCGAACACGGCCGAGCGGGAATCCGTGGACCTCGTCGAGGCGGCCGTGCTCAAGGACCGCGTCGGCGAGACCTTCGAGGCCACGGTCATCGACGTCAACGACCACGAGCCGCTGGTCGGCACGGTCCACCTGGAGGACCCGGCGGTCGTCGGACGCGTCGAGTCCGCCACGCTGGCGCTGCCGCTGGGCGACCGCATCCGGGTCCGGCTGACGGAGGCCGACCCGGGCACGTCGAAGATCCTCTTCGCGACCGTCTAGGGGGCGGCGGGCTGTCGGCGCAGGGCGGTGACCAGCGCGCGCGGGTCGTCGGCGTGGAAGCGGACGGTCCGCGCCTCGGCCGTGGCGCCGAGCGGGCGGGTGAAGCGCAGCGGCCGGTTCAGCTCCAGGGTCACCGTGGTCTGACTGCCGACGATCAGGTCGAGCACCCCGTCCTGCGACAGCGTGACCAGCCGGCCCTCGGGGTAGCGTCGCTCCACCCGTACCGAGGCCACCGCGTCCGGCGGCACGGCGAGGTCGAAGAGGGCTCCGTAGCGGATCAGCAGGGACCCGTCCGGGCGGACCACGTGCGGCCGGGTGACGCAGGCGGCGTGCAGGGCGAGCACGATCAGGATCCCGTACACGTCGAGCACGAGCACCACCCGGTGGACGGCCGGCCAGGGGATGAGGAAGGCCAGGGCCACCGTCTCGACCACCGACACGAAGAGCAGCCCGTACATCATGGCCGTCTGCGGTCCCGTGTACGCGACGGCCAGGTCGCCCGGGCGCACCCCGTGCCGCCTGCGCGCGGTCCACCTCCCGAGGGCGGCGAGGGCGTGCAGCTCGTGCCGCAGCAGCCGCCGCACCTGGACCGGCACCACGGCCCGCACGGCCTCCCGCCACGCCTCCCCGCGCCCCGCGCCGCGGGCCCGCCCGGCGGCGTAGAGGCCGTGCAGCACCCAGGCCTCCAGCAGCAGCACGGCGACGAGGAGCACCTCGACGGCGGCGAGCGCCCGGCCGGGCACGCGCATCCCGGCCGCCAGGCACACCACGAGCGCCAGCTCCGCCGGGACCACGGCGGTGACGGCGATCCGTGCCGCCCGTATGCGGGTCATCCCCGCCCCCTCTCGATGAACGCCTCCATGACGCGGCGGACGACCTCCGCCTGCGCGGGCGCGTACTCGGCGAGCAGCGCCTCCTTGAACCCGGCCACGACCGTCCCGTCGGTGGGGATCGCGGCGAACACCTCATCGGGGACGGACGCCACGAGCTCCGCCGCCAGCGACGGGATCCGCGGATCGTCCACGGGGGCGTCGGCGAGCTCGTCGAGGCGCTCGTACAGGGCGAGCACGGCGGGGTCCGCGGCGAGCGGCCCGAGGGCGGCGTAGACCTCCCGGCCGCCCGCGCCCGCCGCGTCGAGGAGGATCAGGTGCTCGCGGTCCTTGGCGGCGGTCGGGGAGTCGGTCGCGGGCGCCTTCGCCAGCAGTTCGGCGAGCGCGGGCGACAGGGGCTCGGCCTCCCCCGGCCCGGCGGCGAGCAGCACCGCGAGCCGCCGGCGGCGCTCCCCGATCTCGGCCTCCTGCCGGGCCAGGTCGGCGTCGAGCTCTTCGAGTACGTCGGCCAGTTCGCGCCCGGCGTCGTCCGCGAGCACGTCGCGCACCTCGTCGAGGCTCAGCCCGAGCTCGGTGAGGCGGCGTACGCGGGCGAGCAGGACGGCGTCGCGGACGCTGTAGGCCCGGTATCCGTTGGGGCGCCGCTCCGGCTCCGGGAGCAGCCCGACATGGTGGTAGTGCCGGATCGCCCGGGTGGTGACCCCGACGACCGCGGCGATCTCTCCGATCCGCATGAGCCCAGTAGAAACCCTGCCGTTGCGTCAAGGTCAAGCACGGCCATCGCCCCGGGTAACATGTCCACCACGGCAGACGAGTCGGCCGGGCGGCCGCGTCGGGATCCTCGGATCCCGCCGAGGAACGTCCGGGCTCCACAGGGCAGGGTGGTGGGTAACGCCCACCCGGGGTGACCCGCGGGACAGTGCCACAGAAAACAGACCGCCGGGGGCTTCGGTCCTCGGTAAGGGTGAAACGGTGGTGTAAGAGACCACCAGCGCCTGAGGTGACTCAGGCGGCTAGGTAAACCCCACCCGGAGCAAGGTCAAGAGGATCCGTCTCCGGACGGGTCTGCGCGAACGCTTGAGGGCTGCCCGCCCGAGTTCGCGGGTAGACCGCACGAGGCCGGTGGCAACACCGGTCCTAGATGGATGGCCGTCTCCCCGGCGACCGCGAGGTCATCGGGCGACAGAACCCGGCGTACAGGCCGGCTCGTCTGCCACTTCCGCCCCGCACCGCCTTCACCGGGTCCGGGGCGGCCCCACACCCCACGCTCCCGGTGCTCCGCCCCGGCCCCCGCCGGCGAGCCCGACTGGTGCGGCTCATGACCGGGACTCGGCCCCGCACCCCGCTCCTCAAACGCCGGAGGGGCTGAATATGGTGCGGCGAGGCCGACTGGTGCGACTCAAAGACCGGGGCTCCGCCCCGCACCCCGCTCCTCAATCGCCGGAGGGGCTGAATTTGGTGCGGCGGGGCCGGAGGTGGTGCGGCGGGGTTGGATGGTGCGGCTAAAAGATCGGGGCTCCGCCCCGGACCCCGCTCCTCAAACGCCGGAGGGGCTGAATATGGTGCGGCGAGGCCGGAGTGGTGCGGCGGGGTTGGATGGGTGCGACTCAAAGACCGGCGAGGCTGGATTTTGGTGCGGCGAGGCCGAATGGCCACAGAGCCTGGGAACGAAGCGGGCCGGTTGGGGCGGGGTCGGGTGTGTGTCGGGGTGATCCCCGCAGGGTGCCGAACGCCTCGGGGCTCCGCTCTCCGACCCCTCGTCACGTTCGGCGCCCGAGGAGACACCCCGGCGCGCGCCCGGCCCCGTCACAACCGGCCCCCCACACCCCGCCCAAGCGGCGCAGCCAACCGGCGGGGCAGCCAAGCCACGCTCGGCCAAGGCTCACCCCGCCAAGCCACCCCGCAGGGGCTACCGCAAGTGCGACGTCTCGTTCAGCAAGCGCACCGAGGCGTTGCCGTCGGCGTAGTAGGCGACGGCCGACAGCGAAGCCGCCGAGAGTTCCATGCGGAACAGCGCCTCGGGCGGAGCCCCCAACGCGAGGCGGACCAGGATCTTGACCGGGGTCACGTGGGTGACGAGCAGGACCGTGCGGCCCGCGTGCGCGGCCAGCAGCCGGTCACGGGTGGCCGAGATCCGGCGGGTGGCGGACGCGAAGCTCTCGCCGCCGCCCGTGGGGGCCGCCCTCGGGGAGTCCAGCCAGGCCTGGAGGTCGTCCGGGAAACGCTCCTGCACCTCGGCGAAGGTCAGCCCCTCCCAGGCACCGAAGTCCACCTCCCGCAGGCCCTCCTCGACCGTCACGGTCAGGCCGAGGCGGTCGGCGACCGCCTGCGCGGTCTCCCGGCAGCGGCGCAGCGGCGAGCTGATGACCGTCTGGACGGTGCCGCGGGCGGCGAGTGCCTCGGCCACGGCGGCAGCCTGGCGGCGGCCAGCCGGGGACAGCTCGGGGTCGGACCCCCCGCTGCCGGAGAAGCGCTTCTGCGGGGTGAGCGCGGTCTCCCCGTGCCGCAGCAGCACGAAGGTGGCGGGCGCCCCCATGTCCGGGCCCCAGCCCTGACCTGCGGCGGGCGCGGCGGGCGCGGCGGGCGCGGCGGGCGCGGCGGGCGCGGCAGGCGCGGCCGACCCGGTGGCCGTGGCGCTCCCGGCGCCGTGAGCGGCGCCGCGGGCCGGACCCGCGTCGGCCACGGTGGCCCGGCCGGGCGCGAGCGCTTCGGCTTCCCCGAACAGCGCGTCGGCGCCACCCGCTTCGCCGTCGTTTGCGCGCGGGCCCGTGGCCTCGGCCGTACCGACCCTGGCGCTCCCGCCGGAGGCAGCCGCGGATGCCAGGGCCGCGCGGACCGCCGCCGCCCCCTTCGCCGCGTCCCCCGGAGGGCCCGGCGGGCCCGCCAGGCTCCGCGCCGCCGAGGCGTCCAGCGCGGCCGTGGAGTCGGACGGCTCCCACTGCTTGCCGCGCTTGCCCGCGTCCATCGCCTCGTTGGCGAGCCGGTCCGCGTGCTTGTTCTTCTCGCGCGGGATCCACTCGTACGTCACCTGGGCGCGCGGAAGGATCTTCGCCGCCTCTGCCGCCAGGGGCTTCATGTCCGGGTGCTTGATCTTCCAGCGGCCCGACATCTGCTCGACGACGAGCTTGGAGTCCATCCGCACCAGGACCTGCGCGTCCGCCGCGAGCTCGCGGGCCGCCTTGAGCCCGGCGATCAGGCCCTTGTACTCGGCCACGTTGTTCGTCGCGACGCCGATGTACTCCGCGCGCTCGGCCAGCGTCTCGCCCGTCACCGGGTCGAGGACGACCGCGCCGTAGCCCGCGGGCCCCGGGTTGCCCCGGGACCCGCCGTCCGCCTCCACGACGAACCCGGCAAGCCTCGGCATCAGATGCCCGAGTCCGCCGTACGGACCAGGATGCGGCCGCAGTTCTCGTGACGTACGACCTGGTCGCGGGCCGCGGCCTTGATCTCGTTCACCTCGGCCATGTCGAGCTCCAGCCGGCAGCCCTCGCAGCGGCGCTGGTAGAGGCGCGCGGCGCCGACCCCGCCCTGCTTGACGCGGATCTTCTCGTACAGGGCCATCAGGTCCGTCGGCATGGACGTGACGATGACCTCGCGGTCCTTGGTGACCTTCGCGGCCTCGGCGTCGATCTCGGCGGTGGCCGCGTCCCGGCGCCCGGTGGCGTCCGCGACCTTGGCCTCCAGGGCGGAGACGCGCTCGGTGAGCTCGGTGACGCGCTCGGTCGCGGCCTCCAGGCGCTCCATGACCTCCAGGACCACGTCCTCCAGGTCGCCCTGGCGCTTGGCGAGGGAGACGACCTCGCTCTGCAGGTTCGCCAGGTCCCGGGCCGAGATGCCGACGCCGGAGTCCAGCCGCTGCTGGTCGCGGACGGCGCGCTGGCGCACCTGGTCGACGTCCTGCTCGGCCTTGGTCTGCTCGCGCGCGGTGTCGCTCGCCTGGGTCTGGGCGGCGACGAGCAGGTCGCGCTGCTGCGTCAGGTCCTTGGTGAGCGCGTCGAGTTCGGCGTGCTCGGGCAGCGACTTGCGCTTGTGGGTGAGCTGAGACAGCCGGACGTCCAGCGCCTGGACGTCGAGAAGTCGGATCTGGTCGGCGGGCTCGGCGTTCAGTTGGGGGCTCCAGGGATAGAAGGGTGTGCGACGGACGGCGCGTGCGCCGTCCAGGGGTCGGTGACCGTGCGCGAGACATGGGTGCGCAGACCCCAGCCCTTGCGCTCGGAGATCGCGTCGAGCTGCGCGGCGGCCTGCTCGCACCAGGGCCACTCGGTGGCCCAGTGGGCGGCGTCGACGAGGGCGAGCGGGCTCTGCTCGCGGGCCTCGGACACCGGGTGGTGGCGCAGGTCGGCGGTCAGGAAGGCGTCCACGCCCGCGGCCCTGACCTGCTCGAAGAGGCTGTCGCCGGAGCCTCCGCTGACGGCGACGGTACGGATGAGGGCGTCCGGGTCGCCCGCGAAGCGGATGCCCTGAGCGGTCTGCGGCAGCCAGGCGGCGGCGCGGGCCGCGAACTCGCGCAGGGTCTCGGGGTGGTCCAGTTCGCAGATCCGGCCGAGGCCGCGGCGGCCCTCGGGGTCGGTCGGGTCGGGCACCAGCGGGCCGGTGATCCGCAGGTCGAGGGCGCCGGCGAGGGCGTCGGAGACGCCCGGGTCGGCGGTGTCGGCGTTGGTGTGGGCGACGTGCAGCGCGATGTCGTTCTTGATCAGCGTGTGCACGACGCGGCCCTTGAAGGTGCCGGCCTCGACGGTGGTGGTGCCCCGCAGGTAGAGGGGGTGGTGGGTGACGATCAGGTCGGCGCCCAGCTTCACCGCCTCGTCGGCGATCTCCTGGACGGGGTCCACGGCGAACAGGACCCGGCTGACCTCTGCGTCGGGATCGCCGCAGACGGTTCCGACGGCATCCCACTGCTCGGCCCGCGAGGGGGGCCAGAGAGCGTCCAGCGCGGCGATGACTTCAGAGAGACGGGGCACGGGCCAAGGCTACCGTCCCCGTCACCACGACCCGCCCGGACTACTTGACCAGGAAGCCGCGCAGGTCGTCGAGGACCTTGTCGGCGGCGGTCACGCCGAGGCCCAGGTACCAGGTCTCGTCCGGGACGTCCTTGGCCCGGCCCTGCCGCACGGCCTCCAGGCCCTTCCACAGCGGGTTGGCCTCGGCCGAGTCGCGCTTGGTCTTGTCCTTGGCCCCGTAGACGCCGGTGAAGATCCAGTCGGCGGCGGCCTCGTCCATGCGCTCCGGGCTGACCTCGACGGCGAGGTCCTCGACCTGCTGGTTCTGCGGGCGCGGCAGGCCGGTGTCTTTGAGGATGGTGCCGATGAAGGAGGCCCCGGCGTACAGGCGGGTCTTGCCGGGCATGTAGCGCAGCATCGTGACGGTCGGCTTCTTCTCGCCGAGGTCGTCGCCGAGCTTCTTCGCCTTGGCCTGGTAGGCGGCGAGCTTGCCCTTGGCCTCGGCGCTCTTGTCGAGCGCGGCCGCGTTCAGGAGGTAGTTCTCCTTCCACGGGAAGCCGGGGCGGATGGAGAACACGGTCGGGGCGATCTTCGAGAGCGCGGGGTACTGGTCGGCGGCGCGCAGCTGGCTGCCGAGGATCAGGTCGGGCTTGAGCGCGTTGATCGCTTCCAGGTTGAGGCTGTTGATGGTGCCGACGGCCTTGGGGTCGCCGGCTTCCTTCTTGAGGTAGTCGGGGATGCCGGCGTCGCCCTCGGACGGCGCGTAGCCGACGGGCTTCAGGCCCAGGGAGACAACGTTGTCCAGCTCGCCGACGTCGAGGACGACGACCCGCTGCGGCGCGGCCTTGAGCTCCGTGGTGCCCATGGCGTGGGTGACGGTGCGCGGGAACTGGCCGGGCGCCGCGGTGGTCCCGAACGCGGCGGTCTTCGCCGCGGCCTCGCCGAACTCCTTGCCGCCCTGGGCGACGACCTTCCCGCCCCCGCCGGAGCCGTTGCCCTCGGCCTCCTTCCCGTCCTGCCCGCCGCAGCCGGTCAGGGCGAGCGCGGCAGCGGCGGCGAGGGCGACGGCGGCGGTTCCGCGGCGTCGGAAGGACATGTCACAACTCCTGGGGGGGTGGGGTCAGAGGACCGGACCGGACATCCGGTAAGGCATACCTAACTTCGCCCCACCCTAAACGCCCCGATATCGCACAGCACAATCGCCTCGTCCACCACAAACGAATCGCCCCCTGGACACCCGTATGTGTGAAGCCGCCTTGGTCGTGTTGTTCGGCAGGAAGCCCGAAAACTAGCTTCCCCTCCGGAGGTGACGCACGGGTACCGGGATCCCCCTCCGACAGAGGGAGTCGTTCTGCTGCTCCTGTCGAGGGCCGCCGGTACCAGCATCAGCCAACAGCGCACATTTCGAGGTGAAGGAAGTTGGCTACGTTCCACGTAGGCGAGAAGACCCACCAGCCCGTGCTTCCTCAGCGGGCTGCTCTGGAATTCGAGTCAGCAGACACCCCCCGGATCGGGGACGAAACGGGACTCGAACACCGCTCTGCGGCAACCGGCGTGGAACATGTGCGAGGGGAGACCGCCGATGCGTCACCTGGCATCGACGGCGTCACCCCCCACCGCGAGGTGGGGGAGAAGGCCCGTGAGGGTCACCCTGTCGTGTTCGTCCTGGACCGGAACCACAGACCGCTTCAGCCGACCAGCCCCGCGAGGGCCCGCAAGCTTCTCCATCAGGGCCGGGCGGTCGTGGCCCGGCACACCCCGTTCGTCATCAGGTTGAAGGACCGCACTGCGGATCAGTCGCAGGTGGACGGTGTGGAACTCGGGATCGACCCCGGGTCCAAGCACACCGGCATCGCCGTCTTCACCGCCCGGAACGGCAACCGCAGCGGCCTGTACGCCATCGCACTGGCCCACCGAGGCAGCCGGATACGGGACGCGCTCACCCGGCGTGCCGCCTACCGTCGTGGCCGGCGTACCCGCAACCTGCGCTATCGCCGGCCCCGCTTCTCCAACCGGACCCGACGTGAGGGCTGGCTCGCCCCCTCGCTGCGTCATCGCGTGGACACCACCACGTCATGGACCGCACGGCTCGCCCGCTGGGCGCCGGTCCGCGCGGTGCACGTGGAGCGAAGCGCGTTCGACACCCATGTCCTGTCCAGCGGCGAACCGCCGGCTGGAGTCGACTATCAGCGCGGCACCCTGTACGGCACAGAAGTACGCGCGTACCTCCTCGCCAAGTGGGGGAAGGCCTGCGCTTACTGCGGCGCTACCGGCGTCCCCCTCAACATCGACCACGTCCACCCCCGCTCACGCGGAGGCAGCGACCGCATCTCCAACCTGTGCACCGCCTGCGTCCCCTGCAACGAGAGCAAGTCCGACCAGCCTGTCGAAGACTTCCTCCGTCAGTCACCGCAGCGACTGGCCCTCCTCCTCGCCCAGGCCAAAGCCCCACTCCGTGACGCGGCGGCCGTCAACGCCACCCATTGGGCCCTGTGGCACGCCCTCGACGCCGCGTTCCCCACCGTGCGCGCGGCATCGGGCAGCCGCACCAAGTGGAACCGGCTGCGGACCGGCACGCCGAAGAGCCATACTCTCGACGCCCTGTGCGTCGGCGAACTCCAGGCCGTCGACCGCGCCCCGGAGCGCGTCCTCGTGGTCACCGCGACAGGACGCGGCTCGTACAGCCGCACCCGCACCGACCAGCACGGTTTCCCCCGCCTCCACCTGCCGAGGCAGAAACAGTTCTTCGGGTACCGGACCGGAGACCTTGCCCGTGCTGTCGTGCCCACTGGCAAGAACGCCGGTACCCATACGGGCCGCATCGCCGTCCGCACCGGCGGCAGCTTCGACATCAGGACCGCACACGGTCTCGTCCGGGGCATCCGTCACAAACGCTTCCACCTCCTCCAGCGAGCCGACGGCTACGCCTACGCCATCCGACCGGAAGGGCCCACGCCCTCTGCATGACGGGCACCCCCGTCGAAGAGATCTCCGCGCTCTCCACGAAGGACATGAAGAATGACTGCCTGTGCTGTGGCTGTTGCGGCGTTCACGATCGCGGCGGACGGGTCGTACGCCGCCCGGCTCGCCGGGGAGGGGGAGGCGCGCTTCGTGGAGCGCTGGACCCTGGCCGGGCCCGAGCCGTACGCGGTTCCGCTGCCGCTCGCGCAGCCCGAGGAGGCCGACAGCGAGGTGCTGCCGCTGACCGACGGGCGGGTGCTGATCCACCGGCGGGTCGCGGATCGGCACGCCTTCGCGCTGCTGTACCCGACGGGCGCGGCGGCCGGGCCGCGCACCGGGGAGCTCCAGCTGGGCGCGGTGGACGCGGAGGAGGGCGTACGGGTGCGGCTGCTCCCGCCGTCCCCGGACGGCTCCGACGCCTTCGCGCTGGCCTCGGCGGACGGGGTGACCACGGTGTGGCAGGTGGCCGGGTGCTCCTTCGGGCCGCAGCCGGTGGCCCGGATCCCGGGGCGGTGCTCCGGCGGGGTGTGGCTGGACCGGGTGGGCCGGCTGCTGGCCCTGGACCGTGAACTGGAGGGCACGACCAAGGCCGTCGCCGTGGACCTGGGGCGCGGCGAGGTCTCCCCGCTGCTGCAGATCGCCGAGGACAGTGACGACCGGCTGCTGCTGGCGGACCCGGACAGCGGGCTGCTGCTGATCCGCTCCGACGCCCCGGGCGAACCGCGGCTGGGCTGGGGGGTGCTGGGCAGTTCGCGTCCGGTCCGCTTCCCGGAGTGCCTGCGGCTCGGGGAGGCGCTCCCCTTCGCCGTGCAGCCGGGCCAGGCCCTGATGCCGGAGACCTGCGGGGTGGCGTTTCGGCTGCCCGAGGGCGACATCGCCCTGTGGCGCCCCGCCGACCGGCACGTCTTCCGGCTGGGCGCTCCGGCCGGCTGGCTCGGGGGTGCGGGGCTGTGGAGCCCGCAGGGCCGCCTGCACCTCCCGTACGCGACGCCGGACGTGCCGTGCGGGATCCTCGGCCTGAGCCTGCCGGTCTCCCCTCCCCCGCCGGTCCGGCTGGATCCGCCGCCGGCCCCGCCCCGCCCGGTGCCCCTCCAGCAGGCTCCGCTGTCGGGGCGGTAGGGCGGGGGCGCGGCGGCGGTCCGGCGGCGGTCCGGGAAGGGCTCCGGTCAGGCGTGCTTGAGGCCCAGGACCTCCGTCGCGGCGAAGGTCTCGTTCGCCGGGCGGGAGTCGTAGTGCGGGGTCAGGACCTCGTCGAGCTCCTCGTAGGAGAAGGCCTCCTTGCCCGTGTCGAACTTGGCGGCCACCTTCGGTCGTTCCATGACGACGACGATGCCGCCGTGTACGACGAACAGCTGGCCGTTGGCCTTGGCGGAGGCGGGCGAGGCCAGGTAGCCCACGAGCGGGGATACGTGCTCGGGGGCGAGGGCGTCCAGCTTGCCCTCCTCCGGGACCTCGAAGCCGGCGAAGACGTCCTCGGTCATCCGGGTGCGGGCGCGCGGGCAGATCGCGTTGGCCGTCACCCCGTACTTGGCGAGCGCCAGGGCGGTCGAGGTGGTCAGGCCCACGATGCCGCCCTTGGCCGCCGCATAGTTGGGCTGGCCGGCCGAGCCGCCGAGGAAGGCCTCGGAGGAGGTGTTGACGATCCGGCCGTACACCGGGCCGCCCGCCGCCTTCGACCGCTCGCGCCAGTGCACGGAGGCGAAGTGGGTGGTGTTGAAGTGACCCTTGAGGTGGACCCGGATCACCGAGTCCCACTCCTCCTCCGACATCGAGAAGACCATCCGGTCGCGCAGGATGCCCGCGTTGTTGACCAGGATGTCGAGCTTCCCGAAGCTGCTCACGGCCAGCTCGACCAGCTCGCGCGCCTGCTCGAAGTCGGCCACGTCGCCCAGGTGCGCGACCGCCCGGCCGCCCGCCGCGCGGATCTCCGCGGCCACCTCCTCCGCCGGGGCGGCCGAGGCCTCCCCCGAGCCGTCGCGGCCGGGCTGGCCGAAGTCGTTGACGACCACGCTCGCGCCGAGCCGTGCGAGCTCGATCGCCTCGGCCCGGCCGAGCCCGCGGCCCGCGCCCGTGACGATGGCGGAGAGTCCCTCAAGTGGCAGTGACATCCGTACGGTTCCCCTCGGAATCGGCAGAACGGGTCAGAGAACGGGTCAGAGTTCGATGCAGGTGCGCAGGGCGACGCCCGTGCGCATCTGGTCGAGTGCCTCGTTGATCTCGGCGAGGCTCACCCGGTGGGTGATCAGGTTCTCCAGGTCGATGCGACCGGCCCGCCACAGCGCGATGGTGCGCTCGTAGGAGCGGAGCACGTCGCCGCCGCCGTACATCGACGGCAGGATCTTCTTCTCGTCGAAGAACAGCGAGAACATGTTGATCTGGAAGTTGTCGTCGAGGGCGCCCGCGCCGACGATGACGACGGAGCCGCCGCGGCGCGTCATCTCGTACGCCTTCTGCGCGGTCGCGGACTTGCCGACGACCTCGAAGACGTAGTCGAAGCCCTCGCCGGCCGTGATCCGGTTCTTGGCGTCGGCGAACTCCTCGGGGGAGACCGCCTCGGTGGCGCCGAACCGCAGTGCCGCCTCGCGCCGCGAGGCGACCGGGTCCACGGCGATGATCTGGGCGGCGCCCTGGACCTTGGCGCCCTGGATGACGGATATGCCGACGCCGCCGCAGCCGATGACGGCGACCGAGGAGCCGGCCTCCACCTTGGCGGTGTTGATGGCCGCGCCGAGCCCGGTGGTGACGCCGCAGCCGATCAGCGCCGCGATGTCGAAGGGCAGGTCGTCGGGGATCGGGATGGCGCAGGCGGCCGGTACGACCATCTCCTCGGAGAAGGTGCCGGTGCCGGCGAAGCCGAAGATGTCGCTGGCCGCCCGCTTGAAGTTGGGGGTGGCGACGTTCCCGAAGGCCTCCAGGCACAGGTGCCCCTGGCCGCGCTTGCAGGAGGGACAGTGCCCGCACGGCGGCAGCCAGCAGACAAGGACGCGGTCGCCGATCTTGTGGCTGGTGACCCCGTCGCCGACGTCCGTGATCACGCCGGAGCCCTCGTGGCCGGGGATGAAGGGGGCGGGCTGGGGCAGTACGCCGCTCATCGCGGAGAGGTCGGAGTGGCACAGGCCGGTGGCCTTGACGCGGATCCTGACCTTGCCGGGGCCGAAGCCCACGGCCTCCATGTCGTCGACGACTTCGAGCTTGTCCTGGCCGATCTCGCTCTGCAGTGCTGCGCGCACGGTGCGGCTCCTTAAAGGGCGTACGACTACGAGTGTTCGACGACGGTGTCGGCGAGGACCGGCGCGTCGTCCCGTTCGACGGCGGTCACCGACACCAGGACGCGGCCGGGCTCCTGCCACATCCGGATGCGGAGCGTCTCGCCCGGGAAGACGATCCCGGCGAAGCGCGTGCGGTAGGCGCGGACCCGGGAGACGTCCCCGCCGAGCGCCGTGTCGACGACGGCCTTGAGCGTCATCCCGTACGAGCACAGGCCGTGCAGGATGGGCTGGTCGAAGCCGGCCAGCTTGGCGAACTCGGGGTCGGCGTGCAGGGGGTTCCAGTCGCCGGAGAGGCGGTAGAGGAGCGCCTGGTCCTCGCGGATGTGCCGCTCCTCGACCCGGTCGGGGGCACGCTGCGGCAGCTCCTCCTTGACGGAGGGGCCGCGCTCGCCGCCGAAGCCGCCCTCTCCCCGTACGAAGATCTGCGCGTCGCTGGTCCACAGCGGCCCGTCGGCGTCCGCGACCTCGGTGCGCAGCACGATCACGGCCGCCTTGCCCTTGTCGTACAGGGCGGCGACCTTGGCGGAGGAGGTGGCGTTGCCCTTGACGGGGATGGGCCGGTGCAGCTCGATGGACTGGCCGCCGTGCAGGACGTGGGCGAGGTTGACGTCGATGCCGGGGGCGGCGAGGCCGCCCATCATGGCCATGCCGGCGCCGGCGACGGTCGCGAAGCTGGGGAGGACGTGGAGCTTGGATTCGAGGGTGTAGCGCAGTTCGTCCGGGTCGGTCGCCGGCAGGCCCGCGCCGAGGCCGAGGTGGTAGAGCTGGATGTCCTTGTGGTCCCAGCCGATGTCCCCCGTGCGGGGGTCGGCGGCGAGGGCCCTGGCGGCATCGATCGGCATGAGGATGCGGCTCCCTGTCGTTGGAATGTCGCTGCCCTGGAAGACCTCGGTGCGGCCGTCCGCACCGTCGGCCGCACCGAGGTCGTATACGGGGGCCGGTTCTAGAACGCGTTCTAGGACCGGCCGGTGAGGGAATGTATAACGCACGCCCCCGCAGTTGGGAAGACCAGCCGGGAAGACTCCTGACTTCGTGTCAGATAAGCTCTCCAGGTGGACGAAATGCCCGTGGAACACCGCCAGGCCCGCGCCCTACGAGTGCTGCTGGCCCCGCAGAACCCGGCCCTGGCGCTCCAGCTCGGCCTCGTGCCGGACATCGAGGTCGTACGGGACCTGACGGCCCGGCCGGCGGTGGCGCTGGTCGAGGAGGTCACGGCCGTGACGGCCCTGCTGGCGGAGGACCCGGAGTGCCGGATCCTCGTCCTGACGGGCTCGGCCCACCCCGGCCTGGCCGACTCCGTACTCGCCGCCGGGGCGGCGGGCCTGATCCTGCGCGACGGCCCGATCGAGGACCTGGCGGACTCGATCCGCCGCGCCTCGATGGGAGAGACGGTGGTCGACCCGGCCCTGGGGTGAATCCTTATCCGGGGGTCGCGCCTCTTGTGTGTACGTGCCGATGCCAAGGTCGGCACATGACCCGGAGGTTGTCGTGACCGCTGTTCTCGTGGGTGCCGGCGCACTCGTCCTGCTCTGCACGTGCGTCCTCGTACTGCGTCGCCGCGGCCGGGGCCGGGCCCGTGGCTGACCGCACGGACTGGCCCGGCGAGGCACTGATCGTCGCCGCGCAGGCCGGTGACCTCGATTCGCTCACCGCCCTGGTCGCCGGATCGCACCCGAACGTACGCCGCTTCGCCCACTCGCTGTGCGCGTCGCGCGAGGACGCCGAGGACGCGGCCCAGGAGGCGCTGATCATCCTGTACCGCAGGATCGGCATGCTGCGCGCTTCCGGCGCCCTGGCCTCCTGGATGTTCCGCATCGTCCGCAACGAGTGCCTGCGCCGCGCCCGGCTGGCGCCGCGGGAGCGGGCGCCGCTTCCGGAGACCACGGTCGAGGACGCGGTGATGTCGGCCGAGGACGAGGTACTGCGGCGCCTGGAGGCCGGGCGGGTGGCGGAGGCCATCGCCGCGCTGCCGGCGGACCAGCGACGCGTACTGATCATGCGGGACGTCCAGGGCCACAGCGGACGGACGGCCGCGGAGGCCCTCGGGCTGAGCACCGCCGCGATGAAGTCGCGGCTCCACCGCGCCCGCGCCACGCTCCAGCACACCCTGGGAGACGCCCGTGCCCACCACTGACGCGACCGCCGGCACGTCCGGCTCCGGTTTCGCCAGCGCGTCCGTGCCGCGGCACCTGGCGCGCGGCGCGGTGGGCTTCGGCGCGCTGATCGCGGCCTTCGCCCTGATCCCGGTCTTCGGCCCGGCCACCCTGCTCCTCGCCCCGGTCGGCCTGGTCGCCCTGCGCGGCTGCCCGATGTGCTGGGCGATCGGCCTGGCCGAGACCGTCTCCCGGGGCCGGCTCCGCCGGGAGTGCGTCGACGGCCGGTGCGAACTGAAACCGGCCCGGCAGGGGGCCGGGTAGCGGGCGGGGAGGTGCGCCGTGCCGCCGGGAGCCGGGACTTCGTAGGCTGGCCCGATGGGCCTCTTCGACAAGCTGACCGGTACCCGGCGCCCCGCCCCCGGCACGACGCCCCGCTCCGCCGCGGACGTCCGGGCCGCGCTGCTGGCGCTCGACGGCCCGGACGCACCGTTCGTCCTGCGCGAGGGCACCGCGAAGGAGGGCGCCCAACTGGTGGCGGTGTGGCGGCTCCCGCGGGGCGGCCCGCACCCCGTACGGGGCCACACCCTGCTGCGCCTGGACGCGAGCGCCCGCGAGGTGCGCACGCTCGACGAGCGGTGGGAACGCCTGGAGCCGGGCGAACGGTCGCTCAACGGTGAGGGCCTGAAGTACGTCCGCGGCCCGGTCAACTCGTTCTCCAAACAGTGGACGTTCGAAAGGGGCCCGGACGGCCGTCGCCGCATGGTCCCGGATTCGGCCTTCAGCTCCGCGACGGTCAAGGCCCCCCTCCGCGAAGCCGTGCTCGCAGCGGGGTGGACCTGGCGCGGCGTCTTCCGGCTGTGACCGCGCAAACCAGCCCCGCCGGCGTTTGAGGCGCAGGGGTCCGGGGCCGAGCCCTGCGCCTCCACCTCGCCGCACCACTCCAGCCCCGCCGGCGTTTGAGGCGCGGGGCTGGGGGCGGAGCCCCGGTCTTTCAGCCCCGCCGGCGTTTGAGGCGCGGGGTCCGGGGCGGAGCCCCGGCAGC
>NZ_JBEZKE010000047.1:0-37057 GCF_040651555.1 Streptomyces sp. NPDC048424 | reverse complement strand
GCCGCCCGGGCGGCGGCCGCCGCGCCCCCCCCCCCCCCCCCCCCGAAACCCGGCTCCGCCGGGCACCGGGCTCCGCCCGGACCCGCTCCTCAAACGCCGGAGGGGCTGGATTGTGGCGGGTTGTCGTGGAGCAGGCGCTGGAAGAGGCGGTGGTCGCGCCACGCGCCGTTGATGTGGAGGTAGCCCGGCGCGAGGCCGTAGAACTCGAAGCCCGCCTTCGCCAGCACGCGCTGCGAGGCGAGGTTGTCGACCAGGGTCCCGGCTTCCACCCGGTGCAGGCCGACCTCGTCGCGGGCGACCCGGCAGACCTCTTCCAGCCCCGCCGTCGCCAGCCCCTTGCCGTGCCAGGCGGGGTCGACCCAGTAGCCCACGCCGCCGCTGCACAGCGGCCCGTGGGCGATGGAGCCGAGGTTGATCGCGCCGACGGGGGCACCCGTGGCCGTCTCCACGAACACGTACGGGACGATCCGCCCGGCGTCCCGCTCGGCGAGGAGCCCCTCGATGCGTTCCCGCTGCCCCCGCTCCGTGTAGTACGCGTCCGTCCGGACGGGCTCCACGTGCGCCATGAACGCCCGGTTGCGCGCGAACGCCTCCGCCAGCCCCGCGGCGTCGCCGAGCTCGACGCCCCTCATCTCCACGCCGTCAATGATCATCCCGGCACGCTAGCCGAGGACCCCCCTGGCCGTCACCGCGTCGAGCGGCAGCTCCCCGTACTTGGCCTCGCCGCCCGCGTCCAGCGACAGCCGGTACCCCCGCTTGACCACGGTCTGGATCAGGTTCGGCGCCCCGAGCGCCGCCCGCAGCCGGGCCATCGCCGTCTCCACGGCGTGCTCGTCGCGGCCCGCGCCCGGCAGCACCCGCAGCAGTTCCGCGCGGGCCACCACCCAGCCCGGCCGCCGGGCCAGGGCCCGGAGCAGGGCCATCCCGGCCGGCGGCACCGGCCGCAGCCGCGCGTCCAGCAGGACGGCGTGCCCGCGGATCTCCATGCGGTGCCCGGCCACCGGCAGCACCCGTGCCCGGCCCGGGAGTTCCTGGCAGAGCAGCTGGACCAGCGGGCCCAGCCGGAAGCGTTCCGGCTGCACCGTGGCCACCCCGTGCGCCTGCAGCGGCAGCGCCGTCACCGGCCCGACGCACGCGGACACCAGCGGGCCGCGCAGCGCTTCCAGCACGGCCTCCCGTACGCCCCGTGCCTCGGCCCGGGACAGCAGGGAGGCCGCCGCCGGCGCCGAGGTGAAGCTGACGGCGTCCACCCCGCCGCCCACGATCGCGTCGAGGAGGCGGTCCAGCGGCCCGAGGTCCTCCGGCGCCATCCACCGGTACACGGGCACCACGACCACGTCGGCGCCGCCGGCCCGCAGCGCCTCGACGAAGCCGGGCAGCGGCTCACCGTGCAGCTGGAGTGCGATCCGGCGGCCCGCCACCCCGGCCGTCAGGAGCCGTTCCAGTACCTCGGCGAGCGATTCCGACTCCGGGGACCAGGTCTCGACGAGGCCGGCCGCCCGGATGGCGCCCTTCACCTTCGGTCCGCGCGCCAGCAGTTCGGTGGCCCGCAGCCGCTCCAGCAGTTCCTCGCCGATGCCCCACCCGTCGGCCGCCTCGATCCATCCCCGGAAGCCGATGGCGGTGGTGGCCACGACCACGTCCGGTGCGCAGCCGATGAGTTCCTTGGTGGCGGCGAGCAATTCGCTGTCGTCGGCGAGGGGCACGATCCGCAGCGCCGGGGCGTGCAGCACCGCCGCTCCGCGCCGCCGCAGCAGCGCGATGAGTTCGTCCGCTCGCCGGGCAGCGGTGACCCCGACCGTGAAGCCCGCGAGCGGGCCGGTGTGCGTGTCGGTGTTCGTGTGGTCCATCGTGACCTGCCTACTGACGCATGGGGGCGGGGCGGAACGGGTGGACCGAGCCTGCCAAGGCGGCATGTCGGACTCGGTTCACCGGTATTTCGCCCCGGTTACACCGACGTGAGCTGGGGTTTCGCTTCGACCCCGAGGGCCGCGGCGGCCGCGGCCGCCGGCCGGCGAAGGTATACCGCCCAGGTGACCGCGCAGCACAGGGCGTAGAAGCCGAGGAAGGTGACGAAGGCCGCCGTGCCGGAGCCGGAGCTGAGGAAGGCCTCCCGGAAGACGAGGTTGATGCCGAGTCCGCCGAGTGCGCCGACGGCCCCGATGAGGCCCATGGATGCCCCGGAGAGCCGCCGCCCGTAGGCCGCGGCCGCCTCGCCGCTCATCCCGCGGGCCAGTGCCTTCGCCTGGAAGATGCCCGGGATCATCTTGTACGTCGACCCGTTGCCGAGCCCGCTCAGGACGAACAGCGCCACGAACCCGACGAGGAAGACCGGCAGCGAGGACCGGCCCGAGGCGAACACGACCACGCCGGTCGCCGCCGCCATCGCCACGAACGTCCCCAGGGTGATCCGCGCCCCGCCGAACCGGTCCGCCAGTGCCCCGCCCACCGGCCGGATCAGCGATCCGAGGAGCGGTCCGACGAAGGTCAGCGAGGCCGCCTGCAGCGGGGTGCGGCCGAACTGGGTCTGGAGCACCAGGCCGAAGGCGAAGCTGTAGCCGATGAAGGACCCGAACGTCCCGACGTAGAGGAAGGACATGATCCAGGTGTGCGCGTCCCGCAGGGCCTCGCGGACGGCGCCGGTGTCGTTGCGCACGGGCGCCAGGTTGTCCATCCGTACGGCCGCCAGGACCGCCGCGAGGACGATCAGCGGGATGTAGGCGCCGAGCAGCAGCCGCGGGTGCGTGGCCCCGGCGGTGGCGATGACCAGCAGTCCGGCCAGCTGCACCACGGGCACGCCGATGTTGCCGCCGCCGGCGTTCAGGCCGAGCGCCCAGCCCTTCTTGCGCAGCGGGAAGAAGGCGTTGATGTTGGTCATGGAGGAGGCGAAGTTGCCGCCGCCCACGCCGGTGAGGGCCGCGACGAGCAGGAAGGTCCCGTACGAGGTCCCGGGCTCCATCACGACCAGTGCGGCCACCGTCGGCGCGAGCAGCATCAGCGCGCTGAAGACGGTCCAGTTCCGGCCGCCGAAGCGGGCGACGGCGAAGGTGTACGGCACCCGCACCAGGGCGCCGACGAGGGTGGCGGTCGCGATGAGGAAGAACTTCCCGGCCGGGTCGATCCCGTAGGCGGGGCCCATGAAGAGGACCATCACGGACCAGAGCGACCAGATGGAGAACCCGATGTGCTCGGAGAGCACGGAGTAGAGGAGGTTGCGGCGGGCGGTCCGCTCCCCGGTCTCCTTCCAGAAGGTCTCGTCCTCGGGATCCCACTGCTCGATCCAGCGGCCTCCCCTGCGCGGTGCGGTCGTACCGGTCATCACACGCCTCCACAGCTGTCGCGTCCGTGGTGACGACCGTAGGAAGGGCGCGTTTCGGCGCCGGTCCCCGCCGGATGACCGCCGGGAAACCTTGCTCTCACCCGCCGCCGGGTCCGTGTGTGAGCCGGGCCGGGAGGCGGCTCCCGGGCGGCGCTTGCAGCCAGCCCCGCTCGGCGGCCAGCCCGGCGGCCGCGGCGCGCAGGGCGTCCAGCCCGGGGTGTGCGAAGCCCTCGCGCCACACCATGGACAGCGGGGACAGCGGCACCGGGTCGGTCAGCGGCCGTTTCACACAGCCGGGCATGTCGAGGAAGTCCACGGTGGCGAGGACCGGGTTGCCGGTCTTGACCATCACCCGGCGGAACTCCTCCTTGCCCATCGCCACCGGCGCGGGCGGCGCCATCAGGATCCCCCGCCCGGCGAACAGCTCGCGCGCCAGCCCGGTCCACTCCAGCGTCCGCGGGTTCCCGGCGCCCGCGTACACGGTCTCCCCGGCGAGCGCGTCCAGCGGTACGGTCTCCCGCGCGGCCAGCGGGTGCCCCTCGGGCAGCAGCACGGCGAGCGGCTCGTACCGTACGGGCGTCTGCGCGAGCGGCGCCCGCAGCGCCGGGTCCAGCCCGTCGGCGTACCCGAAGGAGACGTCGAGCCGGCCGGCGGCGATCTCGGCGGCGGCGTGGGTGAGGCCGCTCTCGAAGCGGGCCATCAGCTCGCAGTCGGGGGCGAGTTCGCGGGCGCGTTCCAGCACGGTCCGCGGGGTGCTGGGCCCGTCGGTGTTGAGGTCGACGAGGAGCGGGCGGGGGGCGGTGAAGGCGGCGGCGAGTTCCTCGTGCGCGGCGAGCACGCGCCGGGCCAGCGGCAGCAGGCGCTGCCCGTCGGCGGTCAGCTCGACCTGCCGGGTGGTCCGCAGGAACAGCGTGGCGCCCAGGGTCTGTTCGAGCCGCCGGACATCGCGGCTGAGTGCCTGCTGGGCGACGTAGAGGCGGGCTGCGGCGCGGGTGAAGTGCAGTTCCTCGGCGGCCGCGACGAACCCGCGCAGCAGCCGCGGGTCGACATCGCGGGGAATCACTCCCGGAGACTAACAACAGATGGCGGTGAATGGGCTCCGAACAGGTGTTGGACCGGGACGGGGGCCGGGCCCGAGGCTCTTCCCATGCCCGCCACGACCACGACCACGACCACCGCCCGCACGGCCACCGCCCGCACGGCCACGGCCCGCACGGCCTCCTCCCGCACCGCACCGACGGCCGCGCGCACCCCGCTCATGACCGTCACCGGCAGCACCCTCGTCATCGCCGGACCGCCCGCCGGACGGCCCGCCGGCGCCGCCCGGCCGGCCCGCACGCCCCAGGGCCCCTACCGCCGCCTCTTCGCCCGGCCCGGCACCCGGGGCTTCACCGCCGGGAACCTCCTCGCCCGGCTCCCCATGGGCATGTTCGGGGTCAGCGCGGTCATGATGATCGCCGGACAGCGCGGCTCGTACGCCCTCGCCGGCGCGGTCACGGCGACCGGCCTGGCCGCCACCGCGCTGGTCGCGCCCTGGACCGCCCGGCTGGTCGACCGCCACGGCCAGGCCCGGATCGCCGTACCGGCCACCCTGATCGCGGTCCTCGGCTCGCTCTCCCTGATCGTGTGCGTCCGTACCGGGGCGCCCGCCTGGACCCTCTTCGCCTCGTACGCCGCGACCGCCACCACCCCCAACATCGGCGGCATGTCCCGCGCCCGCTGGACGCACCTGCTGCGCGACTCCCCGGCCGCGCACCACACGGCGATGTCCTTCGAACAGGCCGCCGACGAGCTGTGCTTCATGCTCGGACCCGTCCTGGCGGCCTTCCTGTGCGGCGCCGTCTTCCCCGAGGCGGGCACCCTCACCGGCGCGGTCCTGCTGCTCACCGGCATGCTCGTCTTCACCTCCTGCCGCGCCACCCAGCCCCCGGTGTCGGCCGCGCCCCGGCAGGGCTCACCGCTGCGCGCCCTCGGCCCGCTGCTGCCGCTCTTCGTCGTCACCGGCGTGGTCTTCGGCTCGATGGAGATCACCTCGATCGCCCACCTCGACGCCCGGGGCCTCGGCGCGTCCTCCGGTCTGATCCTGGCCCTGCAGGCCGCGGGATCGTGTGCGGCGGGTCTGCTCTACGGCACCCTGCGCCCCCGTTCGCTGAAGGCCTGCGTGGGCGCCCTGGCCGTCCTCATGGCCCTCCCCTGGGCCGCGGCGGCCACCGGCTCCCTGCCCGCCCTCGGCTGCGCCCTCCTCCTGGCCGGCATGGCCACGGCCCCGACGATGGTCACGGCGATGTCCCGGGTCCACGCCCTGATCCCCGAGGGACGCCTCAACGAGGGCATGACGCTCGCGGTCACCGCGATCTTCGCGGGCATCGCGGCCGGTTCGGCGGGCGCCGGCCTCGCGGTGGAGCACGTGGGCCCGACCGCCGCCTACGCGGTGCCGGCCGCGGCCGCGCTGATCGCGCTGGCGACCACCGCGCCGGGACGATTCATGCGGCGGGCGAGTGATCGTTCCCGCGTGGTACGCACGGCCGCCGCTCATGATCCGCAATAACTGGGGGTGCCTTCCCCAGCGCCCTTCTCCTTTGCGGAGGAACACCCCTTGCTGTCTGCTTCCCGCTCCGTGCCCGCGGCCCTCGTCGTCGCCGCCGTGACCGCCACCTGTCTGGTTCCGGCCGTACCGGCCCTCGCCGACTCGTCGAGCATCCGGTTCTCCCAGCCGTACGTCCCCTCGATCGCCCCCGGCCGGACGGGCCGCGTGGTCATCGCGGCCGTCAACGGCTCGGACCCGGCCGTCAGCGGCACCTTCCGGATCTCCGCCCCGGACCGCACCACGTTCCCGGAGGCCCGCTTCTACTGGAACGGCCGGCGCGCGGCCAGCGCCTGCACGCGGTCGGCGGACGCCCGCCTGCTGACCTGCGACGCGGGGACCCGCGCCGGCTTCCGCTTCCCGGCGAACGCGCAGACCCAACTCGGCGTGTCCGTACGGGTCGACGCGGACGCCCCGGAAGGCACGACGCTGACCGGCGGCGAGTGGGCGACGGGCACCTCCGCGTCCGCGCTGTTCGCCGTCGCCACCGCAGTGTCCGGCCCCAAGGGCGACAAGGGAGACAAGGGCGACGACGGGCACGACGGGCACGACGGAAAGCCCGGCCACCACGGCAAGCCCGGCCGCCCCGGCCCGAAGGGCGAGAAGGGCGACAAGGGAGACCCCGGCGAGCGCGGCGACACCGGCCCGGCCGGACCGGAGGGCCCCGCCGGCCCGCAGGGCCCGCAAGGCGAACAGGGCGAACAGGGCGAACAGGGCGAACAGGGCCCCGCCAACGGACCCAAGGGCGACCCCGGCCCGGCAGGCCCGCAGGGCCCCGCCGGCCCCCGCGGACCGCAGGGACACAAGGGCGACGACGGCAAGCCGGGACGGCAGGGCCCGAAGGGCCACAAGGGCGACCAGGGCAAGCCGGGACCGCAAGGCCCGAGGGGCCACAAGGGCGACACCGGCAAGCCCGGCCCCCGCGGCCCGCAGGGCCACAAGGGCGACCACGGCAAGCCGGGCAGGCCGGGTCCCCAGGGGCCGCAGGGACCGAAGGGCCACAAGGGGCCCAAGGGCGACCCGGGCAAGACCGGCCCACAAGGCCCCCAGGGACCCAAGGGCCCGAAGGGCGACACCGGCAAGCCCGGCAAGCCCGGCACCTGCACGAAGTGCGGCGGCCACCACGAGACCCCGAAGGCCAAGATCGTCTCCCCCGGCAAGGGCCTGCGCGTCCACTCCGGCCCCGCCACGCACTACGCGAAGACGGGCAAGGTCTACACCGGCACGGTGGTCCCCCTCCAGTGCAAGGTCAACGGCCAGAACGTCGACGGCAATTCGATCTGGTACAAACTCGCCGACGGCTCCGGCTGGATCACCGCCCGCTACGCCCTGAACCTCAACAAGGTCCCGTTCTGCTGACAGCAGCCCACCCGGCATGACAAAGGCCCCGCAGCCGAGAGGCTGCGGGGCCTTTGCCCACATGGGATGAGTGGAGATGGCGGGAATCGAACCCGCGTCCAACGGTGCAGAAGCAGGGCTTCTCCGAGCGCAGTCCGCTGCGCTTTTCTCAGCCCCGGAGATCACACGGACAAGTCTCCGACGGGCTCAGTCACTGTTTGGTTTCCCTCCAACCCCCGTGACCGGGGCTAGAGGTTTAGATCCCTAATTGACGCCAGGATCCGGACCGGGACCACTTCCGGGCTGACGCTCCTCACAGAGGCTTCAGCTCACTGTTATTAGGCAGCGAGGGTGAAGCGGGAGTTATCGCTCTTGGAGTTGGCGATTATTGTTTGCGACATGTGGTTAGCGAGATCATTGCCGCTTCCTCGGCTCGCTTCCCCTGCATCGACATCCGCTGTCGAAACCGATCATCCCCATGTTGTGTTTTCAAGCTGCCCCCACCGCGAGCGGCGGGTGCTGACGCCATGGTACGCGAAGTGGACCACCGCGTGCCAGCAGGTTAAACCGTGCCCCGCTGCTTGCGGCGGATCGCCGAGATCGTGCGCTGCGTCTCGCGGGTGTCCTGCTTCTCCCGCATGGTCTGCCGCTTGTCGTACTCCTTCTTGCCCTTGGCCAGCGCGATCTCGACCTTCGCGCGGCCGTCCTTGAAGTACAGCGAGAGGGGCACGATCGTGTGACCCGTCTCCTCCGACTTGCGCTCCAGCTTGTCGATCTCCTCCCGGTGCATGAGGAGCTTGCGCTTGCGCCGGGCGCTGTGGTTGGTCCAGGTGCCCTGGGTGTACTCCGGCACGTGCACGTTGTAGAGCCACGCCTCGCGGCTCTCGACCGTCACGAAGCCGTCCACCAGCGAGGCCCGGCCCTGGCGCATGGACTTGACCTCGGTCCCCGTGAGCACGAGTCCGCACTCGTAGGTGTCGAGGATCGTGTAGTCGTGCCGCGCCTTCTTGTTCTGGGCGATCAGCTTGCGCCCTTTTTCCTTAGCCATAGTGCGGTCATTTTCGCACTACGGACCCACCCCGAGGCCACCCAATACCGTGACGGCCCGTTCCTCGGCCCGCTCGCCCGCCGGCACGTCCGGGGTGATGCCGTCGCCGTCCAGGCTGCGGCCCGCCGGAGTGCGGTACATGCCCACCGTCAGCTCGGCCACCGAACCGTCCGGGAGCTCGGTCGGCATCTGCACCGAGCCCTTGCCGAAGGTCCGGCTGCCCACCGCCACCGCGCGGCCCCGGTCCTGGAGGGCGCCCGTCACCAGCTCGGCCGCGCTCATCGTGCCGCCGTCCACGAGGGCCACCAGCGGGCGGGTGGTGTCGCCGCCCGGTGCCGCGTACAGGACCCGCTGGTCCCCCCGTACGTCGTACGTCGCCACGAGCCCGCCGTCCAGGAAGGCGGAGGCGGCCGTGACCGCCTCGGTGACCAGCCCGCCCGGGTTGCCGCGCAGGTCGAGCATGACCCCGGCGCCGGGCGGGGCCGCGCGGACGGCGGACCTGACGCGCTCCCCGGAGCCGCGGGTGAAGGAGGTGACCTTGATGACGGTGACGCCGTCGGGGCGCTGGCGGACGGTCACGGGCTCGGTGCGCAGCTGCTCGCGGCGGACGGTCTCGGTGAGGTCGGCGCCGTCCCGGCTGAGGTTCAGCACGACGGGGGTGCCGGCCGTGCCGCGCAGCAGGGAGACCACCTCGGCCACGGCCAGGCCGGTCACGGCGTGCCCGTCGACGCTCAGCAGCCGGTCCCCGGCGCGCAGTCCGGCCCGGGCGGCGGGGCTGCCGGGCTGGACCTTGTCGACCTTGATCACGCCGTCGTGGGCGCGTTCGGCCCAGACCCCGACTCCGGTCCAGTGGCCGTCGAGGCCCTCGGCGAAGGCGGCGTACTCGCCCTGGTCGTAGACGGTGCCCCAGCGGTCGCCGCTGCGGCTGACCTCCTCCTGGGCGGCCTTCTTGCCGGACTTCCCCTCGGCGACGGCCTCGGCGGCGGCGCGCGCCACCGCGTCGCGGTCGGCGGTGCCCGCCGTACGGGGTGCACCGGGGGCGGGGAGCTCCGCACGGACCTCCGCGGCCACGGCGCCGTCCTCCTGGTCCCAGCATCCGGTTAAGGCACCGGTGGCGACGGCGGCGAGGAAGGCCAACGTCAAAACGGCCCCGCGACGCAGGTCGCGGGGCCGGAGACAGAAGGCGGGCAGACCCGGCATGGCGCCGAGTCTAGGACAAGCCCCGCTCCGGTACGGATGGTTGGCCGGACCGCTCGCGGGGCGCTTGTCACACCTTCAGGTACTTGCGCAGGGCGATGAAGGCGGCCATGGAGGGCATCAGGAGGCCGATGAAGAGTACGTACGGGAGCTTGGCCAGCACCGATCCCCAGCCCATGAAGTCGATCAGCTGGATCTTGTCGCGCAGTCCGACGCCGTGGTCGATCACGAAGTACTGGCCGGAGACGAGCATGGCGCAGGCGAAGAGCGCGCCGATGAGCCCGGCGAAGGCGGCCTCCATGATGAAGGGCACCTGGATGTAGAAGCTGGAGGCGCCCACGAGCCGCATGATCCCCGTCTCCCGCCTGCGGCTGAACGCCGATACGCGCACGGTGTTGACGATCAGCAGCAGCGCCACGATCAGCATGATCAGCATGATGCCGAGGGCGGCGTAGTTGAGGTAGTTGAGGATCCGGAAGAGGTCGTCGATCGCCTGGCGCTGGTCGTCGACGGTGTGGATGCCGTCACGGCCCGCGAAGGCGGAGGTGACCACCTTGTACTTCTCCGGGTTCTTGAGCTTGACCCGGAAGGACTCCTGCATCTGGTCGGGCGTGATGGAGGAGGCCAGCGCGGTGTGGCCGTACTGCTCCTGGTAGTGCTTGTACGCCTCGTCCGCGGACTCGTAGGCCACGGACTTGACCAGGGACATCTGCTTGAGCTCGGACTCGATCTGCTTCTTCTGCTCGTCGGTCACGGCGCCCTTGCGGCAGGTGGCGACGCCGCCGGCGCCGCCTCCCGAGCCGTCCGGCTTGGCGGCGGCCTCGCTGGCCTCCTGGGCGTCCTGCTTGTTGCAGAGGTAGATCGAGACGTTGGCCTTGTCGTACCAGAAGCCCTTCATCCTGCTGACCTGCTCGCTCATGAGCAGGGAGCCGCCGAACAGGGCCAGTGACAGGGCCACGGAGATGATGACCGCGAAGGTCATGGTGAGATTGCGGCGGAGACCGACGCCGATCTCCGACATGACGAACTGGGCGCGCATGACTCTCAAGGGCCTTTCAGTGCTGGTAGCCGTAGACGCCGCGCGACTGGTCGCGTACGAGTCGGCCCTGTTCGAGTTCGATGACGCGCTTGCGCATCTGGTCCACGATCTGCTGGTCGTGCGTGGCCATGATCACGGTGGTGCCGGTCCGGTTGATCCGGTCCAGCAGCTTCATGATCCCGACGGAGGTCTGCGGGTCGAGGTTGCCGGTGGGCTCGTCCGCGATCAGCAGGGCGGGGCGGTTGACGAAGGCGCGGGCGATGGCCACGCGCTGCTGCTCACCGCCGGAGAGCTCGCCGGGCATCCGCTCCTCCTTGCCGCCCAGGCCCACCAGTTCGAGGACCTGCGGGACGGCCTTGCGGATCTCGCCCCTCGGCTTGCCGATGACCTCCTGGGCGAAGGCCACGTTCTCGGCCACCGTCTTGTTGGGCAGCAGGCGGAAGTCCTGGAAGACGGTCCCCAACTGGCGCCGCATCTGCGGGACCTTCCAGTTGGAGAGCTTGGCGAGGTCCTTGCCCAGGACGTGCACCTGGCCGTGGCTCGCCCGCTCCTCGCGCAGGATCAGCCGCAGGAAGGTGGACTTGCCGGAGCCGGAGGAGCCGACCAGGAAGACGAACTCGCCCTTCGCGATGTCGAGGGAGACTTCTCTGAGTGCAGGTCGGCTCTGCTTCGGGTAGGACTTGGAGACACTGTCGAATCGGATCACGGGTGCACCACGGTCGCCGGGAGTAGGTGTGCGTGACCATACGCGAACGGGCGCGAGGTGTGGACCCGGCATCCGGACTTGCCCGTTTTATCCCGGGGTGCGGGTCGCTCCGGACCGTGATTGCCCGGACGGGCCGCGCCGAATGTCGGCGAAGCTGGCACAGTGGTAGGGGGAACGGTCTGGTTCCCCACGCCGTTATAGGCAACAGACGAGACCGAGGGGACGAAAGGAGGAGCGCATGACATATGACCGGCTCGTGTGCGCGAACTGCGCCGCACCCGTCAGCCAGGGCCGCTGCCCGGTGTGCCGGGCGAACCGGGAGCGCCTCCAGCAGGAGGGCCCCTTCTCCGGCCTCAATCCCGTGGCTCTCATCGTGCTCATGGTGATTCTCGTGGCAGCTCTGGTGCTGGTGGCCCAGCAGACCGCCTGATACGCGGTGCCCGCGGCCTGCGCGCCGCGTACCGATCACCACACGGAACGAGGGCCCGGACATCACTGATGTCCGGGCCCTCGCCCATGTGCGTGGGTCATGCCCTACGCGGTCTGCTCCTGCTGCTTGCGCCAGCGGATCCCGGCCTCCAGGAAGCCGTCGATCTCGCCGTCGAGCACCGCCTGCGGGTTGCCGACCTCGAACTCCGTCCGCAGGTCCTTGACCATCTGGTACGGGTGCAGGACGTAGGAGCGCATCTGGTTGCCCCAGGAGCTTCCGCCGTCCTTGAGGGCGTCCATCTTGTCCTTCTCCTCCTGGCGGCGCCGCTCGAGCAGCTTGGCCTGGAGGACGTTCATCGCGCTGGCCTTGTTCTGGATCTGCGAGCGCTCGTTCTGGCAGGACACCACGATGCCGGTGGGGATGTGCGTGATGCGCACCGCCGAGTCGGTGGTGTTGACGCCCTGGCCGCCGGGGCCGGAGGCGCGGTACACGTCGACGCGCAGCTCGGCCTCGTCGATCTCCACGTGGTCGCTGGTCTCGACGACCGGCAGCACCTCGACGCCCGCGAAGGAGGTCTGGCGGCGGCCCTGGTTGTCGAAGGGCGAGATCCGGACGAGGCGGTGGGTGCCCTGCTCGACGGAGAGGGTGCCGTAGGCGTACGGGGCCTTGACGACGAAGGTGGTCGACTTGATGCCGGCCTCTTCCGCGTACGAGGTCTCGTAGATCTCGGTGGAGTACCCGTGCCGCTCGGCCCAGCGCAGGTACATGCGCTGGAGGCGCTCGGCGAAGTCGGAGGCGTCGACGCCGCCGGCCTCGGCACGGATGTTGACCAGGGCCTCGCGCTCGGCGTACTCGCCGGAGAGCAGGGTCCGGACCTCCATCTCGTCCAGCGCCTTGCGCACGGAGATCAGCTCGGCCTCGGCCTCGGCGAGGGTGTCCGCGTCGTCCATCTCCTGGGCGAGGTCGAACAGCACCGCGAGGTCGTCGATGCGCCCGCGCAGGGTCTCGGTCTTGCGGACTTCGGCCTGGAGGTGCGAAAGCTTGCTCGTGATCTTCTGAGCGGCCTCCGGGTCGTCCCACAGGGACGGCGCGGCGGCCTGCTCCTCGAGCACGGCGATATCTGCCCTCAGCTTGTCGAGGTCCAGGACGGCCTCGATCGACCCCATGGTCGAGGAGAGGGACTTCAGCTCTTCGGAAACATCGACGACTGCCACGGGTCCAGCGTAGCCGGTCCCCGGACAACGCCGTCCGGGCAGGCCGGATCGCCCGTTCTGATGACGGCTCGCACGGGCGTACGCTCACGGTATGACCGTTCTCCTCGTCAAGCGCCGCCATGTCGACCACATGCGTGTCACGACGACGAGCTGTCTGCCGCCGGACCGTACCCAAGCCTGATCCACCCCGATCCGACTTGGTCCTGTACGCGGCTCACGCGGTCCCGGCACCATCCCTGCCGGCGGCCCACCCCTCACCCGCGGCCCCCGCCACCTCTGGGGAACAGGACCCCGTGACATCCGAAACGGAGCCGTCATGCCGTCCGCGCACACTCTCCCCGTCCTGGACCTCTCCCAGGCCGACGACCCGGCCCAGCGGGCCGACTTCCTGAAGCAGCTGCACGCAGCGGCCAGGGACACCGGTTTCCTGCACCTGACCGGGCACGGCGTCACCGCCGCCGAGAGCGCCCGCATCCTGGAGCTGACCAGGGCCTTCTTCGCCCTCCCGGAGGCCGACCGGCTCGCCGTGAGCAATCTGAACTCCCCGCACTTCCGCGGCTACACCCGGATCGGCCACGAGCTGACCGGCGGGGCCTCCGACTGGCGGGACCAGCTGGACGTGGGCGCGGAGCGCCCGGCTCCGGTGGTGGGGCCGGACGACCCGGCGTACCTGTGGCTGGAGGGCCCGAACCAGTGGCCCGCCGCGCTCCCGGAGCTCCGTACGGTGGTCCTGGACTGGCAGTCCCGCCTCGCGGCGGTGGCCCACCGGCTGCTCCAGGAGCTCCTCACCTCGATCGGCGCCCCGTCCGACTTCTTCGACGCGGCCTTCGCGGACCGGCCGCACCTGCACACGAAGCTGATCCGCTACCCCGGATCCGCCCCGTCCGGCGCGGACCAGGGGGTCGGCGCGCACAAGGACTACGGCTTCCTGACGCTGCTCCTGCAGGACTCCGTGGGAGGCCTCCAGGTCGTGCGCGACGGCGGCTACCTCGACGTCCCGCCGCTCCCGGGGGCGTTCGTGGTCAACCTGGGCGAGCTGCTGGAGATCGCGACGGAGGGCTACCTGACGGCGACGGACCACCGGGTGGTGAGCCCGCCGGGGGCGGTGGAGCGGTACTCGGTGCCGTTCTTCTACAACCCGCGGCTGGACGCGGTCGTGGAGACGGTCCCGGGCGACTACCTGGCGTCGGCCCCCGGGGTCGCCCACGACGCGTCGAACCCGCTGCACGCCGAGTACGGGCGCAACGAGCTGAAGGGGTGGGTCCGCGCCCACCCGGCCGTGGCGCGGCGCTGGCACCCGGAACTGGTCACGGCGTAGCCGGGGCTCCGCCCCGGACCCCGCTCCTCAAACGCCGGAGGGGCTGAAATACGGCTACGGCTTGTGGGGGACGGACTGTTTGCTGTCCTGGGGAGGCGGGGCGTCGTCGCCGGAGAAGGCCAGCCAGCTGCCCAGGCCGACCGCCGCGGCCAGCGCCACGGCCGACACGGACAGCACCAGCCGCCGCTTGCGGGCCGCCTCCGCCCGGTGCCGGGCGGAGCCCGGCCGGTGGCCGCCGGCCGGGCGCGGGACCCGCGCCGTGCCCAGCGCCCCGCCCGCCAGCTCGTCCGGCCCGGGCACCCGCATCGAGGTGTGGGTGTCCCGGTTGGAGTCCGTCGCGGAGCCCGGGACGAGCGGGACCACGCCCCGGCGGCGGACCGGATCCGCGGCCGGCTCGTCCGACGGGGGCTCGGGGTCCGGATCCGCGTCGTCCGGCTCGTCCACGTCCAGCGGCGGCATACCGGCCAGCAGCGGCAGGAGGTCCCGCAGCCGTACGGAGAGCTCCGACGCCCGCAGCCGCGAGGCCGGGGCCTTCGCCAGGCACTGCACGATCAGCTGCCACAGCTCGTCGGGGATGCCCGGCAGCGGGACGACCGTCTCCGTCACGTGCCGCCGCAGCACCGCGCCCGGGTGGCCCCCGCCGAAGGGGGTGAAGCCGGCCAGGAGCTCGTACAGCACGGTGGCCAGGGCGTATATGTCCACGGCCGCCCGCGGGGGCAGGCCCTCCACGATCTCCGGCGCCAGGTAGTCCGGCGTGCCGATGATCCGGGTGGTGGGGGCCGAGGCCCGGCCCGCGGAGGCCCGCCGCGGGGTGTCGATCAGCTTGGCCACGCCGAAGTCGGTCAGCAGCGCCGGGTGCGAGCCGCCCGGGCCGAGCGGGCCCTGCATGTCCAGCAGCACGTTCTCGGGCTTGACGTCGCGGTGGACGACGCCCGCCGCGTGCGCCGCGGCCAGCGCGTCGGCGACGTCCGCGACGATCGCCACGGCCGCCTCGGGGGCGAGCCTGCGCTCGCGGTCGAGCCGCGTGCGCAGGTCCGTACCGCGGACGAGGTCCATGACGAGGGCGAGGTCGTTGCCGTCCACGACGAGGTCACGGACGGAGACCACGTGCGGATGGTCCAGGCCGAGCAGCGCGCTGCGCTCCTGGACGAAGCGTCCGACCAGTTCCTGGTCGGACGCGAGGTCCTCGCGCAGCAGTTTGACGGCGACGGGCCCGTCAGGCCCCTCGCCCAGCCACACCGTGCCCGCGCTGCCGCGCCCCAGGATCTGGTGCGCGGTGTACCGGCTGCCGATCTTCCGTGCCACGACTGCTCCCTCAGCGGCTGGCGTACGCACCAAAGCTACGCGGCCGGGTGGGCGTTGGAGGCCAGCAGGGGCCCGGATTCGCAGCGACCTCCACTTCTGCGGGCGAAATCACCCCTCAGAAGTCGACAAATCCACGAAGTCGGCTCTGCGGGCCCCGTCTCAGGACTTCGTGGAGCCCGAGGACGTGGCGCCCGTGGAGTCGCCGACGGTGCTCACCCAGTCGACGATGTCGGTGCCCCAGGTCCACAGCTGGTCCCACCAGCCGCGGCCGGTGCCGACCCACTCCTGGAGCGGGGTGAGCTCCCAGACCAGCCAGCCGGCCACGAAGAACAGCAGGATGACGACCAGGCAGCCCTTGAGGCAGCCGAGGCCGGGGATCCGCACCGGGTTGGCGCTGCGGCGGCGCGGCTCGCGCGGCTCCCGGGCCGGCTGCTGCGGCGGCGGAGCCTGCGGGGGCTGCTGCTGCGGCTGGGGCTGGCGGTACTGGGGCTGCTGCGGCTGAGCCTGCTGCTGGTACGGCTGGGGCTGGTGCTGCTGCGGCTGATAGTGCTGCGGCGGCGGCTGAGGCGCGTACTGCTGCTGGGGCTGCTGCGGCTGGCGGTACTGCTGCTGAGGCTGCTGCTGGTACTGCTGCTGGGGCGGCGGGCCCTGCCGGTACGGCTGCTGCGGCTGGGGCCGGTGCTGCGGCGGCGGGGGCGCCTGCCGCTGCGGGCGGCGCCGCAGGGGGTCGTCGTTCGGGTCGAGGTACTGGACCTGCGTCTGCTCGTTGCGGTCGCGGGCGGCCCGCATCTGCGACTGCCAGGGGTGCGGCTGGTCCGGCTGCTGCACGGGTGGCATGACCGAGGTCGGGTCGGCCCCGGGGGCCCCGGTGCTCGGCAGGACCGAGGTGGCGTCGGCCGCGCCGACCGGCGGCATGACGCTGGTCATGGCGTTCGGGTCGTAGGCCCCGAGGGGCGAGCCGGCGCCGGCGGGCAGCACCTGGGTCGGGTCGGCGGCTCCCGGCGTTTCGGGGACCGGCGCCGGAGAGGGGTCGGGCGCGAGCAGCGCGCCCACGCCGAGCGCGGCCTCCACCTCGACGGCCGAGGAGTGCACGCCGATGCCGGCGGCGACCACGCGCAGGCCGCGGGCCAGGCTCACCGCGCTGGGGCGCTGGCCCGGATCCTTGCGCAGGCAGCGCTCGACGACCGTCCACAGCGGCTCGGGCACGGTCGGGGGGCGCTGCGGCTCCTCGCTGAGGTGCCGGTGGAGCACTTCGAGGGCGGAGCCGCCGCCGAACGGCGGGCGGCCGGTGAGCAGCTCGTAGAGGAGGATGCCGGCGCCGTAGATGTCGACGGCGGAGGTCTGCGGGCGGCCCTCGGCGGACTCGGGCGCGACGTAGGCGGGGGTGCCGACGAACTCGTGGGTGCGGGTCAGACCCGGGGAGTCCGCGAGGCGGGCGATGCCGAAGTCGGTGAGCATCGGCTTCATCTGGCCGCCGCGCTCGTCGAGCAGGACGTTGGCGGGCTTCAGGTCGCGGTGGACCACGCCGTCGGCGTGGCTGGCGGCGAGCGCGTCCGCGATCTGGGCGGTCAGCAGGCTCGCGGCGACGGGCGTGAAGGGGCCGTTCTCGCGCAGGTACTTGTGCAGGTCCGGACCGTCGATCAGGTCCATGACCAGGGCGAGCAGATCGCCCTCGACCACGAGGTCGCGGGTGCGCACGATGTTGGGGTGGGTCAGGCGCAGCAGGACCGAGCGCTCGCGCAGGAAGCGCATGACGATGTCGGGGTCCTGGGCCAGCTCCTCCTTGAGGACCTTGATGGCCACGGTCTCGCCGGGCTGTCCGGCGACGGCCGCCTCCGCGCCGGCGGCCTCCCTCTGGCGGGCACGCCAGACGGTGCCCGTGGCGCCGCGCCCGAGCGGCTCCTCGAGCAGGTATTTACTGCCGACTGGCCGCACGTCTCGCGCTCCCCTGCTGTCGTCTGTTCGTGGTCGTGTGGTGGTCGAGCGGTGGTCGATCCGCTGATTGGTTTTCCGGCCCACTCTAGGGGGTGTCCCCGGGGAAGACGCCGGTCGCCGGAGGTTGGTTGCCGCACATATGTACGGAGGGTGATGTTTGCGGGGTATGCCCGTGGCGTTTTTCCGTGCCTTTCCCCCGCTCGCCGTCCGTATCCGGTCGAGGTCCGCACCGGGCCGTGACCGATCAAGATCATTTCTTGGTGGGTGCCGGGCGTGTTGTCCGCGACAGGTGCGAGGATGCACCCGTACGGAACGGCACGGGACGGGAGCCCCGCCTTCCGGCAGACCTGACCGGACGACGCGTCCGTGCCGGGCGGGGGGCGATCGGGCAGCCATGTCCCGAAGTTCCCCTGCCGGGCGCACACACCGCGCACCGCGCAGAAGGGACCACTGACGGCGATGCAGATCCGGCTGACCGTCCTTGGGTCGCGCAGCGGCCACCAGACCGCGACCGCCCCCGCGAGCTGTGACGTGCTCGTCACGGCACCGGCCGGCACCACGCTGGCCGCGGTCGCCTCCGGGCTCGCGGCGACCGTCGGCGGACCCGACACCGGGGGCACGGTCGTGCTCTACGCCGGTTCCGAGCGCCTCGACCTCCAGCGGCGGGTGCTGGGCGAGCCGCCGCTCGTGGACGGCGCGGTACTGGCCCTGCACGGGCCCGTGCCGGACGTGCTGCCCGAGGACGGCCTCGGCGCGCCCCAGCTGCACGTCGTCGCCGGACCCGACGCGGGCGGGGTGCACCTGCTGCACAGCGGGCAGATCCGGGTGGGCCGCTCCGCCGACGCCGACGTCCCGCTGGACGACCCAGACGTGTCCCGGCTGCACTGCGCGGTCACGGTGATCCGCGACGGGCGGGTCGCGGTGGCCGACCTGGACTCGACGAACGGCACCACGCTGGACGGCGTCCCCGTGGGGCCCCAGCCGGTCGCCCTGCCGCCGGGAGCGCTGCTGCGGGTCGGCGAGTCCACCCTGCGGCTCGTGCCCGCGGGCACGACGCCCCCGCTGACCGTGACCCCCGACCAGGAGGGGCACCTCTCCGTGCCGCCCCCGGCCGGCGCCGCCGGCTGGTCGGGCGCCGCCGGTACGCCCCCGAGTCCCGGCCCGGCGGGCACCGCCGGCCCGGCGCCGGACGGATCCGGCGGAGCCGGACGCGTCACCGGGCCGCACGGACCGGCCGAAGCAGCCGGACGGGCCGCTTCCGGCGGGCCGGACGCCTCGGACGGAGCCGGGTGGCCGGGCGCCGGCGCGGCCGGGGCCGACGCGTTCCCGGAGCCGCGCCCCGCAACCCCCGCCGGACCGCCGGACGCCTCCGGAGGCCCGGGTGACGGCCGCACGTCCGACGGCGCCGCCGCCTCCGCCGGCCGCCGCAAGGGACTCGGGGCCTGGGCCCGCAAGTGGGTGCGCGGGGAGGACCCCGCCGAGGCCGCCCCGGAGTCGGCGCCCACCGCCGCCGCCCCCGACCCCGACGACCCGGCCGCGCTGCTGCTGGCCGCGATGGGGCCCACCGAGCGCCTGTGGTCCCGTACGCCCGGACAGCCCGGTCACGCCCGGGCGCTGGAGGTGGGGCTCGGCGCCGGGAGCCGGGTGTCGCTGCCGGCCGTCGGCGCGCTGGGCGTCGCGGGTCCGCGGGCCCGGCTGGCCGGGGTCGCCCGCTGGGCGGTCGCCCAGCTGGCGGGACTGCACGCGCCGGGGCAGCTGGAGATCGTGCTCGTCGCCACCGACCGGGCCCGCGGCCTCGCCGAGCGGCGGCGCGACTGGGGCTGGCTCGGCTGGCTGCCCCACGTACGGCCCGCGCACGGCCAGGACTGCCGGCTCCTCCTCGCGTACGACCGCGACCAGGCGCTCGCCCGCACCGGTGAGCTGACCCGGCGCCTGGACGACGGTCCCCTCGGCGTGCACTGGGCCGCCGCCGACGCCGGGCAGGTCCGGCGGGCCGCCGCCGTCTACGACGGCCCGTACACGCTCGTCGTGATCGACGGCGATCCCGGCGCGGGCGCGCTGCGCGACATCACCGGCCGCCTCGCCTCGCACGGCCCGGCCGCCGGGATCCACGTGCTCGCACTCGCCGAGGCCCCGGCCGCCACCGCCGCCTCGCCGGTCGCCGAGACGTACGAGGCCGCCTGCGCGGGCAACCCCGCCTTCCGGCACTGCGGCGCGGTCGCCCTGCTCAGCGGGGACGTGGCCACGGCCATACGGACCTTCGCGGTCAGCGGCGGCCGGCCCGTCCCGTCCGGGGGCAGCGCCACCGCCGACGCAGTCTCCGCCGCCTGGGCCGAGCGCTTCGCCCGGGCCTTGGCGCCCCTGCGCACCACCGACGGCTGCTCCGCGGCGCCGTACCGGCCGTCCGCCGCCACCCTGCCCGCGACCGCCCGGCTGCTGGACGAGTTGGGGCTGGCCCGCGCCACCCCGGCCTCCCTGATGGCCCGCTGGGCCGCCGCCACCGACCAGGGGCAGGGCACCGGCGGCCTCGCCGAGATCGTGCTGGGCAGCGGGCGGCGCGGCCCCGTCGGCACCGAGCTGGTCCACGACGGGCCGCACCTGCTGATCGAGGGGCCCGCCGGGAGCGGGCGGACGGAACTGCTGCGGGCGGTGGCCGCTTCGCTGTCCGCGGCCGCCCGGCCCGACCGCCTCGGGCTGGTCCTCCTCGACGGGGCCGGCGGCGAGCGCGGCGACGGGCTGCTGCCCTGCACCGAGCTCCCGCACGTCTCCGCCCACCTGGTCGCCTCCGACCCGGTGCGCATGCGGGAGTTCGCGCAGGCGCTGGGCGCGGAGCTGAAGCGCCGCGCCGAGCTGCTGGAGGGGCTGCCGTTCGCCGAGTGGCACGCCCAGCGCGAGGTCTGCGACCGGATGGTCTCGCCCCGCCGGCCCACCCCGGGCGAGCTGCGCGGCGACCTCGACCCCCAGCGCACCGGCACGCTCCGGCTCCGCGCGTCGGCCACCCGTACGGATCCGCCGGCCGGGCCGAGCCCGCTGCCCCGCCTGGTGGTGCTGGTGGACGACCTCGACGCGCTGGTCGCGCCGGGCCTCGGCAGTACGGGCCGGCCCGCCGCCGGCTCGGTGGTGCGGGCGCTGGAGGCCGTCGCCCGGGAGGGCGCCCCGCTCGGCGTGCACCTGGTGGCCACCACCGCCCGCCCGGACCGCACGGCCGAGACCGGGCTGGCCCGGCTGACCGCCCTGCGCGTGGAGCTCGACGCCCCCGACCAGCCGGGCCCCGGCCGCGGACTGCTCCGGCACGCGGACGGCCGCACGGTCCCGTTCCAGGCCGGCCGGGTCACCGGCCGGATCCCGCGGACGGCGACCTTGAGGCCGACCGTGGTCCCGGTGGAGTGGGAGCGGATGGGTGATCCGCCGGCCCGCCGCCCGGTGCGCGAACTGGGCAACGGACCGACCGACCTCGCGCTGCTGGCCAGCGCCCTGGACCGGGCCTCGCACCTGGTCTCGGCGATACCCGTGCTGTTCCCGCCCGCTCCCTGACGGGCCCCCGAGGCCCAGGACCACCCCCGCGACGCGGTATTGCGGGGGCGCGCGGGTCGGCGTAGACCTTGTGGTCCGGGACACACCACGGGCATCGGGGGCAGAACCATGCGCAGGCACGGAACGAGCCGGACGACACTCACCTGGACGGCTCTCGCCGCGGCGGGCGCGCTCGCGCTCAGCGCGTGCGGCGGCGGCACGGACGAGAAGACGGACCCGCCGAATGCCGCGGGACCGACCGGGCCGCAGGTGGAGTTACCGAAGCTGGACGGGGAGAAGCTGGAGGTCGCCGCGGTCTGGACGGGCCCCGAGCAGGCGAACTTCACGAAGGTCCTGAAGGAGTTCGAGAAGCGGACGGGGGCCACCGTGACCTTCGTCCCGGCCCAGGACCCCATCGTCACCTTCCTCGGTACGAAGATCGCGGGCGGTGCCCCGCCGGACGTCGCGCTGCTCCCGCAGGTCGGCGCGCTGGTCTCGGCCGTGCAGAACAAGTGGGCGCAGCCGGTGGGCCCGGAGGCCCAGGCGCAGCTGGACAAGAACTACTCGGCGGGCTGGAAGACGCTCGGCGCGGTCGGCGGCACCCAGTACGGCGTGTACTACAAGGCCGCCAACAAGTCGCTGATCTGGTACAACGCGAAGGCCTTCGAGGCGGCCGGGGTCAAGCCCCCGACGACCTGGAAGGAGCTGATCACGGCGGCCGACACGCTGTCCGCCTCCGGTACGCCGGCCGTCTCGGTGGCGGGCGCGGACGGCTGGACCCTCACCGACTGGTTCGAGAACGTCTACCTCTCGCAGGCGGGCCCGGAGAAGTACGACCAGCTGGCCAAGCACCAGATCAAGTGGACCGACGACAGCGTCAAGCAGGCGCTGACGACGCTCGGCGAGCTGTTCGGGCGCAAGGACTTCCTGGCGGGCGGGCCGAGCGGGGCGCTGTCCACGGAGTTCCCGAAGTCGGTGACGCAGACCTTCACCGGCGGCGACCGGCCGGCGGCCGCGATGGTCTTCGAGGGTGACTTCGTGGCGGTGAACATCGCGCAGACCGACGCGAAGGTGGGCGAGGACGCCCTGGTCTTCCCCTTCCCGGCGGTCGGCGCGAAGGCCCCGGTGGTCTCGGGCGGTGACGTGGCGGTCGCGCTGAAGCCGTCGAAGGGCGCGCAGGCCCTGCTGACCTTCCTGGCCTCGGCGGACGCGGCGCAGATCCAGGCCCGCGAGGGCGGTTTCGTCTCCCCGAACAAGGCGGTGGACCCGGCCGCCTATCCGAACGACATCCAGCGGAACATCGCGAAGGCGCTGATCGCGGCGGGCGACGACTTCCGCTTCGACATGTCGGACCAGGCCCCGGCGGCCTTCGGCGGGACCCCGGGGGCGGGCGAGTGGAAGGCGCTCCAGGACTTCCTGGCGAACCCGTCGGACGTGGCGGGCGCGCAGGCGAAACTGGAGGCGGACGCAGCCAAGGCCTACGGGAACTAGACCCGTGAAGGCATCGGTCAAGGCCTCCCGCGGCGGATTGTCCGCGGAGGCCCGGCGCCGCCGTCTGGTCGCGGCGGCGTTCCTCCTGCCGGCCCTCGTCCTGCTCGGCGCGCTCGTCGTGCACCCGATCGGCTACTCGCTCTACCGCAGCTTCTTCGACCGTTCGGGCGGCACCTTCGTCGGCGGCGACAACTACCGGGAGATCCTGAGCGACGACACCATCCGCACCGCCCTGAAGAACACGGCGGTGTGGGTGGTGCTCGCCCCGACCACGGCCACCGCCCTCGGTCTGATCTTCGCGGTGCTCACCGAACGGGTGCGCTGGGGCACCGCGTTCAAGCTGCTGGTGTTCATGCCGATGGCGATCTCGATGCTGGCGGCGGGCATCATCTTCCGGCTCGTCTACGACCACGATCCCGACCGGGGCGTCGCCAACGCGGTCTGGGTCGGGGTCCACGACACCTTCGCGGAGTCCTCGGCCTTCCCCAAGGCCCGCCCGGGCCGGGACTCGCCGCTCGCCGACGCCGGCGGGGGCGCCTTCGTGACGCGCGACCCCGTCCGCGCGGGCACCCCGGTGCTGCTGCCGCTGGTCGGCGTGGCCCCGGAGTCCCTGCCCGAGGGCACGCGGACGGCGCGGGCGGCGCAGGCCGAGTCGGGGAAGGTCACCGGGACGGCCTGGCAGGACTTCACCCGCGGCGGGGGCGGCCGGACGAACGCGGTCGACCCGACCGAGTCGGCCTTCGCCGGGATGCGGATCGAGGCGGTCAAGGACGGCCGGGTGGTCGATTCGGCCACGGCCCGCGCCGACGGCACGTTCACCCTGTCCGCGAAGGCCGACGGGGCGCTGCTGCGGCTGCCCGCCGCCAATTTCCGGGAGGCGTACGCCGGGGTGCAGTGGCTCGGCCCGTCGCTGGTCACCCCGGCGGTCATCGGGGCGTACGTATGGATGTGGGCCGGTTTCGCGATGGTGCTGATCGGGGCCGGGCTGGCGGCCGTACCGCGCGAGCTGCTGGAGGCGGCGCGGGTGGACGGGGCCAACGAGTGGCAGGTGTTCCGCCGGATCACCGTGCCGCTGCTGGGGCCGGTCCTGGCGGTCGTGCTCGTCACCCTCGTCATCAATGTCATGAAGATCTTCGACCTGGTCTTCGTGATCGCGCCGGGCGCGGTCCAGGACGACGCGAACGTGCTCGCGCTGCAGCTGTACCGGACCTCCTTCGGCACCGACGCCGATCCGGGCCTGGGCAGTGCCATCGCCGTGCTGCTGCTGGTCCTGGTGATCCCGGTGATGCTCGTGAACATACGCAGGCTCCGGAAGGAGGGATCCCGATGAGTCCGTCCACGTCCGAACGGACCGGGAGCACCGCAGGGGCCGAGCGGGCCGCGGGCCGGCTGGCCGCGCGGGCCGCGGGCGGGGCGCTGCGGCTGTTCCTGGTCCTGGCCGCCCTCTTCTGGCTGCTGCCCACCCTCGGGCTGCTCATCTCCTCGTTCGTCTCCCCCACCGACCTCAACAAGGGCGGCTGGTGGCAGGTGCTGACGGCGCCCTCGCGGCTGTCCTCCGGCAACTACGAGCGGCTGCTGGCCAACGACACCATCACCGGCTCGCTCCTGAACACGGTCGCGATCGCCGTGCCGGCCACCCTGCTGGTCCTGACCCTGGGCGCGTTCGCCGGATACGCCTTCGCCTGGCTGGAGTTCCCCGGCCGGGACTGGCTCTTCCTGGTCGTCGTCGGGCTGCTCGTGGTCCCCGTACAGGTGGCACTGATCCCCGTCTCCGAACTCTTCGGCGCCATCGGGCTGTTCGAGACCACGGCGGGAGTGGTCCTCTTCCACACCGCCTTCGGACTGCCCTTCGCCGTGTTCCTGCTGCGCAACTTCTTCGCGGAGATCCCGCGCGAGCTGCTGGAGGCGGCCCGCCTCGACGGGGCGGGTGAACTGCGGCTGTTCGCCCGGGTGGTGCTGCCGCTGGGCGGGCCGGCGATCGCCTCGCTCGGCATCTTCCAGTTCCTGTGGGTGTGGAACGACATGCTCGTGGCGCTGGTCTTCGCGGACTCGGCGAACCCGCCGGTGACGGTCGCGCTCCAGCAGCAGGTACGGCAGTTCGGCAACAACATCGACGTGCTGGCGCCGGGCGCGTTCCTGTCGATGATGATCCCCCTCGTCGTCTTCTTCGCGTTCCAGCGGCAGTTCGTCACGGGGGTGATGGCCGGCGCGATCAAGTGATTGACGTGCGGTGTTGACGCTGCGTAACCCGATTGCCACACGCTGCGTAACCCGAACGCCACGCCGGGGGTTCCTTGGGGACACTCCCCCGGCCTCCGGCCGGGGGGACCCCCACCCAGCGGTGGCTGGGGGAGCAACATGCCCGCGCCGACCCCTGGATGTGCCGTGCCCCGGTTCAGCGTCATCGTGCCCGCGTACAAGGTCCAGGCCTACCTCCAGGAGAGCCTGGACTCGGTCCTGACGCAGTCGTACCCGGATCTGGAACTCATCGCGGTCGACGACGCCTCCCCCGACGCCTGCGGTTCGATCATCGACGAGTACGCGGCCCGTGACGCCCGGGTCACCGCGGTGCACCTGGCGCACAACCTGGGCCTGGGCCCGGCCCGCAACGCGGGCCTGGCCCGGGCCACCGGCGACTACCTGATCTTCCTCGACGGCGACGACACCCTCGCCCCCGGCGCCCTGCAGGCCGTCACCGACCGGCTGAAGGCCACCGGCTCCCCCGACGTCCTCGTCTACGACTACGCGCGCAATTTCTGGTCGGGCGAGCTGGTGCGCAACCGCCTCGCGCACCGGCTGTCCGAGGAGGGCCCGGCCAGCTTCCGGCTCGCCGACCGCCCGGCGCTGCTGGCCATGCTGATGGTGGTGTGGAACAAGGCCTACCGCCGCGAGTACGTGGAGCGCGAGGGCCTCGCCTTCCCGCCCGGCCTCTACGAGGACACCCCCTGGACCTACCCGGCACTGCTGGCCGCCGAGTCCGTCGCCGTCCTGGACCGGGTCTGCGTCCACTACCGCCAGCGGCGCACCGGCTCCATCCTGACCACTACCAGCCGCCGCCACCTCGACATCTTCGACCAGTACGACCGGGTCTTCGGCTACCTCGCCGGCCGCCCCGAGCTGGAGCGCTGGCGCCCCACCGTGCACCGCCGCATGGCCGAGCACTTCTGCGCCCTGTACGCCGACCCGCGCCGCCTCCCGCGCGCCGGCCGGGCCGAGTTCTTCAGCCGGGCCTCCGCCCTGCTGCGCCGCTACCGGGCCCCGGGCGGCAGGTCCGCGCTGCCGCTGACCCTGTCGCGGACCGACCGGGTCCGGCACACCCTGATGCGGCTGGGCACCCGGCGCACCTACCGGCTGCTGTCCGCGCTGCGCTCGGCCGGGCTGGCCCTGGGCCGCGCGGCCTCGACCCTGGGGCAGGGCCTGCGCGAGACGGCCCTGCGCCTGCACTACCGGATCCAGCGCCTGCTCCCCCTGCGCCCGGAGCTCGCGGTCTTCTCCGCGTACTGGCACGGCGGCTACGCCTGCAACCCGGCGGCGATCGAGGCCACACTGCGGGAACTGGCGCCCCGGATGCGGACGGCGTGGATCTGCGACCCGGCGCACAACTCGACCCTGCCCCGGGAGACGACGGCGCTGCGCCCGGGCTCGGCTGCGTACTGGACCGCCCTGGCGCGGGCCACCTACCTCGTCACGAACGTCAACTTCGACCGCGCCCTGGTCAAGCGCCCCGGCCAGATCCTGGTCCAGACCCAGCACGGCACCCCGCTCAAGCGCGTCGGCCTCGACCTCCAGGACCGCCCGGCGGCCACCCCGACGACCGACTTCGCGGGCCTGCTGCGCGGCGCCGACCAGTGGGACTACCTGCTCTCCGCGAACCGGCACTCCACCCTGGTCTGGGAGAAGGCGGTCCCGTCCTCCTACACGACCCTCGAATACGGCTACCCGCGCAACGACGTCTTCCACCGGGCGACCCGTGCGGACGTGGTGGAACTGCGCGAACGCCTCGGCATCCCGGCGGGCTCGACGGCGATCCTGTACGCGCCCACCCACCGCGACTACCGGCGCAGCCGGCCGGAACACCTGGACTTCGAGCGGGTCCTGCGCGATCTGGGCCCGCAGTTCACGATCCTCGCCCGCACCCACCTCACGTACGCGGACGCCGACCGCCCGTGGGAGCCGCACCCGCGGCTGCTGGACGTCTCCTCCCACCCCTCGGTGGAGGAGCTCTGTCTCGCCTCGGACGCGCTCGTCACGGACTACTCCTCCCTGATGTTCGACTACGCGGCGCTGGACCGGCCGATCGTGATCCACGCGGACGACTGGGAGGCGTACGAGGCGGCCCGCGGCACCTACTTCGACCTGCGGTCGTGCCCGCCGGGTGCGATCGCCCGGACCCAGGACGAGCTGGTGGACATCTTCACCACGGGCCACTGGCAGGGCTCGCGCTCCGCGCAGCTGCGGGCGGCGTTCCGCGGGCGGTTCTGCTCGTACGACGACGGCCACGCGGCGGAACGCGTGGTCCGGCGCGTCTTCCTGGGCCAGACGGCCCCGATCCCCGCGATCACCCCCCTGGCGGACCGCCACCCCACCCCTGCGGCCCCGACCCCGACGCCGACCCAGGAACCAACCTTGGCCCGCCTCTGGCCGTAGCCCCCGTCTTCAGCCCCTCCGGCGCTTGAGGAGCGGGGTCCGGGGCGGAGCCCCGGTCTTTGAGCCTCGTCGGAGCCCCGGCAGGCGGCCCACAGGGTCAGGCGGCTCGCAGCCCCGCCACCACCGACCGCGCGAGCTCGTCGAGATATCCGCCGGGGACGGAGTCCCCCACGACCACCTGCCGCCAGTACAGCGGCCCGATCGCCAGATCGAGCGCCCGATCCGGATCAACCCCCTCCGCGAGCTCGCCGCGCGAAACCGCCTCGCCGACGATGCCCGCGGCAACCCGCCGCTGCCCCTCCAGCAACGCCCCCCGCACCGCATCAGCGATCTCCGGGTTCCGCGCCGCCTCCACCAGCAGGTCGGGGATGACCGCCGACGCCACCGGGTGCCTCAGCACGTGGGACATGACCTCCAGCAGCGCCCGTACGTCCCCGTACAGCGACCCCGTCGCCGGCACCGGCAGGCCGTCCGCCGCGAAGGCCCCGATCAGGTCCAGCACCAGGTGCAGCTTGGACTTCCAGCGCCGGTACACCGCGGTCTTGCCGACGCCCGCCCGCCGCGCGATGCCCTCGATGGACATCCGCGAGAACCCGACCGCGGCCAGCTCCTCCAGCACCGCGTTGCGGATCGCCTCCGTCACGTCCTCCCGCAGGACGGCGGCACCGGCGGGCGCTCTACGGGCGGGGGCGGCGGCAGGGGCGGGGGCGGCGGAGGGGTCCGTGGTCATGCACAGAGCATAGCTGCGCCGCCGTCACGACGATACGGTTGCGTTCCGACGCGGCACGCCCTAACCTCGCCGTAGCGACGATACGGACCCGTCCCGACCTCGGCAGCGACGTACTGACCCCGTCGAAAGCGAACCTGTGACCACCGCGACCGCATCCAAGACCGCGCCCGCGCACTCCGCGGACCTCGCCGACCTGGCCGCCGCCCACGGCCTCACCCTCAGCGGCGCCCGCCCCTCCCTCCTGCGCTACGTCGCGGAGCTCTGGGACCGCCGCCACTTCGTGGCCGCGTACGCCACCGCCCGCATGCAGGCCACGTACAGCACGGCCAAGCTCGGCCAGGTCTGGCACCTGGTGACCCCGCTGCTCAACGCGGCCGTCTACTACTTCGTCTTCGGCCTCGCGATGAAGGCCAGCAGCGGAGTGCCGGACTACCTCCCCTTCCTGATCACCGGCGTCTTCGTCTGGGACTTCATCGGCAGCTCCATCAACGCCGGCACCCGCGCCGTCCACAGCAACCTCGGCCTGGTCCGCGCCCTGCACTTCCCCCGCGCGAGCCTGCCCATCTCCACCGTCGTGCAGCTCTTCCAGCAGCTGCTCGTCACCATGGGCGCCCTCGTCATCCTGCTGCTCGCCTTCGGCCAGACGCCCGGCCCGGCCTGGCTCCTGGCCGTCCCGGCGCTCCTGCTGATGGCCGTCTTCGCCGCCGGCTGCGCCATGATCATGGCCCGCATCGGCAGCAAGAGCCCGGACGTCAGCCAGCTGATGCCCTTCGTCCTGCGCACCTGGATGTACTCCTCGGGCGTCATGTGGTCCATCGACCAGATCCACAAGACGGGCGACCTGCCGCACTGGGTGCTGACGATGCTCAAGCTCAACCCGGCGGCCGTCTACATCGACCTGATGCGCTTCGCCCTGATCGACAGCTTCGAAGCGCATTCGCTCCCGCACCACGTGTGGCCGATCGCCATCGGCTGGGCCCTGCTCGCCGGCGTCGGCGGCTTCGTCTACTTCTGGAAGGCAGAGGAGGAATACGGCCGTGGCTGACACCCAGCTCCGGATCCCCACCGTGATCGCCGACGGGGTCCACGTCATCTACAAGGTCCACGGCAGCGGCAGCCGCAAGGGCGGCGCCACCGCGGCCCTCAGCCGGATCTTCTCCCGCAAGCCGGCCCCCGGCGTCCGCGAGGTGCACGCCGTCAAGGGAGTCACCTTCACCGCGTACAAGGGCGAGGCCATCGGCCTCATCGGCTCCAACGGCTCGGGCAAGTCCACCCTGCTGGCCGCCATCGCCGGCCTCCAGCCGGTGGCCCGCGGCCGGATCTTCTCGCACGGCCAGCCGTCCCTGCTGGGCGTGAACGCCGCCCTGATGAACGACCTCACGGGCGAGCGCAACGTCGTGCTCGGCGGCCTCGCGATGGGCATGTCCAAGCAGCAGATCCACGAGCGCTACCAGGACATCGTCGACTTCTCCGGCATCAACGAGAAGGGCGACTTCATCTCCCTGCCGATGCGGACGTACTCCTCCGGCATGGGTGCCCGCCTGCGGTTCTCCATCGCCGCCGCCAAGGACCACGACGTGCTCATGATCGACGAGGCCCTGGCCACCGGTGACGCGGCCTTCCAGCGGCGCAGTCAGGCCCGCATCGAGCAACTCCGCGAACAGGCCGGCACGGTCTTCCTCGTCAGCCACGGCATCAACTCGGTCCGCGAGACCTGCGACCGCGCGATCTGGCTGGAGGCGGGCGTCCTGCGGATGGACGGCCCGGCCGCCGAAGTCTGCGACGCGTACGAGGCCTTCACCGCGGGCCGCTGACCAGCTGTTCCAGCCGGCACACGAACGGGCCGGGCCCGGGACCACAAGGTCCCGGGCCCGGCCCGTTCGGCAAGACCAGCCGATCAGCCGTGCACGCGCAGCAGCGACCGCATCGTCCGCATCGCCACCGACAGATTCGCCAGGTCGAAGTCGTCCGACCCCCGGATCTCGTCCAGCGTCGTCCGCGCCCGACCGATGATCGCCGCGTTCTTCTCCTCCCACGCCTTGAAGCGCTCCTCGGGAGTCGAACTGCCGTTGCCCACCGACAGCACGTCCGCCGTCAGCGCCGCGTGCGCCGCGAACAGGTCCTCGCGGATCGACGCACGGGCCATGGACTGCCAGCGGTCGGCCCGCGGCAGCTCGATGATCCGGTCCATCAGCTGGGTGATGTCCAGGCGGTCGGCGAGGTCGTAGTAGACCTCGGCCACCTCCAGGCAGCCGACGCCCGTGCGGTCCGCGATCGCGACGACGTCGAGCGTCGGGAAGGCGGAGGAGAACCCGGCGACCTTGGCGGCCAGTTCCTCCGGAACGCCCTCGCCCGTCAGCTCGTCCAGGATCGACTGGTACCACTCCAGGTCGGCGCCGCGCACCAGCTTCGGCAGCTCCGCCCAGACCTGCCCGACCCGCTCCGCGAAGAAGGCGATGGTCTCGGAGATCTGGAGCGGCTGCGGCCGGTTGTTCAGCAGCCAGCGGGTACCGCGCTCGACCAGGCGCCGCGAGTGCAGCCGCACCCGGGTCTGGACGTCGGCGGCGACCTTGTTGTCGAGCGCCTCCACCTCGTCCCACACCTCGGCCAGGCCGAAGATCTCGCGGGCCGCGAGCTGCGCCCGGACGATCTCCTCCGTGGAGGCCCCGGTCTCCTCGCGCAGGCGGTGCAGGAAGGTCGAACCACCGGTGTTGACGGTGTCGTTGACCAGGATGGTGGTGATGATCTCGCGGCGCAGCGCGTGCGCGTCGATCTGCTCGGTGAACTTCTCGCCCAGGGCGGCCGGGAAGTACGCGAAGAGCAGGCGGCGCAGGTACGGGTCGTCCGGCAGATCGGTGGCGATGAGCTCGTCCGCCACCGTGATCTTGGTGTAGGCGAACAGCACGGCCAGTTCCGGCTGGGTCAGGCCCTTGCCGCTGCTGAGCAGCTCGCGGATCTGCCGGTCCGTGGGCAGGAACTCCAGCCCGCGGTCGAGCAGTCCGGCGTTCTCCAGGCGGCGCATGTAGCGCTGCTGGGCGTGGAGCAGGCTCGGGGCCTGCGCGGCGCCGTTGGCGAGCGCCGTGTTCTGCGCGTAGTTGTTGCGCAGGACGAGGTGGCCCACCTCGTCGGTCATCTGGGCGAGCAGCTTGTTGCGCTGCTTGACGGTCATGTCGCCGTCCGTGACGACCGCGTTGAGCAGGATCTTGATGTTCACCTCGTGGTCGGAGGTGTCCACGCCCGCGCTGTTGTCGATGGCGTCGGTGTTGACCTTGCCGCCTTCGCCGCCGGCGCCGGTCCGGGCGAACTCGATGCGGCCGAGCTGGGTCAGACCCAGGTTGCCGCCCTCGCCGATGACCTTGGCCCGGACGTGGGAGCCGTTGACGCGGATGGAGTCGTTGGCCTTGTCGCCGACGTCCGCGTGGGTCTCGGCCGTCGCCTTGACGTACGTACCGATGCCGCCGTTCCACAGCAGGTCCACGGGGGCCTGCAGGATGGCCTGCATCAGGTCGGCGGGGGTCATCTTGGTGACGCCCGCCTCGATGCCGAGGGCCTCGCGGACGTGCGCGTTGACCGGGATGGACTTCGCGCTGCGCGGGTGGATGCCGCCGCCCGCGGAGAGCAGCGAGCTGTCGTAGTCGGCCCACGAGGAGCGCGGCAGCTCGAACAGGCGCCGGCGCTCCGCGTACGAGGTGGCCGCGTCCGGGGTCGGGTCGATGAAGATGTGCCGGTGGTCGAAGGCGGCGACCAGGCGGATGTGCTCGGAGAGCAGCATGCCGTTGCCGAAGACGTCACCGGACATGTCGCCGACGCCGACGACGGTGAAGTCCTCGGTCTGGGTGTCGTGACCGAGCTCGCGGAAGTGCCGCTTGACGGACTCCCACGCGCCGCGGGCGGTGATGCCCATGCCCTTGTGGTCGTAGCCGGCCGAGCCGCCCGAGGCGAAGGCGTCGCCGAGCCAGAAGCCGTAGGACTCCGCCACGCCGTTGGCGATGTCGGAGAAGGTCGCGGTGCCCTTGTCGGCGGCGACGACGAGGTAGGTGTCGTCCTCGTCGTGGCGGACCACGCCCTTCGGGGGCACGACCTCGCCGGCGACCATGTTGTCGGTGATGTCGAGCAGCGCCGAGATGAAGATCTTGTACGAGGCGATGCCCTCGGCGAGCCAGGCGTCGCGGTCCACCGACGGGTCGGGGAGGTTCTTGGCGACGAAGCCGCCCTTGGCGCCGACGGGCACGATGACGGTGTTCTTGACCATCTGCGCCTTGACCAGGCCGAGGATCTCCGTACGGAAGTCCTCGCGGCGGTCGGACCAGCGCAGGCCGCCTCGGGCGACCTTGCCGAAGCGCAGGTGGACGCCCTCGACGCGCGGGGAGTACACCCAGATCTCGAAGGCCGGGCGGGGCGCCGGGAGGTCGGGGATGGCCTGCGGGTCGAACTTCATCGACACGTAGGAGTGCTGCTCGCCCTCGCCGGTGGTCTGGAAGAAGTTGGTCCGCAGCGTCGCCTTGATCAGGGTGAGGAAGGCCCGCAGGATGCGGTCCTCGTCGAGCGAGGCGACCTGGTCCAGGGCCCCGTCCAGCTCCTCCAGCATGGCGTCGACGAGCTCGCTGCCGGCGGCCTGGCGGACGGGCGACATCCGGGCCTCGAAGAGCGAGACCAGCAGCCGGGTGGTGTGGACGTTGTTGCGGAGGGTGTCCTCCATGTAGTCCTGGCTGAAGGTGGAGCCGGCCTGGCGCAGGTACTTGGCGTACGCGCGCAGGACGACGGCCTGCCGCCAGGTGAGCCCGGCGCTCAGCACGAGGGTGTTGAAGTTGTCGTTCTCCGCGTCGCCCTGCCAGACCGCGGCGAAGGCGTCCTGGAAGCGCTCGCGGGCGTCGTCGCCGAGGTAGTGGGCCGCCGCGGCGTCACCGTTGCCGGTGGGCAGGGGCATCCGCAGGCCGAAGTCGTAGATCCACGCGCTGACCCGGTCCGAGCGGCGCAGCTCGTACGGGCGCTCGTCGGTGACCTCGACGCCGAGGCGCTGCAGGACCGGCAGGACCGCGGAGAGCGAGACCTGCTCGCCGGTGCGGAAGATCTTGAACCGGCGCTCGCCGGGGGCGGCGCCCACCGGCTCGTACAGCGAGAGCGCGAACTTGCGGTCGCTGGCGGCGAGCCGCTCCAGGTGCATCAGGTCGGCGACGGCGGCGCGGGGCGAGTGGTCGGCCTTGTAGCCCTCGGCGAAGGAGGTGCCGTAGCGGCGCAGCAGCTCCGCGGCGCGCTCCTCGCCGCATTCGGCGATCAGCGCTTCCTGGAAGCCGTCGGCCCAGGAGCGGGCGGCCTCGACGAGGCGGCCCTCGAGGCGCTCGACGTCGCCGTCGGTCAGGCCGGGCAGCTCGGTGCCCTGCGGGACGCGGATGACGAAGTGGATGCGGGAGAGGATCGACTCGGTGTTCCAGGCGGTGAAGTCGACGCTGATGCCGCCGAGCTCCTCGCGCAGGATGTCCATCAGGCGCAGCCGGACGCCGGTGGTGAACCGGTCGCGCGGCAGGTAGACGAGGGCCGAGTAGTAGCGGCCGTACTCGTCCTGGCGCAGGTACAGCCGCAGCCGGCGGCGCTCCTGCAGGTACAGGACGGAGGTGACGATGGACTGGAGCTGGTCGACCGGGGTCTGGAACAGCTCGTCGCGCGGGTAGGTCTCCAGGATCTGCGTCAGGTCGCGGCCGTCGTGGCTGGACGGCGAGAAGCCGGCCCGGTCCAGGACCTCGGCGACCTTGCGGCGGACGACCGGGACGCGGCGCACGGACTCGGTGTACGCGGCGGAGGAGAACAGGCCGAGGAAGCGGCGCTCGCCGACGACGTTGCCGTCGGCGTCGAACTTCTTGACGCCCACGTAGTCGAGGTACGAGGGGCGGTGCACGGTGGAGCGGCTGTTGGCCTTGGTCAGCACCAGCAGGCGGTGCTCGCGGGCCTTGGCGCGGGCGTCGGCCGGCAGCCGGTTGAAGGAAGGCGAGACCGGGTGGCCGTCGTCCTTGCCGCTGTGGTGCGGGTCGGAGCGCAGGATGCCGAGGCCGGTGCCGGGCACGGCGGACAGGGAGTCGCCGTCGACGAGGTTGTACTCGCGGTAGCCGAGGAAGGTGAAGTGGTCGTCGGCGAGCCAGCGCAGCAGCTCACGGGCCTCTTCGAGCTCGTACTCGCGCAGGTCCGGGGCGGTGGGCTCCTCGGGCAGGCCGTCGGCGATGCGCAGCGCGGCGTCGCGCATCTTCTCCCAGTCCTCGACGGACTCGCGTACGTCGGACAGGACGCGCAGCAGGTCGGCGTTGATCTGCTTGAGGTCGGCGCGGTCGGTCTCGCGGTCGATCTCGACGTGGATCCAGGACTCGACGAGGGAGTCGTGGGGGCGCGAGGTGCGGGGACCGTGAGCGTCGCAGTCGGGGCCGAGGATCTCGATCAGCTTGCCGGTGACGTCACGGCGGACGACGACCTGCGGGTGGATCACGACGTGGATGCCGCGGCCCTGGCGGGACAGCTCGTTCGTGACGGAGTCCACGAGGAAGGGCATGTCGTCGGTGACCACCTCGACGACGGAGTGGCTGGAGGTCCAGCCGTTCTCCTCGACCGTGGGGGTGTGCACGCGCACGCTCGCGGTGCCCTGCGGCCGGTTCTCGGCGAGCCGGTAGTGGGAGAGCGCGGCTCCGAACACGTCGACCGGGTCCCGGTCCGTGAGGTCCTCGGGTGCCGTGTGCAGGTAGTAGCGCTGGAGGTAGGAGAGCACCGCGTCCTGGTCTGGACGCTCTCCCTGCTCGGACCCAGTCGGAAGTAGCCCCCCGGCCGGGCTGTGCTCAGCTACCCGGGCCGCCCGTGCGAGCAGCTCGGCCTTTGCTTCGTCCAGCTTGGTCTGCATGTCCTCTGGCTCCTGTCGCGCGCCATTGCGTGACGTAGGTGAAGGAAGGAATGGCACAGCCCCGCAGGGCGGGGTGTCGGTATCCGTTCGGGATCGACGCTATGCCGTCGAGAGAGCCGACCGGGAGGGAATGAGCCAAGATCGGCCGAAGGTCCCGGTGGCGGGGATCAGCGAAGGCCCGGGCACGGTCGTGCGCCGGGCGCAGGCCGGAGGCTCCAGTGCCCCCGAGGACTATCGCGCTGATCACGGGTACAAGGCTATCCCGACCTACCCCCAGGTCGTCATTCGCTGCATCTGTATAAATCTTGGGGTGAAACTTTGACAGTCTGGCCAGCGACGCGGCACCGCTCTCCGTGCAGCGCGCTTGTCCAGTCAGTATTCGGCCAGCTCGCGAGCTGTCAGTACGGCCTCGGCCAGGGTGTCCACGACCGGCACACCGGCCGATTCCAGACTGCTGCGACTGTGCGAACCACCCGTGTAGAGCACCGCCCGGGCTCCGACGTGGGCGGCGGCCAGCGCGTCGTCCACTGCGTCTCCGATGAGGACCGTACGGTCGGCCGTCACCCCCGTCCCGTCCAGGGCGGCCAGGTGGCGTACGAGGTGTCCCGCCTTCGACGTGTGCGAGGGGCCGGTCCGCCCGTCGACGCGCAGGAAGTGGTGGTCGATGCCATGGGTTCGGACCAGTGGTACGAGCTTCTCGTGGGGCGCGAGGGACAGCAGGGACTGGGTGAGGCCGTCCCGCTGCCACTCCTGGAGCAGCTCGCGGGCGCCCTCGGCGAGCCCGGCGTCCTCGGCCGCGGCCCAGTAGTGCCGGTGGAAGGCCTCGTCCATGACCACCCACTCCTCGTCGGTGGGCAGGCGCCCCATGAGGCGCTCGTAGAACTTCGGCACCGGTACGACGTACAGGTCGCGGTAGGTCTCCAGGGTGATCGGCGCGAAGCCGAGCTCGGCGAAGGAGGCGTTGGTCGCGACTATGACGGCGTCGATGTCGTGGAGGAGGGTGCCGTTCCAGTCCCAGACGATGTGATTTTCGGTCACTTCAGCAACCCCGGAATCTCCTGCACGCCGAACCACAGCAGCTCGTGGTCCTCGGCTCCGTCGACGATGAACTGCGCGTCCCCGTCCCCGCCGTCGGCGGCGGGCAGGGCCTGCGCGGCGGCCGCCACGTCCTCGTCGGCGTCATCGGCGTCCACGTGCACGGCGGCGGCCACGGTGAGCCGTACGGCGCCGGCCAGGGTCACCTGGCCGAGGGTGGCCTCGTCGACCCCGGGGGTGGCGGTGGCGGCCTTGTCGTCGACGTCGAGGGCGACGACGACGCGGCGGCGCGGGGCGCCCGCGTCCGCGGCGAGCAGCCGCAGGGAGGCGGCCGCGGCCCGGTTCAGGGCCGCGTACTCCAGCTCCTCGATGTCGTCCGACACGTACCACTCGCGGAGCCCGGGGGTGACGGCGTACGCCCGCAGCGGGGCGGGGCCCAGCTCACCCGCCTTGTGCACCTCGGCGAGCCCGGGGAGGGTCAGGGGGACGTACACACGCATGGCCGGCTGCTTTCGGTAGTCGGAAAACTCCCCCAGGATACGACTCGGAGGGTTCGCCAGGGTGACGGAGTCGGTACCCCTTCGAGGTGCCGGACCGGAACCCGCGGCCGTCAACCCCGTCCCCGTACGCGCGCGGTCCGGGCCCGGGGGGCGACGGGCGCGCACTCGGATAGGTGAACCGGGGCGGTGGCCCGCCCGGCGGTGCGCGTGGTTGCGGAGCGTGTTCGGCGACCGTAGAAGATCCCCATCAAGTTACCGCCCGGTACCGCTCCGGGCCCGGCCTGTTCGGGGGCAGATCGCGATGGACACGACGACGCGCGGCACGATCGGCAACGACGGGAACCGCCGGCCCGGCGGCCGCTCCCGCACCCGGCCCGCCGGACGGCGCGACCCCCGGCGCCCGGCAGGCCCCCCGCGCACGCTCCGGCTCGGCCCGCACCACTGGTTCGCCGAACACCTCCTCGCGGTCGTCAGCGGCCTCCGCCCGGTCCACTCGCTCCTGGGCCACACCGTCGGCCCCGCCTACCAGCAGCTGGTCACCCTGGCCCCCTCAGGCCCCCTCCACGACCGTCTCCGCCCGGTCATCCGCCAGTGCGGCCGCTTCACCCCCGGCCCGGGCGTCATCGAAGCCTTCGCCCGCATCGCCACGGGCGACCGCCTCACCGCCATGGCCTTCCGCCTGGAACAAGGCCCGGACCTCCGCTGGCGCTGCGCCGCGGTAGAGATCCAGGGCCCCCTGCCGTAGAAGCCCGGGCCAAATCCAGCCCCGCCGGCGTTTGAGGCGCTCTTTCAGCCCCGCCGGCGTTTGAGGCGCGGGGGTCCGGGGAGATC
>NZ_JBEZKE010000046.1:0-40556 GCF_040651555.1 Streptomyces sp. NPDC048424 | reverse complement strand
GCCATGAGAATTACTCCAATAAATAGGGGGTGGGGGAAAGAATCGAAGGACAGTGGTGAAATGTCTGTTTTGTCCGTCTGGTTAAAAGACTGACCCCCGCACTTCACGACGCTGTCCGCCGACTGTCACAGGCGCGTGACAGGCCCCACCGCCCGGGCGAACCATGCGAGGACAAGGGCTCTGACCTGCAGCGCTTCGGAGTGCCAGACGACCGGGGCCATGCCCTGTTCCGGCTCCGCCGCGGCGAGCGGCGGGGCGGCGGGAAGGGGCTCGGGCAGTCGGGGAGAGCGGCAGGGCTGTCCCGGTGTCGAGCTGGGCGGGCGCGTGAAGCCGGGTGTGCTTGGCGCTTGCGGGTCAAGCCCCGACTTTCCGTGCCGTGACCCGGGCCCGGTGCGTGGGGCGCAATGGAGTGACGGATGACGCCGAAAGGCGGTGGACGGGCAACCCGCCCCACACACATCCGACCCCCGAAATGTCACGACCGCTCGTGAGGAGCCCTTCTCCATGACCGCCACCAGGACCCGACGCCTCGCCCCGCTCCTGATCGCCACCCTCCTGGCCGGCGGAGGCGCCTCACTCACCTCCACCGCGTTCGCCGCTCCCGCCGAGACAGCGGCAAGTGTCACCACCAACACCGACACCGACAGCCCGCGCCCCGTCAAGAGCATCCGCAAGAAGCCCAGGACCGTGAAGACGATCCACACGTACGCGCAGTCCACCGACAAGCCCACCGGCTTCATCGGTGGGGGTGGGGGCAACGGAGGTGAGGGAGGTTCCGGCGAGCTCGTCGGGGGAGGGGGAGGTTCCGGGGGTGAAGGGGGTTCCCCTCGTACCGTCAAGAGCATCCGCAAGACGCCCAGGACCAGCGGCGGCGTGGGGGGCGGGGGCGTATGGGGGGACCGGATATCGGGGGGATCTTCGAAGGCGGCGCCGGCGGAGAGTCTTACGAGAACGAGTGCATGTGGCGGACGGATCGCGAGATGAACAAGGTCCACAACGAGCTTTGAGCGGCGATGTGACCTCGGCTAAAGCACACCCTGGCGACCCTCGCGGCTTCCAGCGGCGACTTTCGCCCACCGGGCCAGACCGTCCGGGGGCTCGTGACCGGCGGGCACCGGGGCGAAAGGTGACCCAGCGGGCTGGGCCGGGGCAGGGTCTCAGGCCAGGCGGGCGCCGCGGCGGAAACGCATCTCGCCCGCGGCCAGACGACGTGGCGAGACCGCGGCGGGGGCTGTGTCCGTGAAGCGGATCTCGGTGCCGGTGCGCCGGCCGGTCGCGGGTGACGACGTCGCCGATGGACTCGGGTTGCAGTCCGCCGGCCAGGCGCCCACGCATGCGGAATCCGCCAGGGAGCCTCGGGAGCCGGTCGGCGGTCGCTTGGCCGAGCCGCTCCGCGCCGGGCCTACGGGTGCATCTGCCACCAGCGGTCCGCCTCCGCGCGTGCCACTTCGGCGTCGTACCGACTCGCGTCGAAGTGGAGCTCTGCCGGAGGGTAAGGGTCGGGGGCCAGCGGGGACGGCCGCGGCACCTCCCAGTCCGACCATTGGACGATCTCCCCGAACCGCTGCACGACCACGGTCAAGAAGCCGCAGCACCCGCCGGTGCAGTCCGGTTCCCCCAGCTCCAGGCGGCGCGCCTCGGCGGTCGCCCGGAGAGGGCTGGGCCGCCCCGTCGGCAGCACATCGGCGGCGTACGGTCCGCGGCCACCCTCGTAGACCGCCTCTTCGACGATGTCCTCGCCGTTGACCCAGAAGCGCACCTGAGCCGCGAACCGCGGGCCCGGCGCCAACACCCTGATCTCCAAACGATCGAACACCGGACCACCCTACGCGGGCGCGCCGGCGTCAACGCACGGCTCAGCCGGCGCCCACCTCCACCCTGCCCTCGTGAGACAAGGGCAGCTACCAGCGCGTTCGTGCCTACATCCGCAAAGCGCACCTCGCCGCAGCGCCGGCCCGCCCGTAGGGAGGCGGGCCAGGGCGGTGTCCGGGCAGACGTCGCGCGGGCGGTCCATCGGGGGGGGTGGGGCGGCCCGGTACTACTGCAGCCAGAGCGCTCTGGTCACCGGGCCTCGCCCGCGCACGCCCTATCGGCGCGGACTGCGCCCGACCATAGCCGCGGCCGGCCATCGCCCCGCAACAGAAGCTCAACGTTCGGCATCCTGTGTGACGGGTGCGGGCGAGGATTGACCCCCGGCGCTGACACGTCCATTCACGCCGGAGCCCATGACCTTCGCAGGGGAAGAACACTGCGCGCCGCGAGCGGAGCGCCCCCTTCATCGCCTTCTCCGGCGTCGTCGCCAACAACACCTGCGCCCCCGCGATGTCCGTACCCCCTGTACTGGTCCGGCCGCGGCTGCTCATAGGCGTCCACTTCCTCGGCCGCGTCGGCGACGAGGCAACCCTCCTGCCCCTTGGCTGACCGTCGCCCAGACCGACCCGCCACGCCGGCGTGGCACGATCCGGCCACCGGGACCAGCCTGGAGGAGAGACACTCCCCGTAGCCCAGGGAATGGAGACGGCCATGACGGCGACGACGCGGGATGACACACCGGTCGTGATCGAAGGCGGAGGCGTCGAACTGCGTACGCAAGCGATCGGAGAAGACCTCTCCGTGGCCTTCGTCCGGTTTCCGCAGGGCGCCGACATGAGGCCGGCCCTGACCGGCCTGCCCGACGGCCTCTGCGCCTGCCCGCACTGGGGCTACATGCTCAAAGGGCGGCTGAAGATGGTGACGAAGGACGGGGAAGAGATCTACGAAGCGGGCCAAGCCTTCTACTGGCCGCCCGGGCACGCCCCTGTGGCACTCGAGGACTGCGAATACGTGGACTTCTCACCCACCGAAGCCTTCACCACCGTCCTCGACCACATCAAGGCACAGGGCTGACCCGACCCGCTCATGCTCGCGCCTGCCCCGTACGGTCCAGACCCGTGCGCGGTGACACGACGGTGAGCACGTACTCGTCGGCGATTCGATGGCACGGTCCAGCGCGCTGCGCCGGGCCATGGACATGGCCTGTCGCCCCCAGTGCACCCGGGTGCGCTGGTTCACCGAAGAAGCGACACCTCACTGGCGCCCCTCGCCCGGCCCGTCGCGCCCAACGCACACCGGCGATCACCTCAGCTGCACGCCGCGCCGCTCCGGACGGTCTCATCCTTGAGGTCGCTGCACCCGGGCACCATGCCTGACTGCCCACGGCGATGATCGGTCGGAGGCGTCCTGGAGGGCGTAGCGGGCGGCCGGCACCCGCCAGGGGGTCAGCGGCCCTTCAGCAGTGCGCAGACGAAGTCTTCCTGGACCGTGCGGAGCCGGGCGAGGAGGGCGGGTTTGATGCTCTTGTTGGTCTGGGTGTTGATGGAGAACGTGAGGGAACGCGTGCCGTCCGGGGTGGCGGCGGCGAGCTGCGTGTAGCCGGGGAAGTTGCCGGTGTGGCCGTGGAGCACGCCGCAGCGGGTGGTGTACTGGTAGATCGCGAGGCCGGCGGCGTTGGTGCCGGGGCCGGCGGGCTCGGAGGAGTCCCCGGGGCGGAAGGTGAGTTGTTCCTTGCGGGTCTTCTCGGACAGCAGGGTGGGGCCGGCGTACGCCCGGATGAAGGCGCCCAGGTCCCTGGGGGTGGAGACGATGCCCCCGGAGGCCCAGACTCCCGAGGCGCTCAGGGCCTCGCTGATGTCCTCTGGTTCGGCGGGCGGGGTGACGTCGTAGCCGTGCAGGAACGGGTGCGGGAGGCGGTGGCCCAGCGGCAGGCTGGTGCGGCGCAGCCCCAGCGGGCGGTACACGAGCTCCTTGAGGAGGTCCTCGTAGCGGCGGCCTGTCGCAGCCTCGGCCATGAGGGCGACGGCGATGTTGTCGGAGTTGGAGTACTCGTACAGGCTGCCCGGGCTGAAGAGCAGCGACTCGTCCGCGACGTAGTTGAGGAGCGTGCGCGGGTCGAAGACGTGGCGGGGGTCGGCCTGCAGGATGCTCAGGAACTCGGGGTCGGCTGTGTAGTCCGGCAGGCCGCTGGTGTGCTGGAGGAGCTGACGCAGGGTCACCGGGTGCCAGGCAGCGGGCTGGTCGGGCAGCACGCCACCGATGGTGTCGTCGAGGGAGAGGACCCCCTGGTCGACGAGCCGGAGCGCGACGGCCCCGCTGAACGCCTTCGCGATGCTGGCGATGCGCATGTGGTCGTCGGGCTGCGGCGGCCGTCCGGTGGCAAGGTCCCCGACGCCGGCGGTGTACACCTGTGTGCGGTCGCCCCGGGTGAGCACGGCGATCACCCCGGGCGGGCCGTCATCCTGGCCGACGAGCTGTTCGAGCTGCCGCTGGAGCCGTTCGTCGCGGCCGGGGTCGACCCCCGCCGCCTGCGCGGGTGGGGGGAGCGCGCCGAGCGCGGCGGCGGTGAGCGCCGCGACGGACAGTCCGGCGCGCAAACGGTGTGCGGGGGCGCGGGTGGGCACGTATGTCTCCCGGTGTGCGGTAGGACGGCAGTGGAGGTGCCTGCCGGAGCTGTCTGCCTAGCAGCCGGGCAGGCGGCACGGCCCGCGCGGCGCGCTGTCCGGGGCCGGTCGGCGGACACTGGGTCCCCCGCACCGGGGCGTGTCCGGCCCCGGAGCGGCGGCGGCGAGGACGGCATGCAAGATCCTCTCCCCCGTGCCATCGGCTGACCACCTGCGATGCCGGTCATAGGCCGTCGGCCACTTCCCGAAGTGAGGTGGCAGGTCCCGCCGAGGCAGGCCGGTCCGCAGCCGGAAGAGAATTCCATTGATCACGCGCCGGTGGCAGTGCCGACGCCCGCCTCGTCCGACGTTCGTCGGCAAGTGCGGTTCCAGTTGAGCCCACTCGACATCGGAAAGATCACCACGCCGCACACCAAGCGGAACGATCCACCCCTCGGCGAGTCACTGGACCCATCGGACACGGCCTGAGGCTGGCTCATGCTCCACCGCCGCCTGGCCCGCGACTACGAAACCCACCCACACCGCTCCGAAGCCATGATCCACCTCGCCATGACTGACCTCATGGCCCGCCGCCGCACCGGCGAAACACGATCTCCTGGTGCGCAACCCGACACCAGCAAATCAAAGCCGCATCTCGGGATGAAAAAACAGGATGAAACGACCTCTTAAGGCCCCCGCTGACAGGGACTTGTGTTGTCACCCCAACGGAGCTTCGTCGTATCCGGTCACAGCTGCACCAACCTCAACTTCAGGCCAAACGATAGATCTGGAGGCCACTAATCCAGATTCCTCTTCTGGCCAATAATCCGAGGTGAAAGGTGGGTTGAGTCATGCGGCACCCCGGAGCAGGGGCCATGATCAGCCAGAAGCGCCGTCCGCGAGCCGAGAAACCGCTGGTTCCGCGCCAGGCCAGAGTTTAGCCTCGCGTCAGCTCTGTAGGACGTGAGGCATTGGCGGGGTCGGCGGTTCTTGGGGGAGGACACAAGGCGCATGCGCGCCGACCGGCCGTCACCGAGGAAGACGGATTAACGGCGCTCAGCAGCTCGGGGACTCAACGGATGTGCACTCCGACCACATGTCCTGTGCTGCGAAACAAGGCCCGTGCTCTCACTCGATCTATGGGAAGGGAAGGGCTCGCACCTTGAAGAGGATGTTCCGCTTATTGCACCCTCCCTGGCGGCCGCCGTGTTGTTAGGTGTCGCACCCCAAGCGCAGGTGCAGGCCGCTCCAGACTGTCAGGGAATCTGCGTGCTCGGCGTGCGCGCCGCCACTCATCCGGGATTCGACCGCTTCGTGATCGATCTCGGTGATGGAACGATTCCCCAGTGGGTCACGAGCACATAGACGGAACCCCTCACGTGCTGTGGTGACGAAACCAACGAACACGTCGTCCCGATCGAGGGCAAGACGTATCTGAAGATCTACCCGTCTCCGGCGACTTCGTTCGACTTCACGACTCTCACCTCGCTGTACAGGAGCCCGCGTCACGGTCTGTACAACTTTCCAAGTCTCAAGGGGCAGGGGCTGACCGACATCACCGATCCGGAAGCCCGGGCCTGCCGTATCGGACTGGCTCTGGGCCACCACTCCTCGTACCGGATCTTCAAGCTCACCGCACCGAATCGCATCGTGGTCGACATCGACCACTGAACGCCTGTCCGGCCCTTCCTGGGGCGGGTTCACGGCCGATGGATCAGTATCCGAAATGGGGAGATCATGAGGAATTCCGCACGTGCTGTCAAGGTAGTTGTGCCCGCTGGCGTCGCACTGCTGGTCGCGGGAATCGCCGCGGGCGGGTGGAGCCTGCTGGGGCAGAACGACTCCGCCCCGCAGGGTGCCGGGAGCGTCGCCCTGGGGCCGGTCGCGGCGGCCCAGGTGGGCGACCCGGGCAACGTTGCCACGTGGAGGCTGCCACTGGAGGCCTACCAGCCGACGGCCGCGCAGACCCGGACCATTGCATCCGCGCGGGACGGGCTGATCGACCGTTGCATGGCGGACGCCGGTTTCCCGAACTGGACGCCGGCTCCGGATCTGCCCCCGCTGGACGGGGTGTCACCTATGGATTCACGCTACGGGATCCATGACGCGCAGCGCGCGGCGAAGCGTGGGTATCACCCTGACGAGGCGCTGCAGAAGGAATACAGCGCCGCCGTCTCCGCCGGCGCCGTCGACCAGTCCGGGGCGGACGAGAAAGTGCTGCGTAAGTGCGCCGGGCAGATCGGCGCGAAGGCTCCCCAAGCGCAGCGATCCCCGGTAGCGGTCAAGATCGATGCGGATTCCTTTCTCGCTTCGCGGAAGGACCCTGCCGTCCTCGACGTGTTCGCCAAGTGGTCGTCGTGCATGAAGGCCAGGGGCTACGAATACGCGGAGCCCATGGACGCCCGGAACGATGCCCGGTTCCACGATCCGGCCGTGGTAACGGAACTGGAGACCGCCACGGCCACCGCCGACGTCCAGTGTCGGACGGAACACAAGGTGCAGAAGGTCTGGTTCGACGTGGAGACGCGCTTGCAACAGCAGAAGATCAAGGAGAGCCAGCCCGCTCTCGAAAGCGCGAAGCAGACCAACCAGGAGACCTCGAAGAAGGCTTCCGCAGTGCTCGACGCGCAGTAGAGGGGTCACGCAGGCGGAATGCTTTGACGCACTTCGAAGCACTCAGCACATCGTTACGAAAAGGGGTGGGGTAATGATTCGTAAGGTCACCGTATCGGCGATGGTTGGAATCGCACTGCTCTCGTCGGCCGCGCCGGCATGGGCGGACCTGTCCGAGGAACAGCAGGCGTACGCCAACTCTGATCCCAATCTTGCCTGCACGATTCCGCAGGGCAGTAGCTTCAAGTTCGCGATCTATTACAACTCCGGGCTCACGGGTTCATGGAGAATGATCGGCTACAACGTGTACGACTTCGATTGGGTCAGGTACCAACCACATCACTCGGCGCCGCTGACCTTCTGCGGAAGTGGCGCAGGTACTCCGCCGTCGGGATTCGGCAAGAACGTCAAAAACAATGCCGCGACTGGCGACAACTGGCACTACAAGTACTGGGCGAACGTCCACTACTACAGCGGCTACGGCGGCCCCAAGGATTCACTCCCGCCACTCAACGACACGCTCTACCAGTTCGCCTACGTCTACAACGAGAACGCTTCGTTCTCCTGGAGTTAGGCGTCACGGGCTGCTGCCACGACGCGGCATCGACCCCGAAGCCCGGCCCCGTTCACATCAGCAGTACGAGAGGTCCCCGCAGGCGTCAGGTCGTCTGCGGGGATCCGCTGCTTCGGCCTCCGGACCCACGCGGCACCCGCCGCTGCCCCCTTCCGTACGGGCGCTGCCCAGGGTGCCTTGGGCGCCTTGGGCGCCTTGGGCGCTAACAGCCTTCTCTGGGAGAACAGTTGAGATTACGTAAGAAACACATGACAGTCTCGGCAGTGATCGCCTCCGGCGCCCTGATCGCCGGCGTGATCCAGGCTACGGCCTGGGCCGACGAGAAACCCCCGCCCGCATCGACTTCCTCCGAGTCAGCGGAGGTCCCGGCCCGCGACCGCGACCGACTGCTCGGCCGGGACTGGAAGAAGTCCGCAGACATATCCTGGACGACCAGCTCCGACGCGCAGGGCCTCCACATCCTGACGGCACCTGAGAGCGCCGGATACATGTGGAGTACGGTCGCCTCGCTATCTGAGCCGGGCTTCGAAACGGATTCCTGGATCGGCAACACCTGTATCACGGGGTCGGGAAAGCGCGCCGTGGTCGTCTACGCGCCGCGCACCTTCACCAACACCCCGAAGCTGATGGCCCGGGGCGCATTCGCCGCGGTGGTGGAGCTGGACACCGGCCACGTCACCAAGCTCCCGATCCAGGTCTCCCTGTCGTACTACAACCCCGGCTGCGGGACGGGCGAGGAAGCCGTCCTGACGCAGTCCGGAGGCGAGGACAAGGCCTCGACCCGCCTGTTTCGGCTGGACACGGTCACCGGCAAGCTCTCCGAGCCCATCGAGACCTCGGGCCAGGTCACCTCGTCGGTCCCGGCATCCGACGGCTCCGTGCTGGGTGCGGCGGGTGCACAGATCGTCAAGATCGACACCAAGGGCCACAAGACTCCCGTCGTGAACACCGACGCGGTGCCCTACCGCCTGAACCCCGACGGCGACGGCGGCGTCGTCTTCCTGGACCAGTCGTCGACGAAGACCGCCCGCGTCAAACGGGTGGAAGCGAACGGGATCACGAACCCCCAGGCCAAGAAGACGTCGGCGGTGCTGCTCGCGGAGGGCCCGGTGAACGACAGCGGTCTGACGCGGAACGCGGGCACCGTCTATCTGACGGGCAAGGCCAAGCCCGTGTCCGGAAAGAAGCTGCCTCGGACGGTGCGGCACCTGAGCGGTGTGCCCAAGGACGCCACGGTCTCCACCCGGGGCGAGGCCGTGCTGACGGGGACCGCATGGGCCGACGGCCAGGGCGCCCTCGTCCATGGCGCTGATCCGTCCGGGGGCCGTCCCGTTCACGTGCGGATGACCGTCCTTGACAGCGGCGACGCGACCGGCTTCACCGTCGACCCGGTGAAACGGACCAGCCCGCGCATCCAGGAGGGCCGCGAACGCACACCGGCTCTCAGGTCCCCGAAGGCCAAGGCCGACAGCGCCACCGTTGCGAAGGCATCGTCCGCGGAAGCGGGCCCGGACGGCGGGACCGCCGCGAGCGAGGCAGTCGGCGTCACGGTCTCTGCGGCAGCCGGCGGGCGCAACGAGGTCGTCGAATCCGAGCGCGTGTGCTCCGTCCCCCGCAACGACCCGCGCAATCAGGCGATGCAGCCCAAGCCCCGACAGGTCGAGTGGGCCGTCGACCAGGCCATCCGCGGAAAACTCAACACCCACGTCAGCCGCCCCGCCAACTGGAAGAACCTGGGCATGCCGGCCTACCAGCCGCAGACCCTCTTTCCCTACCCCTCGGATCTGCTCGGCGGAGCCACGGTTCCCGCGCAGGTGATGCTCGGCATCACCGCTCAGGAATCCAACATGTGGCAGGCCTCGCGCGTCGCCGTCCCGGGTGTCACGGCGAATCCGCTGATCGGCAACTACTACGGCATCGACCTCTACGACGGCAATCCGCTCAACGACTGGGACGTCAACTGGGCCAAGGCCGACTGCGGCTACGGCATCACCCAGGTGACGGACCACATGCGTCTGGCCGGACGCGAGGACGGGCACGGCGGAGCCGCCTGGGACTACCAGCAGCAGCGTGCGGTGGCCCTGGACTACACCGCCAACGTGGCCGCGGGGCTGCGGATCCTCGCCGAGAAGTGGCAACAGACCAACGGTGCGGGTCTGAAGGTGAACAACGGCAACTCCGCCAAGCTCGAGAACTGGACCTTCGCCCTGTGGGCCTACAACTCGGGCTTCTACCCCGACAAGGGAGACGGCTCGCCCTGGGGCCTGGGATGGGCGAACAACCCCGCCAATCCCGAATGGGACGCCAGCCGGTCCCCCTTCATGGAGGACCCCCTCGGCAACGAGGACCCCGCCGACGCGGCGCGCCCGCAGCACTGGCCCTATCAGGAGAAGGTCCTCGGCTTCGCGGCGCACCCGCCGGCCTTCCTCGAATCCCCGGGCAAGATGGTCCCCGCCTTCATCAACGCCTCCTGGAACGGAACACCGGGTGACGCGACCGTCGCCGGCTCGGCCTTCCAGAACCGGGCCAAGGTCAAGCCGCCGGAGGACCTCTTCTGCACCCCCCTCGACAACAGCTGCGACCCGACGAAGATCAGTGACGGTGCCGCGAACGACACTGGAGCCGGGCCCTGCATGCGCGACGTGGACTACAAGTGCTGGTGGCACAAGTCCGTGCAGTGGAAGGCGGACTGCGACTACTCCTGCGGGATCGACTTCACCCGGTTCCCGGTCACATGGGCCGAGGAAGCCGACGGCACCGCCTACCCGCCGAAGTGCACGACCGACGGCCTGCCCACCGGTGCGCTCATCGTCGACGACGTGCCCCAGGGCACACCGGTCATCCGGTCGGGGTGTTCCAACAGTTCCTGGACCAACCAAGGCGCCTTCACCTTCGACTTCGGCCCCGGAGAGACGAGCTGCTCTCTGTGCTACCAGAGATGGCCGGCCAAGGTCGATCTGCATCAGCTGGGTGCGGGGTTCGGCAGCCACTTCTACTTCGGTCACACCCGGAAGAACGATGCCAAGGGCGAGCGCCTGAAGATAACCGGCAGCTGGCAGCTCGGCCGGACCCTCCCCGAGAAGCAGGCCAAGGTCTTCGTCCACCTTCCGGACCACGGTGCGCAGACGGCCGTGGCTGAATACGAGATCGTCACCTCCTCCGGAGTCAAGAAGAAGAAGGTGAACCAGAAGGGCACCTCGAACCGCTGGGTGGAACTCGGTGTGTACCGATTCAAGGACGTCAACCCCGAGGTCCGGCTGACCACCATCACCTCGGACGGTACCGGGGACCAGGACATCGCCTACGACGCGGTGGCGTTCCTCCCCGGGCAATTCGCCGGGGTGGACATCACCTTGCCGGAGCCGAACGCCGCCGCCCCCAACGTCGACTGGAACAGCATCAACGGCGGCGTCAAGATGAAGCCGCCGGTCGCCGTCCCTGTCGTCCCCAACCTGCCTGGGGGCACCGGCGCACTGCTGTCCGCCCCGCCGGCCCTGCCGGAAGGAAAGAGTGCCGCCCCGAAAACCACTGATCTGAAGTGTTCCGAGCCGAATGCCAAGGGTGTCAAAGCCTGCTCCAGAGTCCTCTCCGGTCAGGAGGCGACGAAGAAGACCGCGGCGGCGGATCCGCCGAAGTTCTCCATGCTTGCCGCCCAGGCCAGCGATCTGCTGAACACGTGTCCGCTCGTCAACGAGCTCAACTCGTACACGCGATTCGAAGCCTGTTTCAGATCGGTCTACGAGTACTTCGCCGTCGGCAGCGACGGAACCTCGTTCGGCGAGGCGCGCTTCGACATGTACCACCAGGTCAAACTGGAGCAGAAGTCAGGGCAGTTCAAGCAGCAGTTGAAGGTCATGGCGATCTCCATCGACCCCCAGCTGGTCAACGTCACCTTGGACGTCGGACTGAATTGCTACGACGCCTGCTCCTCGCAGCCCGAGCAGTGGAGCGCCTCGCTCACGTGGGTTCCCGGCGACGTCCACACTTCCACCGCGACACGGACGCATTCCTGGAACAACGCCTCAACGGTGAACACCTGGGATCCCGTCGCCATCGACTGGAGGTACCAAGGTTTCTCCCCCGTGGCGGGACCCAGCGCGGTCAAGGTGACGGCGGACGACCTGCTGATCCAGTGCGACAACTACGCGATCCAGAACACCTCCGGATGCACCTTCGGCACGTACAGCCCTACGTACCAGTTCAATTCCGCGAAGTACCCCGCGGCGGCCGCGCATGCGTGGCTGGTGCAGGAAATGCTCCCAGGGCACCCCGGCTCCAAGAAGCACGGTAAGCCGATGAACTTCCTGCCCAACACGGACAAGGGTGCTCTCAACCAGTACAAGCGGGACACCGAGGATAACCGAAAGGTCATTTGCCCCAGCTCCTACCAGTACCACCCCAGTACGACGCTGCTGCACGAACTCGTCTCGACGGGGCAGCCCGACGTGATGAGTTGTGACGAGTACGCCTTCGCCGGCACCTACCAGTCGGGCGGCATGCCCGCGGCGATGCAGGGGCGTAACCCCGTCACGTCCGGGGACGAGTGCCTCCAGACGGTGGGCTGGCGTGTCGTCCAGGGCACCTGGAAGCTCTCGGACGACGACCGCGCGGATCTCCCCACCTTCACTGAGAAGTGCGGCCGCTCGTCGATGTCCCAGTGGATCAACGGTGGCTCGATGAATCGCTTCTACGGGTTCGCCCAGCACTTCCGCCTGCAGGACACCGACGAGTACTGGGTGTCCGTTCCCGGCTTCGAGCACTGCAACGTCAGTGCGCCGCTCGTCCAGTGCGCAATGTCCACCCCGTGACCTGAGACGGCCGAAAAAGCAGAAAGAGGGGCTCACGGCCACGTGCCGTGGGCCCCTCGCCCATCTACTCCCAGCTCAGCACGTCATCCTTCAAGATGGGGGTGCGGCGTTGGATCGGCGCGTCGCCCCCTTCGAGGGCGCGGGTCAGCTCCTTGAAGTAGGCGCCCAGGGACGGCCAGATATCGGGACTCGCACCCTCACCGAAGAAACTTCCCACGCTGGCGAACGCGGCGCCTTCGCGGAGGTCGACGAACTCGACGCTCCACGCGTCGTGGTTGGCCGCGAACGGGAACCACTGAGGATGCCACCACGTCCCCAGCACGTCCTCGCCGTCGATCATCCCCGTCAGACGCCCGCCCACCGCCATCGCGTCCTCCAGCGGGAGAAGTCTGCGCTCCGACGGCAGGAACCACCCGGCCTCGGTTGCCTCGGCGCCGTCATGGGCCTGATAGAGACTTACGAGATCTGGCGCCAGTCTCACCCCCAACTCCCTGCCGGCCTGCTCGAGTGCCGGCCTCGCGGCGGGCGGCCGCAGCGCGGCCATGCTCCGCGGCGCCAGAACACTCAGATGATCGGTGAATAAGGACAACTCGGCACTGAAGGAATCCACTCGGTCTCTCCCTGCCCGGAAGCATGCGTCACCTGTACTGCCATCGTAGGGCCGAGGCTCGGCTGCGTAAGTGCGATGGTCACCGCCTGGCCGGCCCTCGCCGGCCAGCCCGGATCAGGCGGCCGACATTGCCCAACCTGACCTTCACACCACCAGGTCGCTGTACGCTGCGCCTCCGCCACATCACGGCGTATTGCGCGTCTTGGGCGAACACGGTTTCGCGGGCGCCTTCCTCGGTGAAGCTCCGCGACAGGCTTGAGGGCGAGCGTGCGATCTCTCGGTTTCATGTCAGTGCGCCGCCTGCACGAATACCGCCCCGTGACAGTGGAGTCACCCCGACCTCTCACATCCATGACAGTGACTCCTCGGCGCTGTTCCGGTCCATCGACCATCACGGCCCCCAGGCCGTCCAGTTCGACCTGTTCGAATACTCCGGACAGTACGTATGCGTCGCCGTACCCCTCGGCATCGGAGGGCAGGCCGGCGCGTCGCTCTGTCCCTCCCCCTCTCACAACGCCACCGGCTGCTGGAGATCGCCCGCGTGCTGAGCGACCAGGCCACCGGACTGCTGCTCTCCCTGCTCCTGGCCTCCGCACCCCCTCTGGTCGAGGCAGGGCGCGCCAGGGCCACCCCGGCACAAGGCCCCGAGTCCTCTCGGGGCCTTCCTGTCGTCTACGGACGAACAGCCGTCGGACGGCCGGTACGGCGTATATGACGGTGCCTCGGGTGGCCTCGGCCCGCGTTTGCGGCGCTGACGACCGTGCCGCTCATCGTGATCGTGCTGTTGGTGCCGTCCTTGCCGCCACTCGCTGTGATCGCCTCGCCGGTGCCGTTGACGGTGTCGGTGTTGCCGCGCCACCGGACGCACCTGGCCGGAGGGCGCTATGGGATCAGGGCGAGGATCCGGCTCAAGCAGGTTGTCCATCGCGTCGTGGATGTGCGCCGGCTTCTCCGGCGCTATTCGCTGCGCGGCGGCAGCCGTTGTGTGATCCGGTCGAACAGCGCTGTCAGCGGTTCGCCGACGTCCTGGCCGAAATCGGTCAGCCCGTAGGTGACCTGGGGCGGCGTCGTCGGCTCGACCTCCCGCCAGACCAGGCCGTCCTGGACCAGCGCGCGCAGGGTCTGGGCGAGCATCTTCTCGCTGATGCCCTGAATGCTGTCACGCAGCTCGTAGAACCGGAGGTCATTGCTTCGCAAGGAGATCAGCACCCACACGCCCCACCTGCTGGTCACGTGGTCGACAACATCGCGCGCGGGGCAGTCGGTGTGAAACACGTCATACCGCTTGGCCGCCTCGGGCTGTCTGTCCTGCGCGCTTCCCGCCATGTCATGAACTTACCTGAGGGTATGTCCTTACCAGAAGTTAGCCCCACTTCTAGCGTGAGGCCACCGAGGACATCTGACGAGGAGTTGCTCATGATCGTGGTGACCGGGGCTACCGGGAACATCGGCCGGCCGTTGACGCAGGAGCTGGTTGAGGTGGGCCAGCAGGTGACGGCCGTGTCGCGGCATACGGCGGCAGTGCCGGACGGGGCCCGCCACGTGGTGGCCGACCTGGCCGAGCCGGCCGGCCTCAGGTCCGCGTTGGCCGGGGCGAAGGCGCTGTTCCTGCTGCTGTCCGGCGACCTTCACGCCGCTGGAGCCAGCCCTGCGGACATCATCGGCGAAGCCGCGGCCAGCGGGGTCCGCAGGGTCGTCCTGCTCTCGACGCTGGGCGTGGTGACCAGGCCCTTCGGCGCGACGCGGATCGCGATGCGTGCGCTGGAGGACACGCTGCGGGAGTCTGGCCTGGAGTGGACCGTCCTGCGGCCGGGCGGTTTCGCCTCCAACGCTCTGTGGTGGGCCGAGTCTGTCCGCGCACAACGGGTCGTCGCTGCGCCCTTCGGCGACGTCGGGGTGCCGATCATCGACCCGGCGGACATCGCTGCGGTCGCGGCGGCCTGCCTGCTGGATGACCGACACACGCACGGCGTCTACGAGCTGACCGGCCCGAAGGTGATCACTCCGCGCCAGCAGGCGGAGGACATCGCCGCCGCGCTGGGCTCTCCCTTGAGGTTTCACGAGCTCACCCGCGGCGAGGCCAAAGCCGCCATGACCCGGAGCATGCCGGCCGAGCTCGCCGACGACACCCTGGACATCCTTGGTTCCCCGAGCCCGGCCGAACTGCGTGTCAGCCCCGACGTCCAGCGGGTCCTCGGCCGCGCACCGCGCCCCTTCGCCGAGTGGGCGACCCGCCACGTCGCCGCGTTCCGCTGAGAGACCAGAAGGCCCGCCGCGACCGGCTCGACGAGGCAAAGGCTCGCCGCCCTCGCCGAGCCGGGCGTGGACTGGGCCGGGTGTGGACTGGGCCGGGTAGTGCGGTCGGGCGGCTGTTCCAGCTGTCCGGTGCGGCACGGGCAGCCGCTCATAGGATCGGCAAATGACCAGACGACCACCGCCGCCTCCCTCCTCCGTGTCCTTCGACGTGCCCGACGGACACGGCGTCATCGAAGTGACAGGCGACGAGGGTGGCAGCCTGCTCCTGCTGGCCGGCGATCCGGTGTTTCTGGAGGCCAACGACGGTTGCGGCAGCGTGGGCTGGCTGGCAGCCCGCGCGGGCACGGACGGCCCCGGGCTCTGCGAGGTCAAGTACCTCACCGAGTGGCTCAGCGCCCCCGGCCTCGTGCCCGATCCGCGCACCGGCCGGGCCGAGCCACCGGATCCGGAATGCCTGCGCCCGCTGCTGTCGCTGCTCGCCTCCGGGCGGTACGTGATGACGGCCGCGGTCGCTCCGCACCACCTGCGGGTGGTGCATCCGCGCGCCCTCCAGGTCCACGGCTGGTACGCCGACGAGGAGCTCGCGCTGGTGACCACCGACGCGTGGCCGCCCCACGACCACAGGGCGGTGCGCCGCTACCGCGACCGGATCCGCGCCGGGGGCGACCTGCCGGCGCTGGTCGTGCTGTTCCCTACCGCCGAAAGCTGGGTGGGTTACCTCCTCGACGGGCACCACAAGCTAGCCGCGTACGAGCAGGCGGGGGTCCCTCCGATGGTCATCAGGCTGACCCCCCAAGTGCCCCGCCCCTTCCGGCGCGACGACCTCGACCGGGCCCGGGCGGCATTCTCCGGCAGGGCGCCCCGGGATCAGGACGCCGCGCTGGGCAGGGTCTTCTCTTGCATGCGGGCGGAATCCGTCTGAGTCGGCAGCGCCCCTGTCCTCACATTGTCCGAGCCACTGACATGGGCACCAGGCCTGACCCGCCTCCGGGGTGCCGCTCCTTGGCCGACGCGGCGTCGTCCGGCATTCCGACACCGGACACGCGGACAACGCCCTGCGCTCGTGCCGGTGGACCGGCGCGGACGCCCTCCGGGAATCCCGTCCCAGCCAGGGCCCCGCACCGGCCCACCCGCCGACTCGCCGGTCAGGGGGCGTCGATGAGTACCCGGCCGTCGGTCGGCACGGTTGCCGCGAGCCCGTTCGCGTACGCGTTCTGCACGCGGGACCGCTCCGTCGCGTTGGGCACGGCGTTGGTGCAGGCCGTCCCGGCGCTGGACCCGGACATCAGCTGGGAGCACGGCCCCGGCTTGGTGTCCGGGAGGCCCAGGCTGTGGCCCAGCTCGTGCGCGGCGATGCGCGTCTTGTCGTAGCCCTGGCTCACGGCCTGCGCGCCGAGTTCGACTCGGACCTGTCGTCCCGGACGGACGGGGCCGAGGGTGGCCTGCGGCCAGCCGGTGGTGGCCACGATGACGATCTCGGCCCGGGCCCCGGGCGCGGCCTCCACCAGCCGTACGTTGCTGACGTTCGCGTTCCAGGAAGCGACTCCGGCCGCGATGGCCGCTTCCCAGCCGCCGGCCCGGCTGTCGTCGTAACGGAGTGTCACTACCGCTGCGGTGGCGTCGGGTACGGGCGCGGGTGCCGCGGTCGCGGCGGTTGCCGCCGCGAGGACCAGCGCGGCGGCGGAGGTGCCGACTTTCAGCCAGGTGCCCAGAGACATGGTCGTCTTCCTTCACGCGTGGGGGGACCGGCCCCTCGGCGGAGCCGGGGCACTGGAGACGCCGCCACCGCCCGCCTGTGGCCCGCGAGTTCGGACAGCCGCACCTCCGGAGCCCTAAGAAGGTAGCCCCGCACGACACCAACCGGTCATGCACCTGCCAGCCAATTCCCGCAGGCACTCCGGCCGATGCCCGGTCAGCGTGCGGCACCATCCAGGGGCTCGCGCGGCCGCGCTCGGCGAACGGGCTACGGACGGCTCAACACCTCGACGTACCCATCGCGGCCGCGAGTGGCCACGCCGGAGACGCACTGACGTGGCTTCAGGACATGGGCGGTGAGGCTCTGACCGCCCGGAAGTTCAGCGCGCGCGGTCGTCGGCCGGCATCGGGGAGGGGGCCTCAGCGGCCCAGGCCAGCAGCATCCGCAGGGCGTCGTGCGAGGGGCTGCCCGGCTCAGCGGCATATGTGATCAAGGCCTGATCGGGGTCGTCCGACGGGCGCATGGTCTCGTAGGCCAGTTCCAAATCGCCTCCCACCGGATGGTGAAATCGCTTGGTTCCCGAGGTCTTGTCCTGCACCGGGTGCTCGGCCCACCAGCGACGGAAGTCCTCGCTCTTCATGGACAGTTCACCGATCAGGCTCGCCAACTGGGGGTCCTCGGGGTGCCGTCCCGCGTCCATGTGGAGGTAGGCCACATTCCCGCGGGCGCAGGATGACCAGTCCGCATACAGTTCCCGGGACGTCGCGTCGAGGAAGGTGATCCGGGCGATGTTGCGCTCGGCTCGGTCCAGGGCCGCGTAGTCGCCGAAGAGGGCGGCCGCTGCCGCATTCCAGGCCAGGATGTCCATGCGCCGGCCCATCACCATCGCCGGCATGTCAACCAGATCGTCCAGCATCCGCTGGAGCATGGGGCGCACGCGTTGCGGCCGGTCCTGGAGCCGGGGAACGTGCCGGGCGGGGGGCTGCGGTCGGGCGAGGCGGTGCAGGTGCCGGGTGGCGGCCCCGTCCAGCCGAAGTGCGCGGGCGAGGGCGTCGAGTACCGCGCCAGAGGGGTTGGGCACGCGACCCTGTTCCATCCGGGTGTAGTAGTCGACGCTCACTCCGGCGAGCTGTGCGATCTCCTCGCGGCGCAGGCCCGCGACCCGGCGCCGGCCTCCGAAGTCCGGCAGGGCGACGTCTTCAGGGTGCAGGAGGGCGCGGCGGGTTCGGAGGAATTCGCCCATGTTGATCGCTGTGCTCATACGACGATTGTGGCTGGTCGTGACGGGTGGTTGCCTGGCCCTGTCGGGGCCAGGCAACCACGTCTGCCGTCAGGAGGCGGGGATCGCGGTCGCCAGGCCCCCGTCGACGGCGATGTCCTGCGCGGTGATGTACGAGGACCGCGGGGAGAGGAGGAAGGCGACGGTCTCGGCGATGTCCTGGGCCTGGCCGAGCCGCCGCAGCGGCACCTGGGAGCGGATGGCATCGTGCGAGGCAGGGTCCGGGTTGGCGGCATCGAACATCTCGGTGACGATGTAGCCCGGGCTGATCGAGTTGACCCGGATAGCCCGCTCGGCGAGATCGCTGCCCAGCGTGCGGGCCAGATTGTGGACGGCGGCCTTGGTAGCCGCGTACACGGGTGCGACGGCCAGGCCCCGGTGCAGTGTCCACGAGGCGTTGATCACGATGGAACCGCCTCCCGCCGCGTCGAGCAGCGGCAGAACCTTCTGGACCGTGAAGAACACCCCCTTGAAGTTGACGTCGACGCTGAGATCGAAGTCCTGCTCCGTGACCTCGCCACTGCGCTGGAACACTCCGACCCCGGCATTGGCGAACACCCCGTCAAGACGTCCGTGGCGTTCACGGATCAGGGCAGCCAAGCGGTCGAGATCGGTGAGGCTGGCGGAGTCGGCCCGGACCGTGAACAGCCGGGCACCCTGGTCGGAGACCTTGGCCAGCTGTTCGGCCGCGCGGTCGAGGCGGGCATCGTCGCGGCCGGTGATGACAATATGGGCGCCGGCTTCCAGGAGCAGACGCGCGGTGGCCAGGCCCATCCCGCTGGTTCCGCCGGTGATCAGGACGACACGGTTGCGGAAGCCGGTCACATCACTGTTGTTGTCGGTCATGACCACAGCCTCGCCACCAGCTTCCAGGCCAACCAGGCCCAGATCAACCTGGGTCTCCCAGGACCTCCCGCAGGGAGCCTCCATCACACCGCCTCCCGAGCGCGGTGGCCACCGCTTCCGCCGACATACCGTCGTCGCGCAGCGCGGCCAACGGCGCGTCCGCGACGGGGGCGGTCAGCTGCCCGGTCATCTCGGCCAGGAGCGAGGGCCAGGCCGCCGGGGCGCTGCCGGGCGGCCGGCCACGAGGTCCGACCGCCGCGGTCATGGACCGGCGCCCCTCGCCGGCCTCCTGTCGTTGGCCATTCCCGCCGACCGCACCACGTTCTAGACTGCGACCGCTCCAAAACCTGGCGATCATCAGGAGGGCGCGCAAGATGAACCGAGCACTGATCAGCGCATTTGCGGCCGTGGCGTTAGTCGTGTCCGGGGGGAGTGTCGCCACCGCTGCCGACGGCGCTCCGCCGCGCACCACGCACGGCCCTTGCCAGTACGTACAGACCCCGGACGAGCCGCCCGCGCGTCATGTTCCGCTGCCGCCTGATCCGCGGCGCACCCCTAGCCGTGGCACGGTTGACATGGCTGTTCCGACCAGCCAGGGTCCGCTCCCGTTGCGTTTGGACCGGGCCAAGGCGCCGTGCACGGTCCAGAGTTTCCTGCACCTGGCACGGCATGGGTTCTACGACAGGACGGTGTGCCACCGTCTGACGGCGTATCCGACGCTGAAGGTCCTGCAGTGCGGCGACCCGACCGGTACCGGTGAGGGAGGTCCCGGGTACAAGTACAAGGACGAGCTGCCGGTGGATCTGCCACCCGCACCGACCGATCCGACCGGCGCGCGCCGCCTGTACGGGCGCGGCCTGCTGGCGATGGCCAACGCCGGTCCGGACACGAACGGTTCACAGTTCTTCGTCGTCTACGGCGACTCCGCGCTGCGACCGAACTACACGGTGTTCGGCACGGTCGGCTCCGACGGCCTGGCAACACTCGACAAAGTCGCCGCCGGAGGAATCGAGCCGACCGTGGAGGACCCGGCACCGGTCGACGGCACACCCGTGCTGCGGACCGAGCTGCTCCGCGTCCGGCCGTCCTGCTGGCATTGATTCCCCGCGGCCCGCGGCCCGTGCCGAAGCCGCGGCCGCGGCCGCTGCGGTGGCGTTTGGTCGGCGGGGTGGGCCAGGAACGGACCCTGGAAGCGGGCAAGGCCAGGACTGCGCGGTCCCGAACGCGAGATACCGGCTGAAGGCCTCGTGGCTGTCGGGGGTGAAGTGCCACTCCAGCAGAGCCGACTGCAGCTCCGGCTCGGTCAGCAGGACGGTGCGCAGCTGACGGACGTGCAGTTCAAGGCAGTGAAGGCCCTGGTGGAGGAGTCGGAGGTGATGGAGCCTCGAGTACGGCGAGTGCGGGTGTGAGGACCCGGCCGAGCTGGAGTGGGGTGTGGAGCCGCGGGTTTGTTTCGAACGCTTACTGCCCGGCGCGGTTCGATGCGCGGTGGGGGTGGGGCTCGGAGGTGACTCGGTATCGTGATCTTGCAGGGTGGGGCTAGGGCGGGGGTACCGGTGGCCAGTACAGCCTGACCGGGTGCAGCAGGCCGAGGTGCGGCTGGAGGCCGCGCGCGGGCAGCTGGCGACCGCGCAGGCCCTGTGCGTCTCCTCGCGGCGCTACGGCGGAGAGACCGTGATGCGCGAGGCTTTGGAGCGGCTGCACACCGCGCACGCCGTCGTTGCGGCCGCGGCTGCAGACCACGCCGCGGAGGAAGCGGTGCGCGCGGAGGAGGAGTCCGTGCCGGACGCTCCGGTCGCCGTGACAACGACGACCGGGGCGAGCGACCGATACTGCTTGGTTGTTCAGGTGTCTGCGCACTCAGCGCGGGGTTACGTTCGTCGCCTGCACGCCGTGCGGGCCCCCTTGCTCGACCTCGTACTCGACCTCCTGGCCCGCGTCCAGGGACCTGAGCCCGTCGGAGTTGATGGCCGAGTAGTGGACGTAGATGTCCTTGCCGGAGCTGTCGCTGATCAGCCCCTGGCCCTTCTCCGTGTCGAACGGCTTCACGGTCCCAATCGCAGGCATGGTGGCTCTCTTTCAACTCGCGCCGGCCGTCTGACCGGTCGCGAGTGGGCCCTACCCATGAGGCCGGAACCTGAGTTCCCCCGGACGAGTGGTTCTGCCGGACCGGCCGAGCCCGTCCCGCCGGCCCGCCCCGACCGACGACTGTCGCGTCGCCGCCCCGGGGTCGGCCCCGACCGCCCTGGCTCGCCCCTCATTCCCGAGGGGGATCAAAACCGAGAAGTTATATAAGTTAAGGGGTGGGGGCGCGGGCCTGATGCGGTCCGCGCACGAGACGAAAGCGACGCCCGCATGACCCCCGCACCCCGCCGGATCCCCAAGGTCTATCCCGCCAGTACCGGCCGGCCCACGGACCGGAAACTCACCGACGAAAAGGTCGTCCGCACAGTGAACGTGTCAGGGACCGTGTGGGACGCGGGCAAGAAACGCGCCGGTCAGGACGAGGTCTCGATCTCCCACGCCGTCGGCCTGTTCCTCGAGGCCTACACCGCCGGCCTCCTCGACCTCGACGCCATCACCGTGCAGCTCGACGCCCTCGCCGCCGGCGAGGACCCCGCAGCCGTCCCCGGCGCGTAGGCGAAGGTCGACGTCCTCTCGCCTTTCGCCCCGCGCCCGGACCGGAGCAGTGCGGACGACGTCCCCGAACGTATTCGACGCCGAGGGCGGGTCCTGACCCGCTCACACCCGTACGCCCCGCCCGGAAATCCGGACGGGGCGTTTGTCGTTCATGAGGGGGCCGTTGTAGGGCCGCGGGTCAGGAGCACCAAGGCGAGTCGGCCTCGTGGAACGACGGAACAGCCGTTTGCGTTAAGCGCCCTTGGGATCCCGAAGAGCTTACGCCGCGCCTCACACGACCACGAAGAGAGTGAGCCGATATTGGATATTCGAATCGAAGGCCACAGCTCCCCTTACACGGCAGCTGGGTACTGAGTCGTTGACATCGAAAGCGATGTTGGCGACTGACAGAGTGGCGATCCCCATGTGTGGGACCAATCCCCCATCTTTGAGCTTCATTTCGGTGATGTGCGCCAGGATCACACTATCTTTGTTGGCGCCGGGAACGTCGACCCAGTGGGTGAAGTGTCCGTGACCGTTGAAGTCGTAACGGACGACGTTGAAAAGCCAACCCCTGGCTTCAATGAAATCAGGTTCGATTCGCTCGCCCGTAGAGACTACGGTCTCGTCTTGGACTGCCATCTGTAGCTCCTCAGTCTGATAGCGAAAGGACTGTCACCCCTTTAGCGTCCTCTCCCTTGGCAGCACAGGCAAAGAATGGCCGCAAGTGACGAGTTGAATGAGAATAGTTGACGGATTGACAGTTGACGTATCGACAAATGAAACTGAAATTAACACAGTTAATGGCTTGTCTGCCGGCGGCGTGCGACGACTCGGTACGCCGGGCCGCAGCCGACGGACACCTGCCCACCGACGGCGCCGACCTGATGACCCAGATCCTCACCGAGCGCAACGACGACCGGGCCCTGGTCGTCATCGGCGCGGCACTCACATCGGTCCACCCCAACGCAGAACCGCCACTGTCGCTCACGCCCCTGACACGAAACCGAGAGAGCGCAGCCGCGACCGGCTCGACCAGGCGCAGCGCGCCGCACTCTAAGTGCCTGTTTCTGAACCCTCGGACTCTGCGGGGCGGTAGCCGTGCAAGCTGGCCGGGATTGGACTATGCCCCCTAAGCGAAGCCCCCGAGGATGGCCGAAAGTCTTCGAGCGGGGGGAACTGATGAGGCGTCCGACGACTGCTGTGGCCGCGGTTGGTCTGTTGCTGGCTCTGACGGCCTGCCAGTCGGGGGCGGCGCCCGGCAAGGTCCAGGGCACCGACGCCGAGTTGGCCTGTGCGGCCGTGAGCCGACTGCCGGAACGGATGCCGGGCACCGACGGCGGGCAGGCCTTCGACATCGTGGTGGCGCGCCTCGTCGGCGCCGAGGAACTGGCCAGGGCGGCTGCCCTGGCGGACGCCAAGTTCCAGCCCCTCGCCGATGCCCTGAGGGAGGCGCAGCAGCTGCTCAACGTGACCTCCGACCCCCAGCAGGCTGAACCCGCAGTCAAGAAGGCCCGGACGTACTGCTGAGTGCCCATTTCTGAGCCCTCGGACTCTGCGGGGTCGGTAGCCTGGTACCAGGTGAGTCGAGAGCCAAGTTGCTGCTGGGCAACTTGAGAACGATCAAGGCTGAGTCGGTCCACCGACCGCGTTCGCCGACCTCCGGGTGAAGGTCTCCCCGAAGACCGCCCCGTGCGTCCCACACACCCCAGCAGTTCCGTTCGGCGAACGCTTCCGCAAACTTCGGATTCCGGGTAATGGCTGGTTGATCTGCGCTCTGGGGTTCAGAAACAGGCGCTCATGGACGGCGGATACCCCGCCCGGCAGGGCAGACCTGCGCCGCAGTCGCCCCGTGTCCACCCAGGAGGCTCTTCGTTGACCGAGTGATCGTTTCCCCGACGACGGAGACCCCCATGAGCCCGCTCATCTCCCGCATCGCCACCTGTACCGCGCTGGTACTCGGCGCCGTCCTCGCCCCCGCCGTGGCACAGACCGCACTCGCCGCGCCCACCGCGCAGGCCACCGCCTGCACCGAAGAGGGCTACTTCCCCCACGAAAGCGACTTCACGAAGTTCTACCGGTGCTACGAGGCGGGCGACAGCCTGCACCGCGCCGACTTCGACTGCCCGCCCGGCACCGTCTACGACACCGACCTCCCCCCAGGCAACTGCAACCACTCCTGGGCCCTCAACCCCTCCAACCCCGCCTACCAGTCCCCCAACAACGACTGACCCCCAAAACAGCGGAGGGCGGCAGGCAGACGATGCCGCGCCGCCCTCCCCCGGTCCAACGGGACACCGGCCGCCCCGCGGCACGCCACCGCGCTCAGCTCTGACCGGAACCCGCGTGAACTGGGTGAACGGTGGACTGGCAGCGCCACTACGCCTATTTCGCCGAGCTCGTCGGCGAAGGCACCCCCCCGGCCGCGATCGTGCCGGGGGATGACCCGACACGGCGAGGACGTCGGCCGGTGGCCGGCCACCCAACGGCGGGGCTGGGACCGGCAGAACGAGGAGCAGCAGCGTCGGCTCGCCACGCTCGGCGTGAAGAAGACCTCACGGGCCCGCAAGGCCCCGGCGATGACGACTGCGGCGTATCCGGGCTGCGGGCCGGCGGCGAAGCCTTCGAGAAAGGCCTCCACGCCCTCCAGCAGTACACCGCACGGGAGGGCGTCCTGCCGGGGCGGGCCGGTGTGCAGGAGATGCCCGATGGGGAGATTCGCTGCGTCGGGGTTCGGCTGGCCCATCAGAAGCAGCGCCGCGACCGGCTCGACCCCGACCAGCCGCCGGCACTCGTCGAACTCGGCGTGTACTGGGCGCAATGGAAGGCTGGTGTTCCTCGCGCTGGCGCTACCGGAGCATGACCGGCCAGCCTGCCCCCATCAGCGTGGCCAGGCCGTCATCACCACAGCGACCACCCCCTCCCTCCTGCAACCGGTACGCCGGGCGCAGGCCGGACTCGGCTACCAGGGCGGCAGCGGCAGCCCCGCCGCGCGCCTCGGCTCCAGGAAGTCCGTGCGGAAGATCTCCAGGGAGGCCCTGAGCAGCGGAATGCCCACCTTCGCGCCGAGGTGGACCAGCGTGGCCGTCTTCTCATCCATCCGGAACTCCAACAAGAGGGCGCCTCGCCCGGCAGCAGTCACCTCCACCACTTCCAGAGCGTCGAAGTCGTCGCTCCCGAGCACTGTGAGGGCGGCGTACTCCCGGCCCTCCACGGAGAAAAACCTCATGCCCGTCCCCCCAACCGTGGCCGAACTCCGTCGGTGCCTCGTCCCCCGGGGATCGTACGGCCTGCTCACCGCCTGCATCCCGCGCCCCTGACAGGGGCGGCCTGCTGCCGTGGTGGTGGAGCGGGAGCGGGCCGCGGCCGGGGAGGCCCACAGCCGGGACGAGGGCGCGGGCGGCGCGGACGGCGGCGGCGTCAGGCAGTGGAGGGGCGCATCCACGAGGCTGCCCACCAGGGCCGTACCCGAGGCCTCCTTCCATGAGGTGTCGGCCGTCAGAGCCCACGATCGGTGGCCTCCCCCGCGCCAGCGGCGCGGGGGGACGGCAGGCGCGGCGGCGGTCAGAGGACCACCATCTCTACGCGAGTGTGTGCGGGTGATCCCCGATCAGCGGCGGCCGGTGGCCAGGATGACGAGGAACTGGCCGCCGCCCGCCTGGATGTCGGCGGTCACCGGCATCCCCGGTACCAGTCGGGAGAACCGGTCCACCAGCCAATCCGCCGTTTCTTGGGCGTCCTTCCTGGTCGGACAGCGGCCCACCATCTCGCGGCCGCCCTTGCGCTCCAGCCTCTCGGCAACGGCGATCAGCGGTGCGGGTTCGACCACGTACAGGCGCTCCGGCCAGGCGATGACCACCTTGACCGCACCCTTGCGGGTGTTGCACCCGCGGTGCGCGAGCCGCTCGGCCACCTTGGCCTTCCGGTCGGCGGTCCGGCTGTCGACACTGGGCCCCCGCGGGTCGTTCACCGACTCGTCGGGGTCGACCGGTTCGTCACACACCCAGCACCGCCAGCCGTCGCGCTCGGCCACATCATCAAGGAGACTCATCCGAGCAAAGTAGCCTGCCCGGCCGCCACCCGCGCACCAGGGCCCTGGCGAGGTCTCAGCACGGGCCGGCCCCCGCTGACCGCTCACCCGGCAGCAGCCGCAGCCGGCCTCCCTTGTACGGAAACGGGGGCGGGCGGCTAGCGGCTCTGCCTCGCCGGGGCGGGGTAGCGCGCCGCTTGCGGATTTCGAGCCCGAGGAACGTGGCTCCCGAGGCGAGGGTCGCGAGGAACGACACCAACATGGCCAGTGGCAGCAAGACGCTGGCGGGTTCCCCAGGCCCAGCGACAGCGCCGCCGTACCCATGGGTGTCAGTCGCGGCCGCGGGTGCCGGCGGCGAGCATGCCCGCCGCCGCGACGATTCCCAGCCCCCACGCGACGGCCGTACCCACGCCGCCCAGGATCACCGGCGTCCCCGCCAGCCAGCCGTACAGCACGGGCGCGTACAGCAGCGGGAGGGCGCTCGGCACTGGCATCACCACGGCGAACACCTCGGTGAAGCCGAACGGTTGGGTGCGGCCGCCGGGGAGGGAAAGGGCCTGCTTCACCGAATGGTGCATGCGGGCCGACGCCCCCAACGCCATCACCGCGATCCCCACGGGATACCACCAGCCCTCGGCCAGCAACGCCGCCAGATAGTCCATCCCCGCATTCTGCCGGGTGCCCGCCGCCAAGCCACTCCTCGATCGGCGTCCGGTCACGGGCGCGGGTAGCCATGGCCCGGGGGCGGGTACTGGCGGCCCGGGAGTTCGGCCACCTTGTGGAGGACGATCCGCTCGAACTCCGACCGCTCCCCCGACAGCCCGTCGTCGGCTGACTCGTCGATCGCCTTCAGCAGGCGCATCGACCGCTCCTGGCCGGCCTCGCCTTCGCCCGCTCCGAGCCGGCGGGGCGCGGCGACGGGCCGGGCGCCGGTGGAGCGGGGTCCCAACGCCTCCTCCGACACGGCCGCGGCCAGGGCCGGCGTGCCGGGAGCCGCGGCAGCGGGAGCGGGGGGGCGGGGCGGCTACTCGCCCGTTAGCCCACCGCGCTCGAGGAGGCATCGATGACCCCGCGCGTCCAGTTCTCCTGCGCGTGCTGGGGGCTCGGCTGCGTGTAGGTTCCGGCTCCGCCGCAGTAGGCCCAGCAGTAACCGCGGTGCTTGGCTCCGCGTCTGTCGTGCGGGCCGCCGGGCCGGGTGGGGTCCGTGTACGAGAGTGTGCCGGCGGAGTGGTGCTCGGCGAGGGCGGTGGGAGCCGTTTCGGGCTTGGTGGCAGCTACGGCCGAGGTAGCGCAGAGGCCGCCGACCGCTACCGCAGCCACGGCGGTGAGGGAGACCAGGTAACGGGTGAGACGGGCGGTCATGGCAACGACCCTCCATGTCGGGAATGGCAGCTCCGGCTGGTCACGGGCCGCCGTCGGTTCCTCCATTACCTCCGACCGGACCCACGGAGGCACGACACGGAATGTCGGGGCTTGACACCCACCGCCACCCCCGAGATCGCAGGGCGCTATCGGCCGTGCCCCGCAGTCATGGAGGGCGCGGTCTGTTCTTGCCGGTGAGCGGGAACCGCAGCCGTGGCCGGGGCCGGCGCACCCGGGGGCCACGGCCGGGATGGCAGAGCGGGAGCGGGCAGCTGTCGGGGAGACCCTGGGCCGGGCCGCGGCCGGCGCGCCGGGCGGGGTGGTCAGGCAGGCGAGGGCCGCGTCCATGAGGCGTCCGACCAGGGCCGTGCCGGTGGCCTCCTGCCAGGAGGTGCCGGCGCTCAGCCGGTTCAGGTGCCGGGCGACGGCGTGGGTGCCGTCGCTCTCCACGAGCTGCTGCATGCGGACGGCCAGCAGCGGCCACTGGCGCGAGCCGATCAACAGGCCCGCTTCCCGCTCCGGCAGGACCTCCCGCACCATCGACAGCATCCGCGAATGCGCAGCCGGCTCCACCTTCAACTACTTCAGGGTTCGCATCCGCACCCGCAGCACAGCAACAGGCGCGCCGGGGGCCGGGGCCGGCCCGGCGGCAGGCGCCGCAGGTGCGGGCGCAACCAGGGTGGGCCCGGCGGCGGAAGCGGGACCGGGAACCGGGGCGGGACCGGGGCGGGGCCAGGGACCCGTCGGGTGGACGTGGCCCACGGGTCGTCAGCCGGCACCCGGGCACCGGCCGCTCGTGCAGCAGCCGGAGCGGCAACGGCGGACACCGCCGGGGCCGGGGCGGGTGCCGTGGTCGCCGCCGGGACCGCGGCAGCGACCGCGCGTGCGGGCGGGAGGCCGCGGCGAGGCGCAACTGCCAGCTGCGCACCACCTCGTCCAACGGGTGAGGCTGAAGGAGTCGCGGGCGTCCTCCAGGGCCTTGGCCCAGTCCCGCTCGAACGCCGGCACCCACATCTCCGCGCGGCGATCGACGCGCAGCAGGGCGCGGAATCCGGCCGCAGCGCCCGGCGCGGGTGGGTACGGCGGGACGGGTACGTGGTCGGCGGGCCCGGCGCTCACGGGCCCCTCCAAGCAGGTCGTACCGCCACGGTACGCGCGCCGGGTCGCCGTGGAAGCGGGCATGGGCAGATCCCCGCCTACCGGGTCGGGGCGAGAACGAGGGCACGCTGACGACGCTGGTGGTGGTCGGCGGAAGCCTGACGGCCGCTCCGGCCGTCAGATCCTTCCAGCCGTGCCCGCAAGACAGAGGCCGATGACCGCGACCACAGCGGCGACAACCCCCCAGGACGCCAGGCTGGTGTGCCTGCCCCGCGCGGCAGCCCGCCCGCGCGGCTTCCGCCGTCCGCCCCCGCTCCCACGCGGCGCAGCCGTCGGGGTGACGGCGGTCTCGGACAGCAGGCGGCGGCAGACCGCGGCCAGCTCCCCACTCCCAGCGCACAGGCGCGCCACCGCCTCCGCGCGAGCGGGGGCCGTCGTACCACCGTCGAGGATCCGCCCGGCCCGCACGAGCACCTCGTCCCGCCCGCCGCCAGGAGCCAGGCTGATCCAGCGCTGGACATGCTCCCCACGTATCACGACACCGCCCGCGTGGTCCCGGTAGACGGTGTGCTCCCGCCAGAGAAGTCCCGCCAACTCCGATGCGGTCTCCCTCAGTTGCCCACTCATCCCGGTACGCCCCCCACTGCTTGCCTTGATCGAACAAACAGCGGATCCTAACGGCCCCCACCGACAGCGGCGTCGGCAGGGCGGGCGCACAACTGAAACCCCGCGGCCACACTCACCGAGCGGGCCGACACCGAGCGGGCGAGATCGGGCCAGAGCGGCTCAAGCCAGGACTCCACCGACGGGGCCATGGGCCGGCCCGCCGGCACCAGGTCGTGCGGGGCCGCGGTCTCTGGTTCGGCATCGTGGTGGACGGCAAGGACCCGCGGTTGAAGACCAGCCACTCCTCCCGGTATCTGGCATCCGGGGGCTACTGGTTCAACGACGAGTGCGCCGACGGACAGGGCAGGAGGGCCCCAACGGCCGCTTGGACACCTGATGGTGCACGCGGCCTCAGCTCCAGTCGAACCTGTCCCGGTGTCCGGCCAGCCAGGTCGCGAAGTCCTGGAGGGCCGGGTTGAGGGCGCGGACGGCGTCCAGGTCGCGGGCTCCGGTGAAGCGGGTCTCGCAGTCGGCGTAGAACTGGAACATGTTGCCGACCTCGTCGGCTCCGGGGAACCCGAGGTCGCGGTAGGCGTCCGGGGTCAGCGGGCGGTAACGCACGGGCCGGCCGAGCGACTCGGCGAGCGCGGCGGCCATGTCGGCGACGGGCAGGTGTTCGCCCGCGATGCTGAGGGTCGCGGCGATGAGATCGGTGCCGCGCTTGAAGATGGCGGCCGCGGTCTTGCCGATGTCCTCCACCCCGATGCCTGACAGCCGGTGCTCGCCCATGGGGAAGATCAGCTCGTACGCGCCGTCCTCGGCGCGCTGCGGGGCGAACGTGCCCAACAGGTTCTCCCAGTAGAAGGTGGTGCGCAGGAAGGTGGTCGGTACGCCGGCGTCCATGAAGTAGTGGTCGGCCTCCGCCTTGCCGTCGAAGTGCGGGACGTTGTACGAGCCCTGCAGCGTGGGCATCCGGTCGTCGTCGAGCGGGATGCAGTCGCGGGCGTCCTCAAGGGTGGACCAGATGGCGTGCTGGACCCCCGCGTGCCCGGCCGCCTGGGCCAGTGCCGCCGCCTGGGCCTTCTCGTGTGCGGCGTTCATGTCCTCCCAGAAGTTGGTCACCAGGTAGGCCCCGTACGCCCCTTCGAAGGCCGGAGCCAGGCTCGCCTCGTCGTCCATGTCGGCCCGGACCACCTCGGCCCCGAGCCGCTCCAGCTCCCGGGCCCGGTCCGAGTCCGGATCGCGTGTGACCGCGCGCACCGAGAAGCCGCTGTCCGGGTCCTCGAGGAGCGCCCGTGCGACCGACCCGCCCTGCTGCCCGGTAGCGCCGAACACCGTCACGGTCCGCTTCTCGGCCATCGCCGCCACCCACTCCCGCACACTGCGCCTCGCACCCACTCGCTCGGGCGCATGTCGCTACGGAACCTACGGCGACGGGCGGAGCCCGACCGGCAGGTACACGCCGACCCCGCCCGTATGGACGTACGCAGGGTCGGGAGGGCTACTACCTGGTGACCCGGATGTTCGTCCTCAACGTGCCGGCCGCCCCGTGGGCAGGGATCCGCGCGCTCCAGGACGCGGCTGCGTTGTCCGCCCCGGCGGCCACGTCGTGGTCACTGCCCACCTGCCACGAGATTGCGCAGCACGAGAACACGCGGCTTGACAGGTGACGACCGGCCTGACGGCGAGGCCATTTCCACCAGCCCGACCAGCCGATATACGAGCAAAGTCCGGACATCGCGGATGTCAAGCCGCGACATCACGGGGCATGACGCGAGGCGTTCCGGCCGGATTCCCTGGGCGCGGGAGAAACAACCGCACGCAGGAGAAGGGAATCCGATGTATATCGCGACCACCATTGCCGCCGCTTTCACTGCGGCCTGTTCCAGCAGCGCCTACATCCGCTACGCCTCGACCGTGAACCCGGATCAACACATTCCCCCGGTGTTCCTCCGCCTCGCGAACGTGCCGTTCTGGGTCGACCTGTTCTGCTCCTCTGCGTGGTGGGCGAGCGCGATGCTGCTCGCCTACACGCTGCCGCTGTGGTTGGGCCTGACCATCTACTTCGCGGCGGCGGTGATGCCCTGGGAGATCATGCGCCGGCGCCACAACCGTCGCCTCGATCCGGCTCTGGCTGCGGATGCGTCGAGGTCGACGGCGAGAACGGCATCCATGAAGGACTGCGGCGGCCGGTAGCCGTGGGCGGTGACGTAATGCGTGATCAGAACGGGGCGGCATAGGCGATGCCGGACCCGCCCGGAATCCGTACCTCTCCGTTCCCTTCCGGAGCCTCGTCCTCGGGAGACAGGTCGCACTCGTGGCCGCCGAGGCTGACGTTCGTCCACTGGACTTCCTGAACAGCCTTCAGCTTCTCCACGAACGCTCTGGGGATGGTCCCCGTCGAGTACGGCTCGCCGGCTTCCAGTCAACCGATGTTCAGACGGGTGTACGCCGGGCGGTACCAGAGCGTGTAGAAGCCCGACTCCCTGTCCGTGAACGCGTCCTCGTCCTCGTCCTGGTGGTCGTACTCGCTGAGATCTTCGCAGAACACCCGCAAGCCGCCGGGCCCGCGGACCGCGCCCGGAACTGAACCTGATCCAGACACGGAACAGGCCCTGGCACTGTCGACACCTCGTTGGCGTAGGTCTCTGGACAGGTGAAACGGTGTGACGGCTCCGGCCGTGCGACACGCGCGCCGATGGCCATTCCAGCCAAGAATTCAGCTGGGCATTGACCGGCCAGTTGTTGGTGAATACCGTCCGAGGCCACTGTCTAGATTGGGGGATCCATGCGAAGGCTCGTGGCAGGATTAGGAGTTGTGGCGGCCTCCCTGGTGGGCGTGGTAGCCATGCCTGCGACCGCGGAGGCCGTCCCGCAGAACTGCATACTCGGAGTCGCCGGCGGCAATTCATACGGGTACCTGCGCTGCACCAGCGGAACAGGGCAGTACGCGGTGTGGGTCGCCTGTACTTATCCGAGCTCCTGGATAACCAACATCTACAGCGGCTGGGTGGGCATCGGAGCCACTGCCACGGCGTGGTGTCCGAGTGGTTCGCGAGTGACTGAGATCGGATACTTCCACAAGTAATCCCACAGGATCTTCGAGGGGACTTGCCCTCGGCTTGTGAAGGGCCCGGACACCAACCTTGTGATGCCGTTGGTCAATCCGGGCTCGGCTGCCTCGCCCTGTCGCCATGCGGCGGGCGAAGCAGACCCGCCATCCGGCCGGTGGGGACTGCGATGTGGGACACCGGGCAGGGCAGCCTTCGACTCCGGCGTGGGTAAGGGGCTGATCAGGTTCGACTACCAGTGCCGTGACGTCGTGTCCGCCCGTGGCGGATCTGCCGGGGGCAGAGGAACGGCGTCCTGGGGGTTCCCGGGGTCAAGAGTGGAGTCGACGGCATCCCGCCTCGACAAGGAGAAGAGATGACTCCCCTCACCATGCTCGCGCCCCGCGCGGAGGAGGGCGACACACTGCCCGGCCACTTCGACGACCACCTCGCGGCAAGGCTGCTCGACCAGCGGATCGTCCTCCTCGGCACCCAGGTCGACGAGGTGTCGGCCAACCGGGTGTGCGCGCAGCTGCTGCTGCTGTCGGCGCAGGACCCGCGCTCCGACATCAGCCTGTACGTCAACAGCCCCGGCGGGTCGGTCACCGCGGGTCTCGCCATCTACGACACGATGCGGCTCATCCCGAACGACGTCTCGACGCTGGCGATGGGCTTCGCCGCCAGCATGGGCCAGTTCCTGCTCACCGTGGGGACGCCCGGCAAGCGGTTCGCGCTGCCGAACGCGCGGATCATGATGCACCAGCCCTCGGCGGGCATCGGCGGTACCGCCGCGGACGTCGAGATCCAGGCGGAGAACCTCCGGTTCACCAAGAAGGCCGTGGAGCGGATCACCGCCCGGCACACCGGGCAGAGCGAGGAGACGATCGCGCGGGACGGCGACCGGGACCGCTGGTTCACGGCCGAACAGGCCAGGGAGTACGGGATGGTGGACCGGGTGGTGGAGTCGCTCGCCGACATCCGCCCGGCCACGCCGCGCCGACGGACGGGGCTGTGACATGGGGTCGTACACGGTTCCCTACGTGATCGAGCGGACCGCGCAGGGCGAGCGGTCCTACGACGTCTTCAGCCGGCTGCTGAACGAGCGGATCATCTTCCTCGGCACCGAGATCGACGACGGGGTCGCCAACGTGGTCATCGCGCAGCTCCTTCACCTGGAGTCGGCGAGCCCGGAGCAGGAGATCTCGATCTATCTCAACTCGCCCGGCGGATCGTTCACTTCGCTGATGGCGATCTACGACACGATGACGTTCGTGCAGGCGCCGATCTCCACCTTCTGCGTCGGTCAGGCGGCGTCGACGGCGGCGGTGCTGCTGGCGGGCGGAGATCCCGGGCGACGGTTCGTACTCCGGCACGCGCGGGTGCTGCTCGGCCAGCCGGCCAGCGGCGGCCGGCAGGGGACCGTCTCCGACCTCAGCCTCGCGGCCAAGGAGATGGTCCGCATCCGCTCGCAGGTGGAGGAGGTCCTGTCCCGGCACACGCACCACGACGTGGCGGCGCTGCGCGCGGACATGGACCGGGAGAAGGTGTTCACCGCCGAGGAGGCCGTGGCCTACGGGCTCGCCGACGAGGTGCTCAGCCGACGGTTCGCGTTCGTCTGAGCCCGCGCGGCCGTGGCCGAGGGCCGGCGAGCCGGCCGGTACGGCGGGGCCGCGCCCCGTCGTACCGGCCGTCGGCCCGGTCAGGCGGCGAGGCAGAGGCCGTCGTACTGCGACGTGGGCGACGTGGGCGACGTGGGCGACGTGCGGCCCCGGACCAGCCGGCTCCGGGCGTGCCGGGCCAGCTCGTCACCGGCGAGCAGGAGCAGGTCGGCGAGGCCGAGCCCGAGGGCCTGGGCGGCGGCCGCGAGTACCTCGGAGGATGCCTCCTTGCGTCCGCGCTCCACCTCCGACAGGTACGGCATCGAGATCCGGGCCGCCTCCGAGACGTCCTTCAGCGTGCGTTCCTGGGCGAGCCGCTCGCGCCGCAGCACGTCGCCGACGAGGTCACGCCACAGCGGCTCCCTCGGCGCGCGCGGCTGTGGACCCCCCACGGGTCGCCGCGGGGCTCCGGCCGCCCCGCCGGAACCAGGCGACGGGGCCTGCGGGCGCAGGGAGATGACGCGGGACTCGTTCGGCGCATGAGTGCTCACCCCCTCACCCTAGGGATCCGGGGCGCGGGGGGAAGGGGGTGGCCTTCTGCCCTGGGTGAAGCCGCGCCGGTGCCTGGGGCGACCGGCACCCGCAGCCGGCCCGCCGCCTGCCCCTCGTCGAAGACCTCACGCACCGAACGCGCCGTGAACCCGGACGATGTTCAGTCGTTCGGCTGTTTCGACGGGGTAGGCCCGGGCATGCGGCGGCGCGGGGCGCCGGTGGTGGCGATCCGCGCTGTTTCTGCTGGTGAGCTGCGGACTTCGTGCCGTGCGCTCGAGGGTGGGGGCGCCGCGTGCAGCGCTCCCTCGGCTTCGTGCCGGGTGTCGTCAACGGCGCCGCAGGAGTACGGCGATGAGGACGGCCGCCAGCGGGGCGGCGACGGCCGCGACGGCCATGACCGGCTTGGCCAGATTCGGGTGCGCGGCGACCACGTACCCGACACCGCCCAGGAACAGGACGACGACAAAGGCCAGGAGCAGCAGGACAAGCGGGTCTGGACCCGGGCCTCCCGCGGGCGGCCGCTGAGCCGGGGCCTCGGGCTCGGGCTGGGTCTGGGGCTGGGGCTGCGGGGTGTTGGCGGGCATAGGGGTCCCTCCCGTGAGGGCCCGCGGGCGGTCCGCGGGCGGCGGCTCGCGGTCGGATCCGCGGCCTGGTTTCAGCCTCAGGGGGGCGGTGATCTTGCGGGAGAGGGAACGGATGTTACATCGCGATCGGCAAGGATCCGGCCGCCTCCGCGAGGCGTTCCAGGGGTGTCACGGCCTGCGTGACAATCGGGCAATCGCGCTGGTGGACAGCGCATTTCCGGAGGAAGGGCAGGCGATGGGCGCACCCGAGGGGACGGACGCGTACACGTACGCGACCGCGCTGCGAAAGGCGTTGGACGGCTACCTCGCCGGGGGCGGAACCCAGGCGGCGATCGCCAAAGCCCTGAGCACATCCACGGCCAGCGTCTCGCGGTACCTGAGCGGGGAACGGATCGCCCCGCGCGAGAAGCTGCATGCCCTCAAGGCCTACCTCGAGGCACAGTCCCTCCCCTTCCCCGACGGGGTCTGGGCCGAGCTGGACGAGCTGTGCGGCAAGGCGCACCTCGCCAGCGGGGCCGCCGCCGTCCAGCGCGACCATCTCAAGGAAGAGCTGGCCCGCGCGTGCGCCGAGCACCAGCGAGCCCAGTGGAGCGCCAAGCAGCAACTGCACGGCCTGGAACAGCGGGCGGACCGCCTCACCGAAGACCTCAGGCAGGCTCTGGCCCGCGCGCAGAGCGCGGAGCGCACACGCCGGATCCTCCAGGAGCGTGTCACGGTGCAGGACCGGAGCCTGCGCAAGGCCGGGGACTACATCCGCAGCATCGAGGGCGAACTCGCACAGCAGAAGGAGCAGACCGGCCCGCTCCTGACGGAAGTCGGCGTCCTGCGCGAGCAGAACCGCCGGCTCGTCGAGGAGAAGCCCGCCGTTGCCGCCCCGGCAACGCAGCTCAGCCACCCGGCCACACCGCAGTACGTCTACGTCACGCTTCCGCCCAGCCCCACCCTCGAAACGGCGGCGGCGACCGCGGAACCCGTCGAAGCGGCGAGCCCTCCGCAGTGGGTCACCCCGCAGGAACGGCCGGACGCCGGGCCGGCGGAGCCGTACGGGACGGCTCCCCTCCCCCAACAAGATCAATGCGACTACGAGCCGTACGGCTACGGCTACTGGACCCCGGACCAGCCCACCTACGACGCACTGTTCGCGGGCACGCAGCCCGCTCCGCACGGCTACCAGGAAGACGCGACCACGGGCACCTACCGCCCACACGATGCGTACGGCTACGCATACGAAGCCTGGGCGGCTGCCCCCTACGACACAGGTGCCTATGGGGCGTGGGGTCTTGAGCAGTGGGCTGCCGGCCCTCTCCCCGCCACGGTGGACGGCGAACCGTCCCTGCACACCCCGGCCGCCCCGCCCGCGCCTCTGCCTCACAGGGAAGACGAGGAGGCGCGGCAGCCGGACCGGGCCGCCCGGCCGGACCGCACGGCTCCCCCGCACGGCAGGGCGGGAGCGCTGCCGACCCTCGCACTTCTCGCCGTTCTCCTCGGCGCCCGCCTCGCGTGAGCTACGGCGCCCGGCCGGCAACAGGCTCGCCGGCGCGGCGGGCAGTCACGTGCGTCTCAGGGCGCGGGGGCGGTCTGCGGTTCCTACTGGTCCTGCGGTCCCTTCAGGTGAGGTCGGGGCTGCGGCGTTCGACGAGGACGACGTCGCGCCACGTGCCGTGGTGGCGGCCGATGCGTTCGCGGGTGCCGACGACGCGGAACCCGGCGCGCTGGTGCAGCGTGAGGCTGGCGGTGTTCTCCGGGAAGATGCCGGACTGCACCGTCCAAATGCCTGCGGTATCGGTGGAGGCGAGCAGGGCGGTCAGCAGGGCCAGGCCCGTGCCGTGGCCGCGGGCGTCGGGGTGGACGTAGACGGAGTGCTCGACGACGCCGGCGTAGGCGCATCGGTCGGAGACCGGCACCACGGCGGCCCATCCGAGGACCCGGTCCTCCTCGTCGAGGGCGACCAGGCGGTGGGGAGACAGTTTGGCGGCGTCGAATGCTTCCCAGGTCGGGGCGGTGGTCTCGAAGGTGGCGTTGCCCTCGTCGATGCCCAGCTGGTAGATCGCCAGGACCTGTTCGGCGTGCTCCGGCCGCATGGGCGCGATGCGGGCCGCGGCCCCGGAGGCCGTCATGCCGTGGGCTCGATGCCGAGGTCGGCGAGCAGGCCGCGGATGCGGCGTTCGATCTCGTCGCGGATCGGCCGGATCGCCGCGGTGCCCTGGCCGGCTGGGTCTTCGAGCTGCCAGTCCAGGTAGCGCTTGCCGGGGAAGTACGGGCAGGCGTCGCCGCAGCCCATGGTGATCACCACGTCCGAGGACTGCACCGCCTCGGTGGTGAGGACCTTGGGGACCTCGACGGAGATGTCGATGCCTGCTTCCCGCATGGCCTCGACCACGGCCGGGTTCACCGTGTCGGCGGGGGCGGATCCGGCGGAGCGGACCTGGACGCGGTCGCCACCGAGACGGGTGAGGAAGGCGGCGGCCATCTGGGAGCGGCCGGCGTTGTGCACGCAGACGAACAGCACGGACGGGGTGGCGGAGGTGCTCATCGGGCGAGGGCGCTTTCTTCGGCGGACGGTGAGGGAGTGGTGGGCGGCTGCCCGCCGGCGGGGGCAATGACCTCGTCGTCGGCTGCGGCAACCGGACGGCCGAAGCAGACGGCGACCAGGCCGAGACCTGCGGCGGCGCCGGCCAGCTGGGCGGCGAGGAAGGGCAGCACGGAGCTGGGGGCGATGCCGGCGAAGGTGTCGGTGAAGGCCCGGCCGATGGTGACGGCCGGGTTCGCGAAGGACGTGGAGGAGGTGAACCAGTACGCCGCCCCGATGTAGGAGGCGACCAGCAGAGGCGCGAGGTGCGCGCGGCGGGCGCGGGCCAGGCCGAAGATGAGCCAGACCAGCCCGGCGGTGGCCACGACCTCGCCCAGCCACAGGTGCCCGGCGGCGCGGTCGTGGGTGGAGAAGTCGACCAGCGGCTTGCCGAACATGGCGTCGGCCAGCACCGCGCCCGTGATCGCCCCGGCGACCTGAGCGGGGACATACGCGGCGACCTCGCGCAGGGCAGGGCCGTCGCCGGTGCGGCGCCCGGTGAACCAGGCGGCGAGGCTGACCGCCGGGTTGAAGTGCGCCCCGGATACCGGGCCGAGCAGGGCGATCAGCACACCGAGCCCGAAGACGGTGGCGAGGGAGTTGGCCAGCAGCTGCGTTCCGACGTCGCGGGTCAGTTCGGTGGCCTGGATCCCGGAGCCGACCACCACCGCGACCAGCGCCGCCGTCCCCAGCCCCTCAACCGCCGCCCGCCGCAGCAGCGGGGCGGGCGCGCTCACACGCCGGCCTTCGCGGACGCAGCCGGGATCTGGAGGAGAGCGGACAACTTCGCCAACGCCTCGGGGAGCACCCAGTAGTACACCCAGGTCCCCCGCCGCTCGGAGCCGACCAGCCCAGCCTCGCGCAGCACCTTCAGGTGGTGGGAGATCGTCGGCTGGGAGACGTCGAACGGGCCGATGAGGTCGCACACGCACGCCTCGCCTCCCTCGTGCGAGGCGATCAGGGACAGCAGTCGCAGCCGGATCGGGTCCGACAGCGCCTTGAACATCCGCGACAGGTCGGCCGCGGCCTCCTCGCCCAGCGGCTCGCGGACCATCGGCGCGCAGCACGCCGCTTCATCGTCCTGTCCGAGCACCGGCAGACCAGCTTGTTTCGACATTCTTCAATATTGACAGGTGTCGATCCCGGTGGCAAGGTCGACTGCATCGACGAATGTCGATACAAGCAGTCCCGATGGGAGACCGCCATGTCCCGTGTCCAGCTCGCCCTGCGCGTCGCCGACCTCGAAGCCTCGATTGCGTTCTACTCCAAGCTGTTCGGCGCCGAGCCGGCCAAGCGCCGCGAGGGTTACGCCAACTTCGCCGTCTCCGAGCCCCCGCTCAAGCTCGTCCTCATCGAGGGCGAAGCCGGCGAGGACACCCGCCTGGACCACCTCGGCGTCGAGGTCGCCTCCACCGAGGACGTCACCGCGGCCACCGTCCGGCTCACGGACGCGGGCCTGGCGACCTTCGAGGAGAACGACACGTCCTGCTGCTACGCCCTCCAGGACAAGGTCTGGGTCACCGGACCCGGCAAGGAGCCCTGGGAGGTGTACGTCGTCAAGGCCGACGCCGACACCCTCGGCAAGAGCGCCGACAGCGCCCCGGATGCGTGCTGCGGTACCGCCGGCGAGCAGGCAGCCGGCCTGGCGCAGGCTCCGGCCGAGGCGAACACGGCCGCAGGATGCGTCTGCGGCAGCCTGCCCGGGTAGTGGGGCGATCGCGGTCGATGTCGACCTGCTTGCCGACACCGCGCTGACGCGCCCGCTCTCCACCTGTCGAGGGCGTGCGCGTCGCGATCCACGGATGCTCCGGGCCAGCAGCGGTGAGGTGTTCAGCGACCTGCCGGGCGGTATCCGGGCGCAGCGGCACCGTGCGGCCGATCGCATCCGAACAGCGGCCGGGCACGTTGTTCGCCTGTGCGGCGGGTTTCGCCATCCGTGGGAGGCAGGATGCCGGGGCGTGCGCGTCGGCACGGCAGTAGCCGGATCAAGATCGGCTGTGGGCTAGCGTGCGCAGCACTTCCGCCCGGGAGGACCCGTGGCGCCCGCACATGGGTCGGTGATCGCAGCAGTTGCCCGCAGCCCGCCACTGTCCCGGCAGCGTACGCCCGCTACAGGAGGGTCGGATCCATGGTCACGTTGCGCACGCCCGCCGTTCCCGATGACTCTTCCGCGGCGCCACCCTCCTTACATCAGGCGGGCAGTCCCCGAAGCCGTCGGCTCCACTCGCTGGACGGGCTGCGTCTGTTGGCCGCGCTCATGGTCACCGCGTTCCACTTCTGCGCGTTCGACAACTGGTCCTCCCACCGATGGGGAGTCGCCACCGCTCAGGTCTTCCCGGTCTTCCAGCCGATCGCCTCGTACGGCTGGCTCGGCGTCGAACTCTTCTTCCTGATCAGCGGATTCGTGATCTGCATGTCGTGCTGGGGGCGGAGCGCCGCGCACTTCGCGGTGGGCCGGCTGATCCGGCTCTACCCCGCCTACTGGTTCGCGGTCGTGTTCACCGCGACGGTCATGTTCTGCACCAGGCACGGGAACAGCGGATTCACCACGCGCCGGATCCTGATCAACCTGACGATGCTCCAACAACCGCTGGGTGTGCGCAACATCGACCCCACCTACTGGACGCTCTGGGCCGAGCTGCGCTTCTACCTGCTGTTCGCCCTCGTCACCGCTGTCGGCCTCACCCACCGCCGGGTCCTCGGGTTCTGCGCGGCATGGCTCCTTGCGTCGGCGGCCGCCCCGTACCTCGGAAACGCCCTGCTGACCTCCCTGGCCATGCCGAGCGCCACGCCCTTCTTCGCCGGGGGGATCCTGCTGTACCTGATGCACCGCGCCGGCCCGACCCCGGCCGTCTGTCTGCTGCTGGCCGCATCGTGGCTGCTGGCCCAGGACCAGCTGCACCTGCTGGTACCCAAGGCCGAGGTCTCGGTCGGCAACCAGTTGTCCTGGCCCGTCTCCCTCACCGTGGTGACCGCCTTCTACCTGATCCTGATGAGCCTGGCACTGAAGGAACCCGCGTTCCTCGACCGGCGGTGGCTCGCCACCGCGGGCTCCCTCACCTTCCCCCTCTACCTCCTGCACGAAAAGCCCGGCTGGGAAGCCATCCGCCTGATCCACCCCTTGATGCCCCCCTGGGCCCTACTGGCCGTCCTCATGGCGACGTTGCTCACGATCTCCTGGCTGGTGCACCACTACGTCGAACAGCCGGCCGCCAGAACCCTCCGGAAGGCATCGGGTGCCTATGGCCGGCCTCGGCCCAGGGGTTGACCGAAGCCGCGGGGGCGCTCCACGACGCCTAGGGCGTTTCTTAGCGATCATCTCGCGGCCCAGATGTGGATGGCCGCGAGGTGGAGGGCTGCCTGGTAGGAGGTGGCGGTCTTGTCGTAGCGA